>NZ_CP137549.1:6464993-6766243 GCF_033335955.1 Streptomyces sp. N50
CCGCCCCACCCCACCGGGATCCGGCAAGGATCTACGCGGCTTCCTTGCGGAGCCGGAACCAGTAGAAGCCGTGCCCCGCCAGCGTCAGCAAGTACGGCAGCTCTCCTACGGCCGGAAAGCGCACCCCGCCGAACAGTTCGACCGGATGCCTCCCATTGAACGCCCGCAGGTCCAGTTCCGTCGGCTGCGCGAACCGGGAGAAGTTGTTCACGCACAGCACGAGGTCGTCCTCGTACTCGCGCAGGAACGCGATCACCGCCGGATTGGACGACGGCAGCTCCCGGTACGAACCCAGCCCGAACGCCAGGTTCTGCTTGCGGATCTCGATCATGCGGCGCGTCCAGTGCAGCAGCGACGACGGCGACGACATCGACGCCTCGACGTTGGTGACCTGGTAGCCGTAGACGGGGTCCATGATGGTCGGCAGCGACAGGCGGCCGGGGTCACAGGACGAAAAACCTGCGTTGCGATCCGGTGTCCACTGCATCGGCGTGCGCACGGCGTCGCGGTCGCCGAGCCAGATGTTGTCGCCCATGCCGATCTCGTCGCCGTAGTAGAGGATCGGCGAGCCGGGCAGCGACAGGAGCAGGGCCGTGAACAGTTCGATCTGGTTGCGGTCGTTGTCCAGGAGTGGGGCCAGCCTGCGCCTGATACCGATGTTGGCGCGCATACGCGGGTCCTTCGCGTACTCCGCCCACATGTAGTCGCGTTCCTCGTCGGTGACCATTTCCAGGGTCAACTCGTCGTGGTTGCGCAGGAAGATGCCCCACTGGCAGCCGGACGGGATCGCCGGAGTCTTGGCCAGGATCTCCGAGACGGGGTAGCGGGACTCCCGGCGGACCGCCATGAAGATCCTCGGCATCACCGGGAAGTGGAACGCCATGTGGCACTCGTCGCCGCCGCTCTGGAAGTCGCCGAAGTAGTCGACGACGTCCTCGGGCCACTGGTTCGCCTCCGCCAGCACCACCGTGTCGGGGTACTGCGCGTCGATCTCCTTGCGCACCCGGCGGAGGAACTCATGGGTTGCCGGAAGGTTTTCGCAGTTGGTGCCCTCGGCCGCGAACAGGTACGGGACCGCGTCCAGCCGGAAGCCGTCGATGCCCAGGTCCAGCCAGAACTTCAGCGCCGAGATGATCTCTTCCTGCACGGCCGGGTTCTCGTAGTTGAGGTCCGGCTGGTGGGAGAAGAAGCGGTGCCAGAAGTACTGCTTGCGGACGGGGTCGAAGGTCCAGTTGGAGGCTTCGGTGTCGACGAAGATGATGCGGGCGTCGGGGTACTGCTTGTCGTCGTCGGCCCACATGTAGTAGTCGCCGTACGGCCCGTCGGGGTCTTTCCTCGACTCCTGGAACCACGGGTGCTGGTCGCTGGTGTGGTTCATGACGAAGTCGATGATGACGCGCATGCCGCGTTGGTGGGCGGAGTCGACGAACTCCACGAAGTCGGCCAGGTCGCCGAATTCGGGGAGTACGGCGGTGTAGTCCGAGACGTCGTAACCGCCGTCCCGCAAGGGGGATTTGAAGAACGGTGGGAGCCAGAGGCAGTCGACGCCGAGCCACTGGAGGTAGTCGAGTTTGGCGGTGATGCCCTTGAGGTCACCGACGCCGTCGCCGTTGCTGTCCTGGAAGGAGCGGACCAGGACCTCGTAGAAGACGGCGCGTTTGAACCACTCGGGGTCCCGGTCCTTGGCGGGAGTGTCCTCGAAGGTGTCCGGGACGGGCTCGTTGACGATCATATGGTGGGTGACCCTCCGATCTGCGGGGACGGTCGCAGGACGGTGAGGATGTGTGCGGGCCGGTTACCCGGCTCCAGACGCACATAGTTGGCCCTGCCCCAGTGATAGGTCTCGCCGGTGAGCTCGTCGCGCACCGGCACCGACTCGTGCCATTCCAGGCCGAGTTGCGGCATGTCCAACGAGACCGTGGCCTCCTGGGTGTGGTGAGGGTCGAGGTTCGCGACCACCAGAACCGTGTTCGAACCGCTGCGCTTCGAGTACGCGATCACCGCCTCCTGATCCACATCGTGGAAGTGGAGATCGCGCAACTGCCGCAACGCCGGGCTGCGGCGCCGGATGTCGTTGAGCTTGCCCAGCAATGGCGCGATGCTACGTCCTTCCCGCTCGGCCGACACCCAGTCGCGCGGCCGGAGTTGGTACTTCTCGGAGTCCAGATACTCCTCGCTGCCGGGCCGCAACGGCGTGTTCTCGCACAACTCATACCCGCTGTACACCCCCCAGGTGGGAGCGAGGGTCGCGGCGAGCACCGCGCGCAGTTCGAAGGCGGGTCGGCCGCCGTCCTGGAGGAACTCGTGCAGGATGTCGGGGGTGTTCACGAACAGGTTCGGCCGCATGTAGGCCGCCGCTTCCCCCGACAACTCACTCAGATATTCGGTGAGTTCCTGCTTCGTGTTGCGCCAGGTGAAGTAGGTGTACGACTGCTGGAACCCGATCTGCGCGAGCGTGTGCATCATCGCCGGGCGTGTGAACGCCTCGGCCAGGAAGATGATGTCGGGGTCGGTGCCGTTGATCTCCGCGATCACCCGTTCCCAGAACACGACCGGCTTGGTGTGCGGGTTGTCGACGCGGAAGATCCGTACGCCGTGGTCCATCCAGTGACGTAGGACCCGCACCGTCTCGGTGATCAGGCCGTCCATGTCCCGGTCGAAGGCGATGGGGTAGATGTCCTGGTACTTCTTCGGCGGGTTCTCCGCGTACGCGATCGTCCCGTCGGGGCGGTGGTGGAACCACTCCGGGTGTTTCTCCACCCACGGGTGGTCCGGGGAGCACTGGAGCGCGAAGTCCAGCGCGATCTCCATGCCCAGCTCGGCGGCCCGGGCGACGAACGCGTCGAAGTCCTCCAGCGTGCCGAGTTGGGGGTGGATCGCGTCGTGGCCGCCCTCGGGGGAGCCGATCGCCCAGGGGACGCCGACGTCCTCACGCCCTGCGGAGAGGGTGTTGTTCGGGCCCTTGCGGAAGGTCGTCCCGATGGGGTGGATCGGCGGCAGGTAGACGACGTCGAAGCCCATCGCGGCGATGCCGTCCAGGCGTTTCGCGGCCGTACGGAACGTGCCGTGGGGCTGGGCCGGGGTGCCCTCGGAGCGCGGGAAGAACTCGTACCAGGCGCCGTAGAGGGCCCGTTCCCGCTCGACGAGGAGCGGTCGGGGCTCGGCGGCCGTGACCAGTTCCCGCAGGGGGTATCGGGCCAGGACCCCGTCCACCTCCGGTGTGAGCGCGGCGGCGAGGCGGGACGCGGGCGGGCGGGTCTCGTCGCGGAGGGCGGACACGGCGGCGCGGAGGACGGGGCGGAGGCCCTTGCCCTTCGGGACGCCGGAGATGGCGCGTTCGTACAGCCGCGCGCCCTCCTCCAGGACCAGGTCCGTGTCCATTCCGGCCGGGATCTTGATCCGGGCGTGGTGGCGCCAGGTGGAGACGGGGTCGCTCCAGGCCTCCACGGTGTAGGTCCACCGGCCGGGTGCGCCGGGCGTGACCGTGGCGCCCCAGCGGTCGGAGCCCGGGGCGAGCTCCCGCATCGGGGTCCAGGGGCCGGGGCGGCCGTCCGGGTCGTAGAGGACCGCGTTCGCGGCGACCGCGTCGTGGCCCTCGCGGAAGACGATGGCCGAGACCTCGAACGCCTCACCGGTGACCGCCTTGGCGGACCGGTGGCCGTGCTGGACGACCGGCCGGACATCGAGGACGGGGATGCGTCCGATGCCGGGCGAGGTGCCGTCCGCGGAGGGTGGCTCCGGGGCGGGTGGTGCCGTGCCGGCGGGGCGCACGGGGGGCGTGGCCTTGCCGGGTGTCGGGGGTGCTGACGAGTGGTGCGTGGCGGGCATGACCGCTCCTGTCCGCGTCAACGTGGGTGTGGGCGGATGGATGTGGGGAGGTGGGTCCTGCGAAGGAGATCCCGTGGTGCGTCTGGGGGGCGTACCGGTGGAGCCTTCCCACCCTATTCGGGTTAGCAATCCGGCAGGTTGCTAACTACTTACGCGCAGGTCTCCACAAAAGATCCAGGCCCCGTCCTGGGCGGACGGGGCCCGAACCGTCACTCCCGGGCTACGACCGCGGTACTTGCAGAAGTTTGTCCGGCGAACCGAGCCCAGCGCCGGACACCTTCCCGGAAACCGCCCCCGAGACAAGAGCCGCGGAGACCTGTGCCGGGGTGGCACGCGGGTGGCCGGCGAGATAGACGGCCGCCGCGCCGGCCGCGTGGGGCGACGCCATCGACGTACCGGAGAAGGTCGCCTTCCCCGTGTCGCTCGCGTACGACGAGGAGGTGATCGAGACGCCCGGGGCGAACAGATCGACGGCCGGGCCGAAGTTCGAGAAGGCCGCCCGGGCGTCCGCCTTGTCGGTGGCGCCGACCGTGATGGCCTCCTTGACGTCCGCGGGGGAGTACAGGCCGGCCGACAGCCCGTCGTTGCCCGCCGCGACCGTGTACGTGACACCGGCGGCGATCGAGTTGCGTACGGCCGCGTCCAGCTGGGCGTTGTGGATGCCGCCGAGGCTGAGGTTGGCGACCGCGGGCTTGTGCGCGTGCCGGGTGACCCAGTCGATACCGGCGATGACCTGCGAGGTCGTACCGGCTCCCGCGTTGTCGAGGACCCGTACGGCGACGACCTTGGCCTTCTTGGCGACGCCGTACATGGTGCCGGCGATCGTTCCCGCGACATGGGTGCCGTGGCCGTTGCCGTCCTGGGCGGTGGCGTCGTTGTCGGCGAAGTCCCAGCCGTAGCTCGCCCGGCCGCCGAAGTCCTGGTGGGTGATCCGGATGCCGGTGTCGATCACGTACACCGTCACGCCACTGCCCCCGGACCCCGGCGAGGTGTAGCTCTTGCTCAGCGGCAGGCTCGCCTGGTCGAGCCGGTCGAGCCCCCAGGACGGCGGATTGCGCTGGACACGGGAGGCGCTACGGCTGCTGCTGTCCAGGGTGACGCGGGTGTCCTGGGCGACCGAGGCGACCCGGGCGTCCGCCGCGAGGAGTCTGGCCTGTCTCTCGTTGGCCTTGATGGCGTAGCCGTTCAGGGCGGTGTCGTAGGTGTGGCTTATTTTCGCCCCGTACTTCGTGGCGAGGCCCTTGCCTGCGGCCGACGGAGCCGCTGTTCCCCCCTTCAGCGTCACCAGGTAACTGCCGCTGACGGAACCGGGTTCACCGGCGCCGAGTATGGTCCCCTCCGGTGCGGCGTGCGCGGGCAGGGTGATGGCCGAAAGCACCACGATGGTGGTGACCGCGGTCAGGCCCCCCGCCCGGCGCAGACGCCGCGTGCGCGTCCGTGCCATGTCGAGTTCCCCTCCTTCAACTCTCCACAGGGCAGCCTCTCGTGAGGCGCGAAGCACCACAAGGGCGCACGAGGGGCCCGTATTAGTTCAGGGTGGTAATAATCAGCCCGTCCGGCGTTTGAGGACGAGGCCGTCCAGGCCGATGGGGGTCTGGGGGCGAAGCCCCCAGCGACGCCCACACCATCACCGGTACCGTCATCACACACGACGACACACATTGCCGTGTGTCATCCAGCGAAGCGCCGAGGTGGAGCTGTGAAGGCGATCCGTCGATTCACCGTCCGTCCCGTTCTCCCCGAACCCCTCCGACCTCTCAGTGATCTGGCGCGCAATCTGCGCTGGTCCTGGCACGCCGACACCCGCGATCTCTTCCAGTCCGTCGATCCCGAGCGGTGGACCGCCTCGGAACGCGATCCCGTACGACTCCTCGGCAGCGTCTCCGCCGAGCGGCTCGCGGAGCTGGCCGAGGACAGCCGTTTCCTGCGCCGGCTCACCGAGGTCGCGGGAGACCTCGCCGACTACGTGGGCGGTGACCGCTGGTACCAGACCCAGGCCGCCGAACGTGAACTCCCCGCCGCCGTCGCCTACTTCTCACCCGAGTTCGGTGTGACGGCCGCCCTGCCGCAGTACTCCGGCGGCCTCGGCATTCTCGCGGGCGACCATCTGAAATCGGCCAGCGATCTCGGCGTACCGCTGATCGGCGTCGGACTCCTGTACCGGCACGGCTACTTCCGCCAGTCGCTGTCCCGGGACGGCTGGCAGCAGGAGCACTATCCCGTCCTCGACCCCAACGAACTCCCGGTCGCGCTGCTGCGGGAGGAGGACGGCTCCCCGGCCCAGGTCTCCCTTGCGCTGCCTGGCGGCCGTTCGCTGCGCGCCCGCGTCTGGCTGGCCCAGGTCGGCCGGGTACCGCTGCTGATGCTCGACTCCGACGTCGAGGAGAACGACCTCGGCGAACGCAGCGTGACCGACGTCCTCTACGGCGGCGGCAGTGAACACCGGCTGCTGCAGGAGATGTTGCTCGGTATAGGGGGTGTGCGGGCGGTCCGGACGTACTGCCGCCTCACCGGTCACCCCGAGCCCGAGGTGTTCCACACGAACGAGGGACACGCGGGCTTCCTCGGCCTGGAGCGGATCGCCGAACTCTGCGACGCGGGGCTGGACTTCGACGCCGGCCTGGAGGCGGTGCGGGCCGGCACGGTCTTCACCACGCACACCCCGGTACCGGCCGGAATCGACCGTTTCGACCGGGAGTTGGTGGCCCGGCACTTCGGTTCCGAGGCCGAACTCCCGCGCCTGGACGTCCAGCACATCCTGAACCTCGGCATGGAGACCTACCCGGGCGGCGAACCCAACCTCTTCAACATGGCCGTGATGGGCCTGCGCCTGGGCCAACGGGCCAACGGCGTCTCCCTGTTGCACGGTCAGGTGAGCCGCGAGATGTTCTCCGGACTCTGGCCCGGGTTCGACGCCGAGGAGGTGCCGATCACCTCCGTGACCAACGGGGTGCACGCGCCGACCTGGGTCGCCCCCGAGGTGCTCCGGCTCGGGGCGCGGCAGATCGGCGCGACCCGCACCGAGGACGCGCTGACGGTGGGCGGTTCGGACCGCTGGGACGCGGTCGCGGAGATCCCGGACCAGGACATCTGGGAGCTGCGCCGCGATCTGCGTGAGCAGTTGGTGGTGGAGGTACGGGAGCGGTTGCGCGCCTCCTGGCGTCAACGCGGCGCGGGATCAGCCGAGTTGGGCTGGATCGACGGTGTCCTCGACCCCGACGTCCTCACGATCGGATTCGCGCGCCGCGTCCCGTCGTACAAGCGCCTGACGCTGATGCTGCGTGACCGGGACCGGCTGATGGATCTGCTTCTGCACCCGGACCACCCCATCCAGATCGTGGTGGCGGGCAAGGCGCACCCGGCGGACGACGGCGGCAAGCGCCTCGTCCAGGAGCTGGTGAAGTTCGCGGACGATCCGCGGGTCCGGCACCGCATCGTCTTCCTCCCCGACTACGGCATGGCGATGGCGCAGAAGCTGTACCCCGGCTGCGACATCTGGCTCAACAACCCGCTGCGCCCGCTGGAGGCGTGCGGCACGAGCGGGATGAAGGCGGCGCTGAACGGCTGCCTCAACCTCTCGGTGCTGGACGGCTGGTGGGACGAGTGGTTCCAGCCGGACTTCGGTTGGGCGATCCCCACGGCGGACGGTACGGGCACGGATCCCGATCACCGGGACGATGTGGAGGCCGCGGCGCTGTACGACCTCCTGGAGCAGCGCGTCACCCCGCGTTTCTACGAACGCGGCCAGGACGGGTTGCCGGACCGGTGGATCGAGATGGTGCGCCAGACGCTGACGTTGCTCGGGCCGAAGGTGCTTGCCGGGCGCATGGTGCGTGAGTACGTGGAGCGGCTTTACGGACCGGCCGCGCATGCCCATCGCGCGATGACCCCGGACGCGGCTCGTGAACTTGCCGCGTGGAAGGGGCGGGTGCGTTCCGCTTGGCACGGGGTGACCGTCGACCATGTGGAGACGTCTGCGGCTACGGCCACGGCGGAGCTGGGTACGACGCTCAATCTCCGGGTGCGGGTGGGGTTGGCGGGGCTTGCTCCGGATGATGTGGAAGTGCAGGCGGTTTCGGGGCGGGTGGATCCGGAGGACCGGATCGGGGATGCGACGACGGTTCCCTTGAAGCCGGCGGGGGGGCCGGATGCGGAGGGGCACTGGTTGTACGAGGGGCCGCTTGCCCTTGATCGCACCGGGCCCTATGGGTACACCGTGCGGATCCTGCCTGCGCACCGACTTCTCGCGTCCAGTGCGGAGTTGGGGTTGGTGGCGGTGCCCTCCGAGGACGGGGTGGAGGGTGCAGGGGTGTTGATGCGGTAGCTCTTCGTCTGCGGGTCCGCCGTGGCTGGTCGCGCAGTTCCCCGCGCCCCTTGGGGCGCGGGTGGTCCCCTTCCTACACCTCCGAGTACGGCGCGCACATCTGGCGAAGGGTGTTGCCGATCCTGCGTGCGTACGCGTGCTGCAAGCCTCTCGTCGCCGGGCCGCCCAGGCGGGCGTACCACTTGGCGCCTCGGCTGAAGGCGGAGACCGTCAGCCAGACTGTGCCATCGCCCGTGCGGTCGACGATGAAGGCTTCCTCGCCGGATTCGGGGTGGCCGGGGAGGGTGCCGTAGGCCCAGCCGGCTCTGCGGTGTTCCTCCACCGTCCAGACGATGCGGCAGGGGGCCTTGATGAGGCCGGCGAGGGTGACCGTCACGTCGACGCCGGGGGCCGCTTTTTCCGCGGTCGCCTCGATGCCTACGCCCAATTCGCGGTGGAGTTCCCAGGTCAGGACCGCCTCGGCGGCCCGGCGGAAGACCTTCTCGCCCTCGCCGATCCGGGTGCGCACATACAGGGGATGGAAGCCCGGGGGGCAGAAGCCGCGTTCGCGGGTCGCGCCGACGTCGTCGTACGTGAAGGACATGGAACCCAAGAGTAGGGCGGTACCCGGAATTGCCTTCGCTCCGGGTACCGCCCTAGTCACTTATCTGTCAACTCGGCTGTCGTCAGCTGACGTTGACGGCCGACCAGGCGGCCGCCACCGCGTTGTACTCGGTGGAACCGGAGCCGTACAGCGCCGCCGCCGCCGACAGGGTGCCGGTGCGGGCGCCCGCGTACTTGGTGGTCGACGTGAAGTACGTCGTCAGGGCCTTGTACCAGATCTGCAGCGCCTTGGCGCGGCCGATGCCGGTGACCGTGGAGCCGTTGGACGTGGGCGAGTTGTAGCTCACGCCGTTGATCGTCTTCGCGCCGCTGCCCTCGGACAGGAGGTAGAAGAAGTGGTTGGCGACGCCCGACGAGTAGTGCACGTCGAGGTTGCCGACCGAGGAGGACCAGTAGTTGGCGGAGCCGCCGTCCTTGCTGGGCTGGTCCATGTAGCGCAGCGGGGTGCCGTCGCCGTTGATGTTGATCTTCTCGCCGATGAGGTAGTCACCCACGTCGGACGAGTTGTTGGCGTAGAACTCCACGCCGGTGCCGAAGATGTCCGAGGTCGCCTCGTTCAGGCCGCCGGACTCGCCCGAGTAGTTCAGGCCCGCGGTGTTGGAGGTGACGCCGTGGCTCATCTCGTGGCCGGCCACGTCCAGCGAGGTGAGCGGGTGGGTGTTGCTCGACCCGTCGCCGTACGTCATGCAGAAGCAGCTGTCGTCCCAGAACGCGTTCACGTACGAACTGCCGTAGTGGACACGGGAGTAGGCGCCGACACCGTTGTTCTTGATGCCGCTGCGGCCGAACGTGTCCTTGTAGAAGTCCCACGTCTCCTGGGCGCCGTAGGCGGCGTCCGCGGCGGCGGTCACGTCGGTGGTGGAGCTGGACGCGGCGCCGGTGCCCCAGGTGTTGGTGGTGTTGGTGAAGAGGGTGCCGGTGCCGGACGTCCCGTGCTTCAGGTTGTACGTCTTGTGGCTGCCGCGCGAGGCGTCGGTCAGCGAGTACGTCGTGCCCGACAGCGTGGTGGTGAGGCTGACGGTGCCCGAGTACAGGGTCTTGCCGGTGCCAGTGGCGTTCTCGATGCCCTGGTACTCGAAGAGCTTCTTGCCGGTGGCCGCGTCGGTGATGACGTGCAGCTGGTTCGGGGTGCCGTCGTCCTGGAAGCCGCCGACGATCGTCTCGTAGGCGAGGACGGGGGTGGCGCCGCCGGCCCAGATGACCTTGCGGGCACCGTCGGCGGCGGTCTTGTCGGAACCGGCGGCCTTGGCGATGGTCAGCGCCTGCTTCTCGGCCTTGGCGGTGGAGATCTTCGGCGTGACGGTGGAGACCTTGATGGCCGCCGCGTGCGCCTTGGTGACACCCTCCGTCTTGCCGGCCGGCGAGGTGTGCACGACGAGGTCGCCACCGAGGACCGGGAGGCCCGCGTAGGTGCGCTCGTAGCGGGTGTGGAGCGTGCCGTCGACGTCCTTGACGACGTCCTTGACGACCAGCTTCTCCTTGGTGCCGAGGCCTATCTGCTGGGCCGTCTCGGGCGCGGCGGCCTGCTTCTCCTGGACCAGCGCGGCACGCGCGGAGTTGGAGAGGAGCTGCGGGGCGGCGGCGAGGGGCGCCGGCTTGGCCGCGGCGGGCTGGGCAGAGGCGCCGGTGCTGACACCGGTGGCGAGCAGGGCGCCGGCGGCGACCGCGGTGGCGATGGCCAGGGTGGTGCGCTTGTGACGCGCGTAGAGGGGGGTCACGCAAGCTCCTCTGTGGGGGAGTCCGGACGGCGTGGGGTTACCGACCGGAGCGATGGTGAATTGGCTGTGCTGAAGCGGCGTGAGGGAAGAGTGGCACCAGGGGCGCGTACATGTCAGGACCCTCAAGTGATGTTGGCTGAAAATCGACTGTCCGGTGAACGTTGCGGCAATGTAAACGCCCATAACAGGGCGCCGCCCCGGAGTTGAAACCCCGGGGCGGCGTCTTGTTTGCGCGGCGTGAAGTGGACGCCTGGGTTTTACGGGAACGTAAGCTTCCAGCTGTTGATGTAGCCGGTGTCCTGTGCCGCCACGTCCTGGACCTTCAACTTCCAGACGCCGTTGGCGACTTCGGAGGACGCGTTGACCGTGTAGGTGGCCTGCACGTTGTCCGCCGAGTCGGACGAGCTGGAGTTCTTCAGGCGGTACGTCGACCCGTCCGGAGCGACCAGGTCGATCACCAGGTCGCCGCGCCAGGTGTGCACGATGTCGACCGTGACCGCGAGGTTCGAGGGCGCGTTGCCCGTCCGCCCGGACACGGTGACGGAGGACGTGACTGCCGCCCCGTTGTCCGGAATCGACACGTCGGCCGTGTTCTCGAACGAGGTACCGGTGCCCCCGCCGCCACCGGAGCGCGCACCGACCGCGACGGCCGCCCACGCGTCCTGCACCGCCTTGTACTCGGCGCCCGTCGTGCCGTACAGCTCACCGGCCGCGGCCAGTGTCCCGGTGCGGGCCGCCGCGTAGTTGGTGGTGGACGTGAACTTCGTGGTGAGCGCGCGGTACCAGATCTGCAGCGCCTTGTCCCGGCCGATGCCGGTGACCGGAAGCCCGTCCGAGGTGGGCGAGTTGTAGCTGACGCCGTTGATGACCTTGGCGCCGCTGCCCTCGCTCAGCAGGTAGAAGAAGTGGTTGGCGATGCCCGACGAGTAGTGCACGTCGAGGTTGCCGACACCGGAGTACCAACTGTCCGCGGAGCCGCCGTCCTTGCTCGGCTTGTCCATGTAACGCAGCGGCGTGCCGTCGCCGTTGATGTCGATCTTCTCGCCGATGAGGTAGTCGCCCACGTCGGTCGAGTTGTTGGCGTAGAACTCGACGCCGGTGCCGAAGATGTCGGAGGTCGCCTCGTTCAACCCGCCTGATTCACCGGAGTAGTTGAGCCCGGCGGTGTTGGAGGTGACGCCGTGGCTCATCTCGTGCCCCGCCACGTCGAGGGCGGTCAGCGGGTCCGCGTTGCCGGAGCCGTCGCCGTACGTCATGCAGAAGCAGCTGTCGTCCCAGAACGCGTTGACGTACGAATTCCCGTAGTGCACACGGGAGTAGGCGCCGACGCCGTTGTTCTTGATGCCGCTGCGGCCGAACGTGTTCTTGTAGAAGTCCCAGGTCTCGGCCGCGCCGTAGTGCGCGTCGGCGCCGGCCGTCGCCGCGTTCGACGTGGTGCCGTTGCCCCAGGTGTTGGTGGTCTGCGAGAACAGCGTGCCGGTGCCGGACGTCCCGTGGTTCAGGTTGTACGTCTTGTGGCCGCCGCGGTCGCCGTCGGTCAGGGTGTAGTTGGAGCCCGACTGCGTCGTCGTCAGCGGGACCGAGCCGCTGTACTGGGTGTTGCCTGTACCGGTGGCGTTCTCGATGCCCTGGTACTCGTAGAGCTTCTTGCCGGTGGCCGCGTCGGTGATGACGTGGAGCTCGTTCGGGGTGCCGTCGTCCTGGAGGCCGCCGACGACCGTCTCGTAGGCGAGGACCGGCTTGCCGCTCGCGGCCCAGATCACCTTGCGGGCCGAGTCCGCGGCCGACTTGGTGGAGCCGAGGGCCTTGGCGCGGGAGACCGCCTGCTTCTCGGCGGCGCCGGTCGTGACGCTCGGCGTGAGGTCGGCGACGGCGATGGTGGCGTTGGTCGCCTTGATGACGCGCTCGGTGGCACCGGACTTGGCGGTGTCGACGACCAGGTCGCCGCCCAGGACCGGGAGTCCGCCGTAGGTGCGCTCGTAGCGGGTGTGCACCGTGCCGTCGGCGTCCTTGACGACGTCACGGACGACGAGCGCCTCCTTGGCGCCGAGGCCGATGTCCTTGGCCGTCGAGGTCCGCGCCGACGCGGCGTCGCGGAGCAGCTCGGCGCGCTGCGAGGGGGAGAGCGAGAGGGCCATGTGCGCCGGATTCCCCTTGCTGGCAAGGGGGTTGGCCGGAGCGGCGGAGGAGGTCGCGCCGGCCTGGACGGCTGCGGCGAGCAGAGCGGTGACGCCGGCTACGGCGACTATGTGGGAGGTGCGTCTGCGCGAGGAATTGCTTCTCAACACTGACTCCTTCGGGACGGTCGCGGATCGCGCGACCTGGGGAGATCACAGGGATCACAGTGATCACTGGTGTGAAGCTGTGGGGTTGCTGTGAAGCGCCAGTGGGAAGAGTGGCAGCAGTCCGCGCTTTCTGTCAGGAGCGTGTCAGGAGGTTGGCCGGAATTCGTTCGTTGTCCGGGTGTTCAAGTCCGTTATCCGGACCGTCACTTGGTGTCACGCGGAGCGTCGCTTGAGGAATCTTTGACCGTGAACAGAAATTTTCTCGGCGGACATGCCCCCGGAACCAACCCGTAAAAGATCCGGCACGATCCTGCCGTTCGAACCGGCGGTCCTGCCGGACCGCCGCTCCCACGAAGGGAGTTGACGGCTGCAGTGATTCCTTATCCCAACTGGCTGGACGCGGGCGACAACGCCTGGCAGCTCGTCGCGGCGACGCTCGTCGGCCTGATGAGCATCCCCGGCATCGCGATCCTCTACGGCGGCCTGGTCCAGCGCAAATGGGTCGTGAACACCATGTTCATGGCCTTCACCGGCTTCTCGCTGGTCCTGGTCGGCTGGGTCCTCTGGGAGTTCAAGATGGGGTTCGGCGAACCCCTGGACCCCCACTGGCCCGGTATCCTCGGCGCGTTCGTCGGCCGGCCCGGCACCATCGTCGGTTCGGCGAGCGAACAGCAGCAGGCATGGATACCGCTCGTCAACGGCAACGACCTGATGCCGAGCTTCCACTTCCCGCAGGCCACCCTCGCCTACTTCCACTTCGCGTTCGCGGCGATCACCCCGCTCCTCTTCATGGGCAGCGTGATCGGCCGCATGAACATCCGCGCGTGGCTGCTCTTCGTCCCGATCTGGTCGACCCTGGTCTACACGGTCAACGCCTTCCTGCTCTGGGGCGGCGGCTGGTGGGCGGCCAAGGGTGCGCTCGACTACTCCGGCGGCTACGTCATCCACCTCGCCGCCGGCACCTCGGGCTTCGTCGCGGCGGCGGTGATCGGACCACGCCTGGCCCGCGACCGCGCCCACGGCGTGCCCAACAACCTCCCCATGGTCGCCGTCGGCGCGGGCATCCTCTGGCTCGGCTGGAACGGCTTCAACGGCGGCGACATGTACTTCGGCGGCCACAACGCGGCCCTCGCGGTCCTCAACACCAACCTCTGTACGGCAGTTGCCCTGCTGGTGTGGGTCTTCTGGGACATGTTCGTCGGCCCGCAGCGCAAGCCGACCTTCCTCGGCGGCATCAACGGCATGATCGTCGGCCTGGTGGCGATCACCCCGGCGGCCGGCTTCGTCACCGGGATCGGCGCGATCTACATCGGCATCATCGCGTCGTCGATCGTCTGGCTCGCCTGGACCTACCTGCCCAAGGTCCCGCCGTTCAACAAGGTCGACGACGCGCTCGGCGTCGTCTACACCCACGGCATCGCGGGCCTCGCCGGCGGCATGCTCGTCGGCATCTTCGCCGACCCGGCGGTCGCCGTGTACCTCAACAAGGACGGCACCACGGCGTTCTCCACGAGCGGCTGGCTCTACGGCAACCTCGACCAGCTCTGGAAACAGGCGGGTTCGGCCGGCACGGTCATCGTCTACGACGCCGTGATGACCTTCCTCATCCTCAAGGCGATCGGCCTGTTCGTGAAACTCCGGGCGCCGGACGAGGTATTGGAGGCCGGCGACATCGCGGTCCACGACGAGGAGGCGTATCCGGCGGAGTCGGCGGTGGCGTCGGCGTCGGTGTCCGAACCGGTGGCGGCGGTGGCGGCTCCGGCGCCGATCGCGGAGCAGGCCAAGGAACCGGACTCCAGCTGAAATGGCCGGAGTTGAGGAAGACCCGTGAAACTCGTCACCGCGGTCCTCCCTCCTCACCGAGTCCCGGACGTCATGAAGGCCCTCCAGTCGTTCGGGGTGCGCGGAGTGACGGTGACCGAGGTGAGCGCCTACGAGCCCCGGCAGGTCCGGGTCGAGGTCTACCGGGGCAGCGAGTACCGGGTGAACCTCGCCCCGCGGCTTCGGCTGGACATCCTCACCCTCGACTTCGACGCGACCGACCTCGTCCGTGTCATCCGTGCGGCGGGAGGGCGGGGTACGGGTGGGGGCACGGTGTGGGTGACTCCGGTGGAGGAGGTGGTGCGGATACGGACGCGGGAGCGGGGGCCGGACGCGGTGTGAGGCGTCAACTGCCGGACGGGATCTGATCTTTCAGCCCGTCCGGCGTTTGAGGACGAGGCCCCGGTGCGAGCCGTCAACTGCCGGACGGGGCCTGATCTTTCAGCCTGTCCGGCGTTTGAGGACGAGGCCCCTTCAGGGCCGATGGGGGTCTGGGGGCGGAGCCCCCAGGGACGGGACGGGAAGGGGCGGAGGGGGCGAAAACCGCC
This sequence comes from Streptomyces sp. N50, assembly GCF_033335955.1. Classification (GTDB taxonomy): domain Bacteria; phylum Actinomycetota; class Actinomycetes; order Streptomycetales; family Streptomycetaceae; genus Streptomyces. The sequence goes on from NZ_CP137549.1 coordinate 6,480,121, forward strand.
CGGCGTCAGCCACCCGACCCCCGCCCGTCCCCGTGCCACGAGTGCCACAGCGCCGCGTACGCCCCGCCCGCCGACACCAGCTCCTCGTGCGGCCCCAGTTCGGTCAGCAGGCCGTTCTCCATCACCGCCACCCGGTCCGCGTCATGCGCGGTGTGCAGGCGGTGGGCGATGGCAATCACGGTGCGGCCCTCCAGTACGGCGGCCAGGGCGCGTTCGGTGTGGCGGGCGGTGGCCGGGTCGAGGAGGGCCGTCGCCTCGTCCAGGATCAGGGTGTGCGGGTCGGCCAGCACCACGCGGGCCAGGGCGAGTTGCTGGGCCTGGGAGCCGTCCGTGGCCGAACCGCCCGCGCCCAGGCGGGTGTTCAGACCGTCCCGCAACTCCCGCACCCACTCCTCGGCGCCGACCGCCGCCAGCGCCGCCCACAACTCCTCGTCCGTGGCAGCCGGTTCGGCGATCAGGAGGTTGTCGCGGACCGAGCCGAGGAAGACGTGGTGTTCCTGGGTGACCAGTACGACCTGGCGGCGCAGTGTCTCCGGTGACAGGCCATGGACCGGGACCCCGCCCACCGTCACCGTGCCCTCGGTCGGCGCGTCCACGCCCGCCAGCAGCCGGCTCAGCGTGGTCTTGCCGGCGCCCGACGGGCCTACCACCGCGAGCCGTTCACCCGGCCGTACGGTCAGGTCGACGCCGTGCAGCACCTCGCCGCCGCGTTCGTAGGCGTACCGCACGCCCGTCACGTCGATCCGGTCGTCCGCCGGGACCGGGGCGGCACCGTCGCCCTCCGCGCGGGGTGCCCGGGCCAGTCCCTCCACGCGGGCGAACGACGCGCCGCTGCTCTGGAGTTGCTCGATCCGCATCAGGATCTCGTCCAGGGGGTCGGTGAACTGCCGTAGATACAGCGCCGCCGCGACCACCGCACCCAGGCCCACCTCCCCGCGCCCGTGCAGCCAGCCGCCGACGAACAGCACGCCCGCCACCGGGATGGTGTACGACACCTCGACCGCCGGGAAGAACACCGTCCGCAGGAACAGGGTGTACAGGCGGCTTCGCAGTGCCGTTCGGAGGGTGTCGCGGCTCGCTGTCACCCGGCGCTCCTGGAGGCGGAACGCCTCCACCGTGCGGGCCCCGGCCACGGTCGCCGTGAGGATCTCGGCGACCTCCGAATTGGCCGCGCCCTCCGCGAGATAGCCGTCCCGGGCCCGGCGCAGATACCAGCGCAGCGCGAACCAGATCGGCGTGAGCCCCAGCACCCCGAACAGCCCGAGCAGCGGGTCGAGGACGAACACCGCGCCCATCACGAACAGCGCCTGCACCGAGCAGACCAGCAGTTCGGGTCCGACATCGCGCAGGGTCGTGCCCACGATCGCCACGTCCGCCGTGCCGCGCGCGGTCAGGTCCCCTGTCCCGGCCCGCTCCACCACCGACGCGGGCAGCGCCAGCGCCCGGTCCACGAAGTCCTCCCGCACCCGCGCCAGCGTGCGCTCACCGAACCGGTGCCCCACGTACCGCGCCCACCGCGCCAGCAGCAACTGGGCCAGCGCACACGCCACGATGACCAGGGCCAGCCGGTCCACCGTGCTCACCCCGGCCCCGGCCCGCACCTCGTCCACGATCCGCCCGAGCAGCCACGGCCCGGCGAGCCCGGCCCCGGCGGCCAGCGCGTTCACGACGAGCACGACGGCGAACGCCCGCCGGTCGGCCCGCACCAGGAGCAACGCCGCCCGCCGTACGTCCGCCCGTTCCGCGACCGGCAGTTGACCCTTCGCCAACGAGGACTGCGTCACCGTACGACCTCTTCCTCTTCCGCGTCCCGGGCCACCAGCGCGCGGTAGCCGGGTTCCTCCGCCAGCAGCCGGCGGTGGCCGCCGCTGGCCGCGACCTTGCCGTCGACCAGGTAGTGCACGGTGTCCGCGTGGTCCAGGACCAGCGGGGACGTCGTGGTCACCACCGTCGTACGGCCCGTGCGCTCCGCGTGCAGCCGTCGCGCGACCGCCGCCTCCGTGTGCGCGTCGAGCGCCGAGGTCGGCTCCACCGCGAGCAGCACCTCGGGCTCGGCGAGCAACGCCCGTACCAGGCGCACCCGTTGACGCTGTCCTCCGGAGAGGCTGCGCCCCTGTGCGGCCACCGCCGAGTCGAGTCCCTCCGGCAGCCCCTGCACGATGTCGTCGGCGGCGGACGCGCGCACGGCCTTCGCCACCGCCTCCGCCGACCGCTCCCGCCGCCCCGACACGACCTCCGTCAGCGGTCCGGCGAACAGGTCGGCCTCGTTGTCGGCGACCAGGATCCGCGCCCGCACCTGCTCCAGCGGAATCGCGTCGAGCCGCGTCCCGCCCCAGGTGGCCATGGACGGCGCGTACCGCCCGAGCCGGTCGACCACCGCCAGCGCGTCGGCGGGCCGCGCCCCGACCAGCGCGGTCAGCCGCCCCGGCAGCACCCGCACCCCGGAGTCGGGATCGTGCAGGACGGCCGGTTCGGCGGGAGCGTCCAACTCCCCGCGGTCCGGGGTGGGTTCGAGCCGGAGCAGTTCTACGACCCGCCGCGCGGCCACCACGCCCCGGCTCAGCTCGTAGACCATCTGCACGAAGAACGCCACCGGGCCGATCAGCACCGCGACATAGCCGTACACGGCGACCAACTCGCCGATGCTGAGCTGCCCTTGGGCCGCCAGCCGGGCCGCGAGCCAGGTCACCACGGCGAGGAACAGCGTCGGCAGCCCGACCCCGATCGCCTGCACCCAGCTGGCCACCGCGCCCACCCGGTACCCCTGCGCCCGCAGTCGCTGCGAGTCACGGCGGAACGCGTCCGCGAACAGCCCCTTGCCGCCAAGGCCGTTGAGGACGCGCAGGCCGCCCGCGAGATCACCGATACGCGCGGTCAGCACGCTCTGCCGCTCCCGGTACTCCGTCTCCACGCTCTGCAGCCGCAGCGTCAACGGCCCCGCGAGCAACGCGATCACCGGCACACCCAGCAGCACCACGGCGGCCAGCGGCGCCGAGATCGACAGCAGCACGCCCGCGACCACGCCGTAGACGACGAGGGCGCCGAAGCCGGGGCCGACGACCGTGAGGGACTGGGCGATCGTCCACACGTCGCCGACGCCGGTGGTGATCACCTCGCCGGCCTGTGCGCGGCGGGAGAGCACGGCGCCGAGCCGGACCGTCTGGCCGACGATCAGCTTGACCGTGCGGAAGTTGGCGTCGATCCGGACCCGGGTCATCGTGCGGTGGCGCATGATGCTCAGCCACGAGTTGACCGCGCCGACCGCGAACAGCGCCCCGGTCCACCAGGCCAGCGCGCCCATGTTCCCCGGTACCAGGCCGTCGTCGACCGCCCGGGACATCAGATACGGCGCCGCCGCCATCAGCACCATCCACACGCTCGACAGCAGCGCCCCGGACACCGCCCGCGCCCGCTGCCGCCACACCAGCCACCACAGGAACCGCCAGCCGCCGCGACGGTCGGGCGTCCCGGGATCCTCGTACGCGTCGATCATGTGCCTCCTTGCCCAGGCTGCCGGGCGCGCGCAGCCGTGAGCGATCCGGGGGTGGTTGGAGGCAACGAAGATTACCGAGCGTGAGCGCGGTTGCCCATCGAATATCGCGGGGCCGCTACTTGCTCTGGAGCGTTCCCAACGGGTCCGGATCGTCCGCCAGTTGGGCGGCCGCCCTCTTCCAGTCGGTGTTCTCGGGGTGCAGGGTGCTGCGCAGGAACGCCGTGGTGAGGTGCTGGAGCAGGGCGACGCGCTCGGGGCTCTCGTCCGTCGTCTCGGCCACCTCGTAGCCGGGGATTCCGCCGAGTGAGTGCTCCGCGCCGTAGAGGGTGAGCAGGGTCTTGTCGCCGGGGCTGTAGGTGTACGGGTCGGTGAACCAGTCCGGGCCGCGGGTGGAGAGCTGGGACTGGTCGTGGTCCCCGGCGACGATCAGCGCCGGTGGGGTCATCGTGGCGAACGACGGCCTCATGAACGGGAGTTGCTCGGCGGCGAACGGGGTCAGGTCGTCGCCCAGGCCGGTCAGGGCGAGGAGCACGCCCGCCTTGACGCGGGGGTCGGACAGGTCTTCGCCGGGGACGCCTTGGGGGTCGAGGACGCGGGCGCCCAACAGCGCGCTCGCCGTCTGGGCTCCCCAGGAGTGGCCGGCCACGGCGATGCGGTCGCGGTCGCGACGTCCTGCCAGACCGGGCACGGAGGCTTCCAGGACGTCGAGTTCGTCCAGTACGCGCTTGAGGTCCTCGATGCGGATGCGCCAGATCTCCGGGAAGCGGGGGTCCTCGTGCGGGATGCCGAGGGTCCTGGAGTCGAGGTGGGTGGGCTGGACGACGACGAAGCCGTGCGCGGCCCAGTGGTCGGCCAGCGGGGCGTAGCCGTTCATCGACCAGCCGAAGCCGTGCGAGAAGACGATGACCGGTAGATCGTCGCCGGTCACGGGTGCGGAGACGCGGACCTGGAGGTCCTCGCCGCGGCCCGGGGCGGGCAGGATCACCGGCTTCACGGACACGATCGCGGGGTTCGGGTCGGACATGGCTGTGCTTCCGTTCGGTTTGTGTCCGGTGGGTCTCAGCGGCGGCGCAGGGACGGGTCGAGGAGGGCGGGCGGGGTGTCGTTCTTCTCGTGGGCGGCGAGATCGGTGCCGGGGGCGACGATCGTGTCGATCGCGTCCAGTACGTCGGCGGAGAGTGCCGTGTCCGCGGCGGCGAGCTGGCTGTGCAGGTGGTCCAGGGTGCGGGGGCCGATCAGCGCGCTGGTCACGCCGGGGTGCGCGGTGACGAATCCGAGCGCGAGCTGGATCATCGTGAGCCCGGCCTCGTCGGCGACCTTGGCCAGCTGTTCGACGGCGTCGAGCTTGGCGCGGTTGGCGGGGACGGTGGTGTCGAAGCGCTGGGGCATGAACGAGGAGCGGCTGGTGGTGACCTCCCGGCCCTCGCGGATCGCGCCGGACAGCCAGCCCGAGGCGAGCGGGCTCCAGGCCAGGACGCCGAGGCCGTACTCCTCCGTCACCGGCAGGACATGGGTCTCGATCCCGCGCTGGAGGATCGAGTAGCTGGGCTGCTCGGTGACGTAACGGCTCAGGTGGTGCTCGCGGGCGGCCCACTGCGCCTGGACGATGCGGTACGCGGGGAAGGTCGAGGAGCCGAAGTGGCGGATCTTTCCCGCGCGTTGGAGGTCGGTCAGGGCGGAGAGGGTCTCCTCGTCGCTGGTGCGGGGGTCCCAGCGGTGGATCTGGTACAGGTCGACGTGGTCGACGCCGAGCCTGCGCAGGCTGTTGTCCAGCTCGGTGACCAGCCAGCGGCGCGAGGCGCCCTGGTGGTTGCGCTCCTCGCCCATCGGCAGGCTCGCCTTCGTGGCCAGCACGATGTCGTCCCGGCGACCGGCGATCGCCTTGCCGAGCAGTTCCTCGGACTCGCCTCCGCTGTACGCGTCCGCGGTGTCGATGAGATTCACCCCGCCCGCGAGAGCGGCATCGACGATCGCGGTGACCTCCTCCTGGCTCGTGCGTCCGATTCTGCCGAAGTTCATGGCACCGAGCGCGAGGGTGCTGACCTGTATGCCGGTGCGGCCGAGGGTGCGGTATTGCATGACGGCGTCCTCCACAATGGGTAAGCGGAACCTTGTTCCGGTAACGATACGGAACGGGGTTCCGGTTAGCAAGCGGGGAGGGGTGGGGGTGGGGTGCGTTGGCTGCCTGCGGTGCGTCGTGGCTGGTCGCGCCCGCGCGGCGGTAGTCGCAAATCGATACAGCCCCGCGCCCCTTAAAAGACACGGCGGGTCGGCGCTTTTAGGGGCGCGGGACGGTATCGATATGCGGCTCCGCCGCGGGGCGCGACCAGCCCCCACCGGCCGGCAGTCAAAAAACAACCTCACCCGCGCTTATGCCAGGCTGTCCCGCCAGGCCCGGTGCAGGTCCGCGAAGCGCCCCGTCCCGGCGATGAGGTCGGCCGGGGTGCCGTCCTCGACGACCCGGCCGTGTTCCATGACCAGCACCCGGTCCGCGATCTCGACCGTGGAGAGGCGGTGGGCGATGACGACCGCCGTCCGGCCGCGCAGGACCGTCGACATGGCGCGCTGTACGGCCTGTTCGCCCGGGATGTCGAGGGAACTGGTCGCCTCGTCGAGGATGAGGACGGCGGGGTCGGCGAGCAACGCCCGTGCGAACGCGACGAGTTGGCGTTGACCGGCCGAGATACGGCCACCCCGCTTGCGTACGTCGGTGTCGTAGCCGTCGGGCAGCGCGCTGATGAAGTCGTGCGCGCCGATCGCCTTCGCGGCCCGCTCGATCTCCTCGCGAGGCGCGTCCGGGCGCCCGATCGCGATGTTCTCGGCGACCGTGCCGGAGAACAGGAACGCCTCCTGCGTCACCATCACCACCCCGCGCCGCAGTTCGGGCGCGGACAGCTCGCGCAGGTCGACGCCGTCGAGCAGGACCCGCCCGTCCGAGGGGTCGTAGAAGCGGGCCAAGAGCTTGGCCAGGGTGGACTTGCCCGCGCCGGTGGAGCCGACGACGGCGACGGTCTGGCCGGCGGGGAGGGTCAGGTCGAAGACGGGGAGGACCTCGCCGCCGGTGCGGTAGGCGAAACGGACGCCGTCGAAGACGACCTCGCGGCCGGGTTGGTCTGTCTCAAGTTCCGGGAGCTGGACGGGTGTTGAGGGTTCGGGGACCGACGGGGTCTGGGCCAGCAGGCCCGCGATCTTCTCCAGGGAGGCCGCGGCCGACTGGTACGAGTTGAGGAACATGCCGAGCCGGTCGATCGGGTCGTAGAGCCGCCGTAGGTACAGGACCGCGGCGGCCAGTACGCCCAACTCCAGTGAGCCGTCCGCGACTCGGGTCGCACCCCAGAGCACGATCACCGCGACGGCCGTGTTGGCGACCAGGCGGGAGCCGGTGACATAGCGGGCCATCTCCAACAGGGCGTCGCCGTTGGCGCGTTCGTGCTGTTGGTTGAGGACCTGGAAGTCGGCGTCGTTCACCGCCTCGCGGCGGAACGCCCGGACCGGGCGGATGCCGTTCATCGTCTCGACGAACTTGACGATCACGCGCGCGATCGCCGTGGAGCGGATCGCGTACACCCGTACCGCGCGCCGCTGGTAGACCCGCACCAGCAGGTACAGCGGCACGAAGGACGCCACCGCGACCGCGCCGAGACCGAGGTCCAGCCAGAGCAGCATCGCCGAGATGTACACGAACGACAGGATGACCGTGATCAGCTCCTGGAGTCCCTCGCTGAGCAGTTCGCGCAGGGCCTCGATGTCCGTGGTGGAACGGGAGATGAGCCGGCCGGACGTGTACCGCTCGTGGAAGTCGATGCTGAGCGCCTGCGCGTGCCGGAAGATACGGCCGCGCAGATCGAGCAGCACGTCCTGGTTGACGCGGGCGGAGGCGCCGATGAACGCGTACTGGAGTCCGCCGGAGAGCAGCGCGCAGAACAGGTAGCCCGCTCCTACGGCGATCAGCGGGCCGTGGTTGTCGTCCCGGAACGCCGGGACCGCGCGGTCGATGGCGTACGCGACCAGCAGCGGGCCTACCTGCACGGCCGCCTGCTGGAGCAGCAGGAGGAGGGTCGTGACGGTGACCCGTGCCTTCATCGGCGCGAGCAGGGAGCGCAGGAGGGTGCCGGTCGCGCCCGGGGGAGTGGGCAGGACGTCGTGGTCGAAGGGGTCGCCCGCGGCGGGCTTGTGCGGGGGCGGGGGTTCGGGGTTGTCGTCGTCGCCGGTGGTGGGGGTGGAGGTGGTGGCCGCGGTCATCGTTCGTCCCCCTGGTGGTCGGCGCCCGACATCAGGTACGCGTACTCCGTGTTCGTCCGCAGGAGTTCCTGGTGGGTGCCGACCGCGGTGATGCGGCCGTCGGACAGGAGGGCCACGCGGTCGGCCAGGAGGACCGTGGACGGGCGGTGGGCCACGATCAACGCCGTTGTGTCGGCCAGGACTTGGCGCAGGGCGGCCTCGACGGCCGCCTCCGTGTGGACGTCCAGGGCGGAGAGCGGGTCGTCCAGGACCAGGAAGCGGGGGTTGCCCACCACCGCTCTTGCCAGGGCGAGGCGTTGGCGTTGGCCGCCGGAGAGGCTCAGGCCCTGTTCGCCTACCTGGGTGTCCGTGCCCTGGGGGAGGGTGTGCGCGAAGTTGGCCTGTGCGACGGCCAGGGCACGCTCCAACTCCGGTTGTCCCGCGCCCTCTTCTGACCCCATGAGTACGTTCTCCCCGACGCTGGCCGAGAACAACGTGGGTTCCTCGAAGGCCACGGCGACGAGGGCGCGCAGCGTTTCCCGGGGCATGGTGGTGATGTCCTTGCCGTCCAGTGTGATCTGGCCGGAGGTCACCTCGTGCAGCCGTGGGACGAGCGCCGTCAGTGTGGTCTTGCCGGTGCCGGTTGCGCCTACCAGGGCCATGGATTCGCCGGTTTTGATGTGCAGGTTGATGTTGTCGAGGGTGGGTGGGGAGTCGGCGGGAGCGTCTGGGTAGCGGAAGGAGACTGTGGTGAAACGGATGCCGTCGTTTTCGGGTGCGGGTTCGTGGGGGCTGGTCGCGCCGTTCCCCGCGCCCCTTTGGGGCGCGTCCCCCGAGGGCGTTTCTTGGTCCTCCGGGGTTTCGTCCATTACCTCGAAGTAGCGCTCCGTCGCCGTTGCCGCCTCCTGGCTCATTGCCAGCAGGAAGCCGATCGACTCCACGGGCCAGCGCAGTGCCAGTGCCGTGGACAGGAACGCCACCAGCGTGCCCGCCGACAGATCCCCGTCCGCGACCTGCACCGTCCCCACCACCAGTGCCGCCCCGAGTGCCAGTTCGGGGAGGGTGACGATGACGCCCCAGATCGTGGCGAGGAGTTGGGCCTTGCGGAGTTCGGTGCCGCGCAGGGTGCGGGAGAGGTCGCGGAAGGCTCGGGCCTGGGTGCGGTGGCGGCCGAAGCCCTTGATGATGCGGATGCCGAGGACGCTCTCCTCGACGACCGTCGTCAGGTCGCCGACCTGGTCCTGGGCGCGGCGGGCCACGTGCGCGTACCGCTGCTCGAAGATCACGCAGGTGATGATCACCGGGATGGCGGGACCCAGGATGACCAGCCCCAGTGTCCAGTCCTGGAGCAGCATGATGATCACGCCGACCAGGATCGTCACCGCGTTGACCAGCAGGAACGTCAGGGGGAAGGCCAGGAACATCCGGAGCAGCATCAGGTCGGTGGTGCCCCGGGAGAGGAGCTGGCCCGAGGGCCATCTGTCGTGGAAGGACACCGGCAGGCGTTGCAGATGCCGGTACAGGTCCGCCCGCATCTCCGCCTCGACGTGTGACAACGGCCGCGCTACCAGCCAGCGCCGCAGCCCGAACAGGGCCGCTTCCGCGATCCCGAGCAGGAGCAGGTACAGCGCCCCGAGCCACACGCCCGCCGTGTCCCGGTCGGCGACCGGTCCGTCCACCATCCACTTCAGGACGAGCGGGAACACCAGCCCCGTACAGGACGCGACGACGGCGACCCCGGCCGCGGCGAACAGCCGTACGCGCACGGGGCGGACGTACGGCCACAGCCGCGCGAGCGTGCGGACGGCGGACCGGTCGGAGTGGTCCTCGGCGGAGGCGGGTGTCGTGGTCATCGTCATCACGGGCGAGCCTACGGACCACCACTGACATCGCCCACCGAGTTTTGGCCGGACCCGGATCGGCCGTTGGTCCTACGACCTGGGTGTTCGAGGGGTCGTAGCGGCGCGCTCGGGGGAGTCGTAGGGGCGCATCAACCGATCGGTTGATGGCCGGTCGAGCGCGATGGGCGATGTGGCGGGACCGGTCCCGGCGGGACCCTCGGTACATGTCAGCCACACCAGTCATCGAAGTCACCGCACTACGGAAGTCCTACGGCGGCCGGGCCGTCGTGGACGGGGTCTCGTTCGCCGTCGAGGAGGGCGAGATCTTCGGGATCCTCGGTCCGAACGGTGCCGGCAAGACCACCACCGTCGAGTGCGTCGAGGGTCTGCGGGTTCCCGACGCGGGACGGGTCCGCGTCGCCGGGCTCGACCCGGTCGCCGACCACGAAGAGGTCGCCCGGGTGCTCGGCGCCCAGCTCCAGGAGAGCGAGCTCCAGGCCAAGCTCACCGTCCGCGAGGCGCTGGAGCTGTACGCGTCCTTCTATCCGCGTCCCGCCGAGTGGCAGCCGCTGGCCGAACGCCTGGGCCTGACCGCCAAGTTGACCACCCGGTTCGCGAAGCTCAGCGGCGGTCAGAAGCAGCGGCTGTTCATCGCGCTCGCGCTGATCGGCAACCCCCGGGTCGTGGTCCTGGACGAGCTGACCACCGGGCTCGACCCGCGCGCCCGCCGGGACACCTGGCAGCTGATCGAGGACGTGCGGGCGAGCGGGGTCACCGTGCTGCTGGTCACGCACTTCATGGAGGAGGCGCAGCGGCTGTGCGACCGGATCGCCGTGATCGACAAGGGGCGGGTGGCCGCCCTGGACACCCCGGACGGGCTGATCCGGCGCTCGGCGGGCTCCACCGTCATCAGCTTCACGCCCTCCGCGGCGCTGGACGACGGTGATCTGAACTCCCTTCCCGCGCTGACGTCCGTGGCCCGCAAGGACGGCCGGATCACGCTCTCCGGCTCCGACGAGACCGTCAACGCGGTCATCACCCTGCTCGCCCGCAACCACATCACCGCCCACCAACTCCGCGTGTCCGACGCCACGTTGGACGACGCGTTCCTGGACCTGACGGAGGTCACCGCATGAACACCGCAGTGCTGCGTACGGAGTTGCGTCTCTTCCGCCGCGAACCCGGCGCTCTCTTCTGGATCCTGCTCTTCCCCACCCTGCTACTGGTGATCCTGGGTTCCATCCCGGGCTTCCGCCACCACGACGCCGACCTCGGCGGCCTGCGCACGATCGACGTGTACGTGCCGGTCGCCGTCCTGCTCGGCATGATCGTCGGCGCGCTCCAGTCGATGCCGCAGAACCTCACCGGCTACCGCGAACGCGGCATCCTCCGCCGCATGTCCGCCACCCCGGTCCGGCCGACGGCTCTGCTCTTCGCGCAGATGGTGGTCTATGGCGCGGCGGCCCTCGTCTCCGCCCTGCTCGCACTGATCGTCGGCCGGCTCGCCTTCGACGTACGGCTGCCGAAGCAGCCCGGCGGCTACCTCCTCGCCCTGCTCCTCGCGATCCTGGCCGCGCTCGCGCTGGGCGCGGTGGTCTCGTCGCTGTCCCGGACCACGAAGATCGCGGGCGCCGTCGGGTCGGCCGTGTTCTTCCCGATGATGTTCTGCGCGGGTGTGTGGATCCCGGTGAACTCCATGCCGGACGTGATGGCCCGCATCGTCGGCTACACCCCGTTCGGCGCCGCCGCCGAGGCCCTGAACCGGGCGGCGGCCGGGAACTGGCCGGGCTGGACGCACCTGGGTGTGCTGGTCGCCTGGACCGTGCTGCTGACCGCCGGCGCCTCGCGCTGGTTCCGCTGGGAGTAGGGGAGGCGGCCGTGCAGACTGGGGAGATGACCACCAGGGACAGGCAGATCGACCGGCGCTGGGAGCAGCTGCACACCTGGGGACCGTACGGGCTGCTCGGTATCAGTGTCGTCCTCGCGTTCGCCTCCTCCGGTCTGTTCGACTACTCCTCCGCCCAGTGGTGGACCGGCTGGTCCCTGGCCGGCGCCGGGCTCGTCCTCCAGCTGTGGTGGCACGGCACCCGCTCCCGCCGCCCCGGCCGCGGCCGGATTCCGTCGCGGGCGGGGACCGCGTACTACGTCGTCCGCTGGGCCATCGCCTTCGTCCTCACCTGGATCGACCCGTTCTTCGCGTTCTACGCGGCCTCCGGGTTCATGGACGCCGACGAACTGATCCCGGGCACGGTGGCGCAGCGGGTCGGGCTGTTCGCGAGCGCGGTCACCGTGGCCGGTGCACAGGCCGGTGGGATGCCGTTCGGGAGCGGGCTCCAATGGGTCCTCTTCGCGGCGCTCGTGGCCGCCAACTCCGGTCTGCAGATGGCGATCGCGCATCTCACCCAGCAGGAGACGGAGCGCTCCCGCGAGCGCACCGAGACCATCACCGAACTCGAACGCACCAACACCGCGCTCCAGCAGGCCCTCGACGAGAACGCCGCCCTGCACGCCCAACTCCTCGTCCAGGCAAGGGAAGCCGGGGTCGCCGACGAACGCCGCAGGCTCGCCGCCGAGATCCACGACACCATCGCCCAGGGCCTGACCGGCATCATCGCCCAGCTCCAAGTCGTAGCCAACGCACCGGACTTGACGACCGCCCGCACCCACCTCGAACGCGCCTCCACCCTCGCCCGGCACAGCCTCGGCGAGGCCCGCCGCTCCGTGCAGAACCTCGCGCCCATCGCGCTGGAGAACGACGGACTGCCCGAAGCCCTGAAGAACACGGTCGCGGAGTGGGGCGAACGCACCTCCGTCCGCGCCGAGTTCACCGTCACCGGCATCACCGAGCAACTGCACGACGAGATCTCGGCGACCCTGCTGCGCATCGCCCAGGAGGCGTTGTCGAACGCGGCCCGGCACGCCCGGGCCACCCGCGTCGGCGTGACCCTCTCCTTCCTGGGCGACGAGGTCATCCTCGACATCCGCGACGACGGCCGGGGCTTCGACCCGCTCGCCCTCCCCGAACGCACCCGCACCGGCGGCTTCGGCCTCGACGGCATGCGCGCCCGCGCCGAACGCGTCGCGGGCTCCCTCACGATCGAGGCCGAGCCCGGTCACGGCACGGCCCTGTCGGCTCGCGTACCGTTGGTCCGCCATGAGTGACGAGTTGCTGATCTCCCTGTTGATCGTCGACGACCATCCCGTCGTACGGGACGGTCTGCGCGGCATGTTCGAGTCCGCGCCCGGATTCCGCGTCCTGGGCGAGGCGTCCAACGGCGTCGAGGCCGTGGAGCGGGCCGCCGACCTCGACCCCGACGTCATCCTGATGGACCTGCGGATGCCGGGCGGCGCGGGCGTCGACGCCATCCGCGAGCTGACCCGCCGCGCCGCCCGCGCGAAGGTGCTCGTCCTGACGACGTACGACACCGACTCCGACACGCTCCCCGCGATCGAGGCGGGCGCGACGGGCTATCTGCTGAAGGACGCCCCGCGCGACGAGTTGTTCACCGCCGTCCGCGCGGCGGCGGAAGGCCGCACGGTCCTCTCACCCGCCGTCGCCTCCCGCCTGGTCTCCGCGGTCCGCAGCCCCCAGTCGCCCGGCAACGAACCGCTCTCCGCCCGCGAACGCGAGGTCCTCGCCCTGGTCGCCAAGGGCACCTCCAACCGCGAGATCGCCCGCGAACTCTTCATCAGCGAGGCGACCGTGAAGACCCACCTCACCCACCTGTACGGCAAGTTGGGCGTCAAGGACCGGGCTGCGGCGGTCGCGGTCGCCTACGACCGGGGCATCCTCGGCTGATCAGGCGGCGGGGTACGGCAGCAGCCCGGCGTTCGTCCTCTCCCAGGCCGCCTTCAGCTCGGCGAGCAACTCCGGCTTGTCGGGGGCGAGATCGGCCTGTTCACGCAGGTCGGCGCCGAGGTCGAAGAGGTGGTCGTCGCCGTTCCCGTCCTGGTAGTACTTCCAATCCCCGCGCCGCAGCGCCCGGTTGGCCCGCACCCGCCAGAACAGGTCCCGCTCGGGCGGCTGTTCGCCTTGCAGGAGGTAGCCCGCGAGGCTCGTGCCGTCCAGCGGGTACGCCGGGTCGGGGCGGGCGCCGGCCAGCTCCAGGAAGGTCGCGGTCCAGTCGGGGGAGAAGTTCGGTTCGTGGCTGACCTGGTTGCCGTCGATCCGGTGCGGCCAGCGCACGATGGTCGGCACCCGGATGCCGCCCTCCTGCAGCACGAACTTCTCGCCGCTCAACGGCCAGAGGTACGACCAGCGTTCACCGCCGTTGTCGCTGGCGAAGTACACCAGCGTGTTCTCCTCCTGCCCGGACCGGCGCAGCGCGGCGAGCACGTCCCCGACGGCCGCGTCGAGGCTCTGCACCATCTCCGTGTACTTGGCGACCGAGCCGCCGTCGTAGTGGTTGAGGGCGTTGCTGATCTCCGCCTGGCTCGTCGCCGCCCGGATCTTCGCCGCGATCTCGGCGCCGGTCTCCTCGTCGCCCTCCGCGAGCCAAGGCCAGTGCGGGGTGGTGAAGTTGAGGTTCAGCAGCCACGGCTCGTCGTGCCTGCGGCCGACGTACTCCACCGCCCGCTCGGTCAGCACCCGCGTGTAGTAGCGCAGGTCCTTGTAGGTCGCGTCGCCCTCGTACAGGTCGTAGTCGCCGAGCTGGCCCAGCTTGGAGAAGTACTCCAGCACGCCCCCGTGGTTGCCGAAGAACTCGTCCCAACCCGACTTCGTGGGGCTGTAGTCGGGCAGCCAGCCGCAGTGCCACTTGCCGATCAGCGCAGTCGCGTAACCCGCCTTCTTCAGCAGGGAGGCGAGGGTCGGGTGGCTCGGGTCGAGTCCCTGTGTCTTGTTGGCGATCGGTTCGGCCAACCCGCCTGGCGTACGGCCCGGATAGCGCCCGGTGTAGAGGCTGAACCGGGTAGGGGAGCAGGTCGCCGAGCCCGAGTACGCGTCGGTGAACCGCACCCCCTGCCGGGCCAGCCGGTCCAGGTTCGGCGTCTTGATGTGCGGGGCGCCGTAGGAGGAGAGGTCGGCCCAGCCGAGGTCGTCGCCGAGGATGACGAGGAGGTTGGGACGCTTGCCGGAGGTGGCGGGGCGGGCCTTGAAGGGGCGTTCGGCGGGGGTGGACTCGGCGGCCTCGGCGGTGGCGGATGTACCGGCGACGGCGGTGACGGCACCGCCACCGACCAGGCCGCCGAAGGCACGGCGGGATATCTCGGGCATGCGAGGTCCTTGTGGGGAAGACGGCGGGAGGCAGCGGAAGCCGTGGGGGGCGACCTCCATGTGATCACCGGGGCCGCCCCAAGCCCAGCCATCCGCAAGGGAGTTCACGGACCTGAAACGTCACCCCGGCCGGAACCCGCCGGAACCCGCTCGCCCTTCAGCTCACCACTTTCAGCAACAGCACGGCCCGCGCCGGCACAGTGATCGCCGCCCCCGCACGGTGCACCACCCCCGGCGCCTCCCCCTGCTCCTCCCGTGACGTGTCGACGACCACTCCGTACCGCTCGGCCCACGGCGGCCCGGGCAGCACGAAGCTCACCGGCCGGTGGCCCGCGTGCAGGACGGCGAGGAAGCTGTCGTCGACGATCGGGGCGCCGCGTTCGTCACGACCCGGGATGTCCCGGCCGGAGAGGTACATGCCGAGGGTGGCGGCGGGCGCGTACCAGTCCCGTTCCGTCATCTCCGTGCCGCGCGCGGTGAACCACGCCAAGTCCCTTATGCCGTCCGCCGAATGGGCCCGCCCGGAGAAGAACGCCCGGCGGCGCAGCACCGGGTGGCGGTGGCGCAGGTCGATCAGGCGGGCGGTGAGGTCGGTCAACGCCCGCCAGCCGGGGTCCTCTTGCAGGCCCCAGTCCACCCAGCTGATCTCGTTGTCCTGGCAGTAGGCGTTGTTGCTGCCCCGCTGCGTCCGCCCCAGCTCGTCACCCGCGACCAGCATCGGCACGCCGGTGGAGAGGAGGAGCGTGGTGAGGAGGTTCCTCAACTGCCGCCGCCGCAAAGCCTTTACGCGCTCGTCGTCCGTCTCGCCCTCGACCCCGCAGTTCCAGGACCGGTTGTCGTCGGTCCCGTCCCGATTCCCCTCGCCGTTGGCCTCGTTGTGTTTGCGTTCGTACGACACGAGGTCGCGGAGGGTGTAACCGTCGTGCGCCGTAATGAAGTTGACCGAGGCGTAGGGGCGCCGGCCGCCCCACGCGTACAGGTCGCTCGACCCCGACAGCCGGTACCCGAGGTCCCGTACGTCCGGCAGCGCGCCGCGCCAGAAGTCCCGGACGGCGTTGCGATAGCGGTCGTTCCACTCCGTCCACAGGGGCGGGAAGGCACCGACTTGGTAGCCGCCGGAGCCCACGTCCCACGGCTCGGCGATCAGCTTCACCCGTCGTAGGACCGGGTCTTGGGCGATCACCGCGAGGAACGGGGACAGCATGTCGACGTCGTGCATCGAGCGGGCCAGCGCCGCCGCGAGGTCGAAGCGGAAGCCGTCGACGCCCATCTCGGTGACCCAGTAGCGCAGTGAGTCGGTGATGAGCCGGAGCACGTGCGGCTGGACGACGTGCAGGGTGTTGCCGCAGCCGGTGTAGTCCGTGTAGCGGCGGGCGTCGCTCTGGAGGCGGTAGTAGCCGCGGTTGTCGATGCCTTTCAACGACAGCATCGGGCCCAACTCGCCTGCTTCCGCAGTGTGGTTGTAGACGACGTCGAGGATGACCTCGATCCCGGCCTCGTGCAGCGCCCGCACCATCCGCTTGAACTCGCCGACCTGCTGACCCGCCGTACCGGTCGCCGCGTAGCCCGCGTGCGGGGCGAAGTAGCCGATGGAGTTGTAACCCCAGTAGTTCTTCAGGCCCCTGCGCAGCAGATGGTCCTCGTGCGCGAACTGGTGGACGGGCAGCAGCTCCACGGCCGTCACGCCCAGCTTCACCAGGTGCTCGATGGCCGCCGGGTGCGCCAACCCGGCGTAGGTGCCCCGGAGTTCCTCGGGTATGCCGGGGTGCAGTTTGGTGAAGCCGCCGACGTGGAGCTCGTAGATGACCGAGTCCGCCCACGGTGTCTTCGGGCGGCGGTCGTCCATCCACTCGTCGTCGGTGGTGTCGTCGTGGACCACAACACCCTTGGGGACGTGGGGTGCTGAGTCGCGGTCGTCGCGCACGGTGTCCGCGACCTGCTGCTGCGGCCAGTCGCGGACGTGCGCGTACACCTCGGGCGGCAGCCCGAACTCGCCGTCCACAGCGCGGGCGTAGGGATCGAGGAGCAGCTTCGCCGGGTTCCAGCGGGCGCCGGTCCACGGGTCCCAGCGGCCGTGCACCCGGAAGCCGTAGCGTTGCCCGGGCAGCACACCCGGCAGGAAGCCGTGCCAGATCTCGTGCGTCAGCTCGGTCAGCGGGGCCCTCGTCTCCACGCCCTCCGCGTCGAAGAGACACAGCTCGACCGCCTCCGCACCCCCCGCCCACAGCGCGAAGTTGGTGCCCGCCACCCCGTCGGGGCCGACCCGGTACCGGGCCCCCAACGGCATCGGCGTCCCCGGCCACACGGGCATCGGCGGCCCGGTGTGCGGGGCGCCGTTCAGCACGGGTGCGGCACGCGGTGCCGGTACGGCCTCCACGGCGCGCTCCATGGGCACGCCGTCGTCGACGCGCCCCTCCTGCACGGCCTCCTGCTCGGCTGCGCTCGACACCGTCCGGCCTCCTGCGGCTCATGGAACGACGAGGTGAAGGGCGCGCGGCGTCCCGGTCGCGTGTGCCTGTCATGTCGTTCTCCCCACTGTTCTGCCCAGAGCTTGGGTCGCACTCACGTTTCCCTGAGGCGGGCCCGCTCGTTGGGCACCCCGTGAGGCATGCACAAGGGCGCGCGCGGCGCGCGGGGGTCGCACTGGCCGCCGTACTGACATGGGCAGGACTGCTGGCCGGAGCCACCGGCTGTACTTCGGACGGCTCGGGCGGGGGCGGTATCGACGAGCTCTTCGGCAAGGCGCCGTCGCCCGAGGATATGATCCGGATCTCGCCCGACGACGCCAGTAAAGGCGTCAGACCCGGCAGCCGGCTCGAAGTCCGGGTACCCGACGGACGTTTGGAGTCCGTGCAGGTGGTGAAGTCGCAGGACGCCCAGGACACTCCCGTTCCCGGCCACATCTCCGACGACGGACTGCGCTGGGAACCCGAGGACGGAAAGCTCGCGCTCGCCGCCGAGTACACCGTCGACGCGGTCGCCCTCGACGGCCACGGCCGCCGCTCCGCCCGGCACACCACGTTCACGACCTACGTCCCCGACGAGCGGTTCATCGCCTACGTCACCCCGGAGAACCGCGCCACCGTCGGCACCGGGATGATCGTCTCCCTCGGCTTCAACCGGGAGATCGAGAACCGGGCCGCCGTCGAGCGCGCGATCCACGTCACCGCGAAACCGGCCGTCGAGATCCGCCCGCACTGGTTCGGCAAGGCCCGCCTCGACCTCCGCCCCGAGACCTACTGGAGACCCGGCACCCAGGTCACCGTCTCCCTGCGCCTGCGGGACGTGGAAGGCGCGAAGGGCGTCTACGGCCTCCAGTACAAGACGTTCTCCTTCACCGTCGGCCGCAGCCAGGTCTCCCTCGTCGACGCCGCCAAGCACACGATGGAGGTGCGGCGCGACGGCGACCTGCTGGCCACCGTGCCGATCACGGCCGGTGCCCCCGGGAAGACCACGTACAACGGGAAAATGGTGGTCATGGAGATGCTGGAGGTGACCCGGATGAACAGCCGTACGGTCGGCTTCGGCGGTGAGTACGACATCCCCGACGTCCCGCACGCCATGAGGCTCACCGACTCCGGCACCTTCCTGCACGGCAACTACTGGGCGCCGTCCGCCCCCGGACACGTCAACGTCAGCCACGGGTGCGTGGGGTTGAGGGACGTCAAGGGCGGCAGCTCGGACACCCCGGCCGGGTGGTTCTTCGACCGCAGCATCGTCGGGGACGTCGTCGAGGTCGTGAACAGCAACGACAAACAGGTCGCTCCGGACAACGGCCTCGGCGGGTGGAACATGGGTTGGAAGGAGTGGAAGGCGGGCAGTGCGCTGAGGTGACCCGAGAAGGGGCCGGGTCCCTGTGTCAGGCGGCAGTTGAAGTTGCGACCGAACGGTGACATTCGCCTGACATGAAGCTCAAATCCTGACGGTTAATATGCGCGGACGTGCACGTCAGATGCGCGAAGGGGTGCGGGCCGGACCGGGCCCGGCGAGGGGAGAAAGTCTTGAACGTGCGACCGATATCGGGGGCGTCGGTTGACGCGCGCGGCCGGAGAAACAAGGGACTGCTGGCGCTGATCCTCGGCGTGCTGCTGCTCGCCGTGACCGCGTGCGGAGGCGGCGGTGGCTCCAACTCCGGGTCCGCCTCGGGCGACAGCAAGGCCAAGGGGTCGGACACGGCCGAGACCAAGCAGTCGCAGGCGGTCGTCACCATCGCCCCGAAGAACGGCTCGAAGTCCGTCGACACCAGCGGCGCCCTCAAGATCAGCGCCGCGAAGGGCAAGCTGACCGAGGTCGAGGTCAAGGACGCCGACGGCGCCGAGGTCTCCGGCGCGATCACCGGCGGCGGCGCGAGCTGGACGCCGGCGACGCACCTGGCCGCCGCCACCAAGTACACCGTGCACGCGGTCGCCAAGGACTCCGACGGCCGGGTCGCCGCCGAGGACTCCAGCTTCACCACGCTGACCCCGAAGAACACCTTCGTCGGCTACTTCACCCCCGAGGACGGCTCGACGGTCGGCGTCGGCATGCCGTTCTCCATCCGCTTCACCCGGGGCATCACACACCCCGAGGACGTGAAGAAGGCCATCAGCATCACGACCTCGCCGGCCGTCGACGTCGAGGGCCACTGGTTCGGCAACGACCGCCTCGACTTCCGCCCGGAGAACTACTGGAAGTCCGGCACCAAGGTCACGATCAAGCTCAACCTCGACGGAGTCGAAGGCCGTTCGGGCGTCTACGGCAAGCAGACCAAGACGGTCAAGTTCACCATCGGCCGCAACCAGGTCTCCATCGTCGACGCCAAGAAGCACACGATGAAGGTCACCCAGGACGGCAAGACCATCAGGACCATCCCGGTCACGACCGGCAAGCCCGGCTACGACACCTGGAACGGCCAGATGGTCATGAGCGAGAAGCTCACCGTGACCCGGATGAACGGTGAAACGGTCGGCTACGGCGGCGAGTACGACATCAAGGACGTCCCGCACGCCACCCGCCTGACCGACTCCGGCACCTTCGTGCACGGCAACTACTGGGGCGGCGGCGCCTTCGGCAACTACAACGCGAGCCACGGCTGCATAGGCCTCCAGGACGTCAAGGGCGGTTACAGCAAGACCGTCCCGGCCGCGTGGTTCTTCAACCACTCGATCCTCGGTGACGTCGTGGTCGTCAAGAACTCCAACGACGCGACCGTGGCACCGGACAACGGGCTCAACGGCTGGAACATGTCGTGGGCGAAGTGGAAGGCGTAAGCCGCTAGTTGATAGCTGGTTGATCCGCGGGCCCGGTGCTGTGACACACAGCACCGGGCCCGTTGTCGTTAGCGCGCGTTAACCTGCTGGCATGACCGTGAATCTCGAAGTCGCCGAGGGCGTCGGCACCATCCGCCTCGACCGCCCGCCGATGAACGCGCTGGACGTCGCCACCCAGGACCGCCTCAAGGAACTCGCCGAGGAGGCTTCGCGGCGTGACGATGTGCGGGCCGTGGTGGTCTACGGCGGGGAGAAGGTGTTCGCTGCGGGTGCGGACATCAAGGAGATGCAGCGGATGGACCATGCGGGGATGGTCGTGCGGTCGCGGGCGTTGCAGGAGTCGTTCACGGCGGTGGCGCGGATTCCGAAGCCGGTGGTGGCCGCGATCACGGGCTATGCGCTGGGCGGGGGTTGTGAGTTGGCGTTGTGCGCGGACTTCCGTATTGCCGCCGAGAACGCGAAGTTGGGGCAGCCGGAGATCCTGCTGGGGTTGATTCCGGGGGCGGGTGGCACGCAGCGGCTGGCGCGGCTGATCGGTCCGTCGAAGGCGAAGGACCTGATCTTCACGGGTCGGATGGTCAAGGCGGACGAGGCGCTCGCGCTGGGGCTCGTCGATCGACTCGCCCCGGCCGCCGAGGTGTTCACCGAGGCGCACGCGTGGGCGGCGAAGTTGGCGCAGGGTCCGGCGATCGCGTTGCGTGCGGCGAAGGAAGCGATCGACACCGGGTTGGAGACGGACATCGAGACGGGGCTGGCGGTCGAACGGACGTGGTTCGCGGGGCTGTTCGCGACCGAGGACCGTGAGCGGGGGATGCGCAGCTTCGTCGAAGAGGGTCCCGGCAAGGCGAAGTTCCAGTGAACCGGACCGTCAAATACCGCTCAACCACTTGCAATTGACGTGATGTCTCATACAGGTCCCTCGGTGGGGCGGTTTATGGGAACCTTAACGTGACCTTAAGCCTGCCTTGTCGAGGGAGCCTGTCGATTGCCTCCAACAGAGCCTTCACCGCAGGTCGGAGGGGCTGTGGCAAGCCCTGAAATGACAGTGGCACATGCCAATCAGATGTCGCGGAACGGGGGCTTCCGGGGGGCGTATTCCTCCGGAACCGCCCCGGAGCCCGTTCGGGGCGGCCATGATGGACGCATGGCGGGGCTGGAAGGTATCGGACAGCCGCGGGGACAAGGCCGTGCGACCGCGGCGCGCTGGTCGCCTGCGGTCGAGGACGAGCGGGCGCTCAAGGCGATCGAGTTGTTCGGCAATCCGACGGAGGCGGAGGTTCCGCTCCCGTCCCGTCCGGAGTCCGCGGCGACGGCCCGTCGGCTCACCCAGATCGTCGTTCTGCGGCACTGGGGGCTCAGCCCGAAACTGACCGAGGATGCCGTCTTACTTGTCTCGGAGCTCGTCGGAAATGCCGTTCGGCACACCGGTGCGCGGGTGTTCGGGTTGCGGATGAAGCGGCGGCGGGGGTGGATCCGGGTCGAGGTTCGTGATCCGTCTCGTGGGTTGCCGTGTCTGATGCCGGTTCAGGAGATGGATCTGAGTGGGCGGGGGTTGTTTCTCGTCGACAAGCTCTCTGATCGGTGGGGCGTGGATTTGCTGCCGCGTGGGAAGACGACTTGGTTCGAGATGCGTGTCTCTGATCGTTGAGCGAACTGCTGTGGACGCCGGGTCAGGTTGTTGGTTGTCTGCGGGCGCGCTGTGGCTGGTCGCGCCCGCGCGGCGGAGCCGCACATTGATACAGCCCCGCGCCCCTTTAAGGCATCGTCGGACCGGAGTTGACAGGTTCGACCCTTGCCACGGAACCCCGTTCCTTGCGCGACCCGGGCGGGTCCCCCGAACGGGTTAATGCCCCGGTTTCTTACTCGACGCCCCTTAAATGGGGCGGGTGACCACGACCGACCGCCGTACGGCGTTGCGTGCGGGTGCCGGGCTTGTCGCCGGGGGCGCTCTCGCCGCCGGATGTGCCACGACCGGCTCCACCGCATCCCCCGCCGCCCCCGCCAGCGGACCGGCCCCCGCCGCCAAGGCGACGCCGCTCACCGCACCCGCCCCCCGCGCCTTCCCCCACCAGCCCGCGCAGATCACCCACGGACCCCGCGACCACCCCGCCGTCGCGCTCACCTTCCACGGCCAGGGCGACCCCGAGATCGCCACCGCCCTTCTCGCCGAGGTCGAGAAACACGGCGCCCGTGTCACCGTCCTCGCGGTCGGGACCTGGCTCGACACCCACCCCGCCATGGCCCGCCGCGTCCTCGACGGCGGCCACGACCTGGGCAACCACACCCAGCGGCACATCGCCGTCAACGCCCTGTCCGAGGCCGACGCGCTGGCCGAGATCACCGGCTGCGCCGACCGCCTCAAGCGGCTCACCGGCTCGATCGGCACCTGGTTCAGGCCCTCGCGCGCCCCGGCCGCGTCCCCGCTCGTCCAGCGCCTGGCCCACCGCGTGGGCTACCCGCACGTGCTGTCGTACGACGTCGACTCCCTCGACTTCACCGCGCCCGGCGCCCCCGCCGTCACCCGCAAGGTGCTCGCCGAGATCCGGGGCGGGTCGGTCGTCAGCATGCACTTCGGGTACGCCGACACGGTCGCCGCGCTCCCCGCCGTACTGGAAGAACTCCACCGCCGCGGACTGCGCGCGGTGACGACCACGGAGCTGCTGAGCTGATGCGACACATCCCCCTCACCCGCGCCCTCGTCGCCGGGATCGCGCTGGCCGCCCTCGCCGGCTGCGGCTCGCAGGACCACGCCGACGAGGCCCTCGGCACCAAGGCCGCGCTCCAGCCGCAGCAGCAGAAGAGGGCACAGGTCGCGCGGGCGCTGCCCGGTATGCCGCCGGTGCTGAACCCGGCCGACGTGTACGCGGCCGACCGGCCCAATCAACTCTCCCCAGTCGTAAGGGACTTCCCGTCGCGGGTCTACGTCCCCAACACCAACTCCAACACGGTCTCGGTGATCGACCCGAAGACGTACAAGGTCATCGAGACGATCCCGGTCGGCGTCCAGCCCCAACACGTCGTCCCCTCCTGGGACTTGAGGACGCTGTGGGTCAACAACGACCGGGGCAACACCCTCACCCCGATCGACCCGCGAACGGGCAGGGCGGGCAAGCCCGTCGACGTGCACGACCCGTACAACCTGTACTTCACGCCCAACGGCAAGTACGCGATCGTGATGGCCTCGCTGGACCGGCAGCTGGTGTTCCGGGACGCGCACACGATGAAGACGGTGAAGGCGGTCCACGTCGGCTGCTACGGCGTCAACCACGCCGACTTCTCGCCGGACGGGCGGTACTTCATCGTCTCCTGCGAGTTCAGCGGCGAACTGCTCAAGGTCGACACCGAGAAGATGAAGGTCATCGGGCAGCAGAAACTGCCGTTCCACGGATCGATGCCGCAGGACGTCAAGATCTCGCCGGACGGGAAGCGGTTCTACATCGCGGACATGATGGCGAACGGCATGTGGGTGCTGAACGGCGACACCTTCGCCAAGCCGGACTTCCTGCCCACCGGCAAGGGCTGCCACGGCCTGTACATCAGCCGGGACTCGCGCGAGATGTACATCTCCAACCGCGGCGAAGGCACCATCTCCATCTTCGACTTCACCAAGAACAAGCTGACGAAGAAGTGGCACCTCCCGAACGGCGGCAGCCCCGACATGGGCGGAGTCTCGGCCGACGGCAAGGTCCTGTGGCTCTCCGGCCGCTACAACTCCGAGGTCTACGCCATCGACACCCGCACCGGCACCCAGCTCGCCCGCATCAAGGTCGGCGGCGGCCCGCACGGTCTCGCCGTGTACCCGCAGCCGGGCCGCTACTCGCTGGGCCACACGGGCATCTTCCGCTGAGGCCGGCCGAAGACCGACTGAAATGCGGTCAGTTGGACACGCCCCCGTACGGGTGATGATCCGCGACTCGTCGCCGCAGAACCGGGATCGTGCCCCGCATGATCACGATTCACCTGCGGCGACGAGCCGTTGCCGCCGCCCTGTCCCTCGCGGCCGTCTTCGCCACCACCGCCGCCACCGTCCCCGCCCACACCCCGGCCCGCGCCGCCGCGCCCGCCTGTCCCGTCGTCGCCGACCCCGCGATGGCCGCCGTGGACCAGCGCGTGGACATCAGCCGCATCACCCCCGACCCGGTCTGGCGCACCAGCTGCGGCACCCTCTACCGCAGCGACAGCCGCGGCCCCGCGATCGTCTTCGACCAGGGCTTCGCCCCCAAGGACGTCGTCAACGGCCAGTACGACGTCGAGAAGTACGTCCTGGTCAACCAGCCCTCGCCGTACGTCTCGACGACGTACGACCACGACCTGTACAAGACCTGGTACAAGTCGGGCTACAACTACTACATCGACGCCCCGGGCGGTGTGGACGTCAACAAGACCATCGGCGACACCCACAAGTGGGCCGACCAGGTCGAGGTCGCCTTCCCCGGCGGGATCCAGCGGCAGTACATCATCGGCGTCTGCCCGGTCGACAAGAAGACCAAGGTCGAGATCATGAGCGACTGCGAGAGCAACCCGAACTACCGCCCGTGGCACTGACGTTCAGCACGTACTGACGTCTACCGCGCGCTGAGCAGCACCGCCTCCGAACCCACCGGACGGTAGCCCGCCGCCAGGAACGCCCGCATGGAGCGGGCGTTCCCCGGCGCGACCTGCGCCCACAGCGGCTCGGCGGTGAGGTGCCGGGCCGCCGCCACCAGGGCCCGCCCCAGCCCCCGGTGCCGTACGTCCTCGTCGATCTCGACGGACACCTCAAGCCGGCCGCCGACCCCGCGCCCCAGCACCACCACCCCACCCTCCGTCGTCCAGGCGCGCACGTCGTCGCGGCGGCCGCGGGCGTACACGATGCGCGGATGGTCGCCGTCCGTGATCTCCGTGAGGGGGAGCGAGGGTTCGCCCGGCAGCGGGGTGCCCACGAGCATCGCGTCGATCGTCTCCGCCCTGCGGCCCGTCCGCTCCAGCAGGGCCATCAGGAAGTACGGGTTCATCGGCGCCGCGAGTTCGTCGCAGGGGACGGCCGCGAGGGTGTCGTGGACCCACCGCGGGTCCTCGTCGATGAAGACGACGGCGTGCGCGGTGAAGGCGAGCACCCCCGCGTCCCGTTCGGACATCTGCGGTACGACGGTCACGCGGCCGTCGGGCGGCGGGATGTCGTCCCGGGCCACCGCATCGAGAATGTCCCGAAGAGTCTCCATCACCAAGCTCCTTGCGCCGCTTGAGTCTCCACCCACTGGAAGGCCCACACTCAGGACATGATCGACGACGGCACCGGACTCCTCACCATCGGGGAACTGGCCAGGTCCACCGGACTGACCGTGCGCACCATCCGCTACTGGTCCGACGAGGGCGTCCTCACCCCCGTGACCCGCTCCGCGGGCGGCTACCGGCTCTACGACGCCGAGTCCGCCGCCCGCCTCGAACTGATCCGTACCCTGCGCGAGTTGGGCCTCGGCCTGGACGACGTGCGCAAGGTGCTGACCGGTGAGACGACCGTCGCGGAGGTGGCCGCCGCGCATGTGGTGGCGCTGGACGCGCAGATCAAGTCGCTGAGGGTGACCCGGGCGGTGCTGTCGACCGTCGCGAGACGCGGTTCGACCGCGGAGGAGATGACGCTGATGAACAGGCTGGCACGGCTGTCGGCGGCCGAACGCAGGCGGATCATGGAGGAGTTCGTGGAGGAGCTGTTCCACGAACTCGACGCCGTGGATCCGTGCATCAAGGAGCGGATGCGCTCCATCGCGGTGGACCTGCCGGACGACCCGACCCCCGAACAGGTCGACGCCTGGGTGGAGTTGGCGGAGATGGTGCAGGACCCGGAGTTCCGGGCGCAGATGCGCAAGGCCGTCGAGTTCAACGCCTCGGACCAGGAGCGCGCCGCCGTCCGCGGGCGGTCCACCTGGTTTCCCATGCGGCTGGTGCAGCTGGGCGCGGAGGCCAGGGAGCGGGGGATCGACCCCGGGTCGCCGGAGGCCGACGCGATCCTGCGGGAGGTGCTGGGCGACGGCGGCGACCCGGCCGTCGTACTCGAACGCATGGAGTCGGCGTCCAACGAACGGCTCGCCCGGTACCGGGAGTTGCTGGCCACGGTGAAGGGCGGCGGGCCCGCGGCGGCGCACCGGCCGGAGTTCGCGTGGGTGGTCGCCGCACTGCGGGCGCGCGCGGCCGGTTAGTCTGACGTCCGTCAACAGGCAGTAAAGCGTTACGAAGGGGCGGATCCGGTGGCGGACATCGAGGAAGCACGCAAGCATTTCCAGCGGATCGACACGGACGGTGACGGTGTCATCACCGCGGCCGAGTTCAAGACCGCCCTGGCTCAGGGAGGCGACTGGAACGTCACCGAGACGGTCGCCGAGGCCATCATCAAGAGCCGGGACCTCAACGGGGACAAGGTCCTGTCGTTCGACGAGTTCTGGGCCCACCTGAACAAGTGACCCGAGAGTGATCCTCGCCTGAGCGGAAGGGGCGCCCGTCCTGTGTCGGACGGGCGCCCCTCTCGTCATCGCCGTCGCCTCAGGGCGTGGGTGGTGCCGACGGGCAGTTCCTCCAGGTGGTGGGTGACCAGGACCTGGGCGAGGTCCGGGTGCTCCCGGCGCAGCCCGTCCAGCGAATCGAGCAGCCGCTCCGGGCCCGGCAGGTCCAGGCCCGTCGCCGGTTCGTCCAGCAGCAAGAGCCGGGGTTCGGGCATCAGCGCGCGGGCGACCCGTACGTCCTCGGCGCGCAGTACGTCTGTCATCGCGGCACCCGGTTCACCGCGGAGAGGACGGCCCGCACGGAGGCCGCCGGACCCTCCGCCGCGCCCCACACCGTGCCGCCGTCGACCTGGCATTCGGCGTAGGCGGCGGTCTCGTCCTCGGTCAGTTCCAGGACCTCCGTCTACGAGGTGCGGATGGGCGTCGAGGTCCAGGCGGCACGGCTCGCGGCGAGCCGTCGTACGCCCGAGGACGTGACGGCGCTGGAGCGCGAGCTGGAGGCCCGCCGGGCCGCTGCCGGGGCGGACGACATCGCGTTCGTCGACGCCGACATCGCGTTCCACGCGGCCGTGGTCGCCGCCGCCCACAACCCCGTACTCGCCGATATCTTCGGCCAGTTCACGCCGGTGCTGCGGGAGGGGCTGGTGGAGCTGCTGGCGCTGACGGAGCTGCGCGCGCACGATCCGAACACCGGGGACGCGGCCCATGAGGCGCTGGTGCGTGCGGTGGCGGAGGGGGACGCGGAGACGGCGGCGGAGGTGCTGCGGGCGGAGCTGGGGGATCCGTTCGGGGAGCAGGTGCCGCGAGCGCTCCGTCACTCGTACGGGGGAGGGCCGGAATAGGGGGCGGGCACCCGGGGTTGCAGCCGTCCAGAAGCATGCGCATGCATGGAGTCTGGATCGGCGAAGGGTCTGTCATGAAGATCGGCATCATCGGCGCGGGCAACATCGGCGGCAACCTCACCCGGCGGCTCACCGCGCTCGGGCACGACGTCTCCGTAGCCAACTCGCGCGGCCCGCAGACGCTCACCGCGCTGGCCGAGGAGACGGGGGCCACCCCCGTACCGGCCGAGAAGGCGGCGGACGGGGCCGAGGTCGTCGTCGTCACCGTCCCGTTGAAGGCGGTCCCGGACCTGCCGAAGGGCTTCCTGGACGGCGCGGCGGAGAACGTCGCGGTCATCGACACCAACAACTACTACCCCGGGCGCGACGGCCGGATCGACGCGATCCTGGACGACGGCCTCACCGAGAGCCGCTGGGTCGCGCGGCAGATCGGCCACACCGTCATCAAGGCCTTCAACGGCACCTACGCCCAGGACATCCTGGACCGCCCCCGCCCGTCCGGCGCCCCCGACCGCCTCGCCCTCCCGGTGTCCGGCGACGACGAGGCCGCGAAGCGGGTGGTCCGGGCCCTGATCGACGACCTCGGCTTCGACACGGTCGACGCGGGCACCCTCGACGAGTCCTGGCGGCAGCAGCCGGGGACGCCGGTGTACGGGCTGCGGGAAGGCGTCGACGGGATCGTGAAGGGGCTGGCGGAGGCTTCGCCGGAGCGGACCGGGGACTTCAAGGGCTGAGAGGGCGGCTCGCGCGCCGACTTGCACGGCCGTCAGGCGTCCTTCGCCCACGTCTGCAGCGCCGCCTTGGTCGTGAAGTCGGCGACGTCCTTGTCGTGGGGGTCCGAGGTGTACTGGTGGAACTTCCAGTCCGCCTTGACACGGGGCTTGCCGGCCGTGACGTAGTCGGCGATCCAGAGGCCGTCGCCCGCGTAGGACGTCGTGTCGATGTTCAGCCAGAAGTTGCGGTTCGTGTAGAGGATGACGCGGTTGTTCGGGCGGAGGGACTTGACCTTGCGGATGAAGCTGTCCTTCTCCGCGTTCGAGGCGTGGGTGCCGTCGCCCGTGGTCTCCCAGTCGACGGCCAGCAAGTCCCCTGCTTTTTCGGGGGCCTTGCTGACGAAGTACTCCGCCTGGGCGGTGATGTTGCCCGGCCAGAGGAAGTGGTAGAAGCCGACGACCAGTCCCGCGTCACGGCCCGTCTTCGTCTGGGCGGTGAGTCTGGGGTTGACGTACGAATGGCCCTCCGTCGCCTTGATGAAGACGAAGGAGGAGCCGTCCGTGTCGTACGCGGTGGACTGGAACGCGCTTACGTCGATGCCATGCAACATGGGGGACTTGTGCCCCGTCCCCAGGATCCGGAACCTCAGCTTCTGGTGGCCACCGAGGACAGCACCGACGCCGATTTCGACGACCAGTCAGAAGTGATCACGCTTGCGTGATCCGCTGCCAGTAGTGCCAGTTTGGCGGCTACTTCCGCGTCCGTGGGGGCCGTTGAGGAGATCGCCGGGGCCACCGCGTACGCGTCCGTCATGATCAGGATGTAGTGGTTCGTGGAGTAGAACGACGTGTCGTAGCCGTTGTTGACGTACGTCGCCGCGTCGCCGTCGAAGAAGACGAACCACGGGCGGATCGAGGTGTCGGAGGTCCAACGGGTCGACCTGGGATCGCCGTTGGCCGCGCCCAGTACCGCCGGGAAGGCCTGCGCCTG
Source organism: Streptomyces sp. N50 (assembly GCF_033335955.1). Lineage (GTDB taxonomy): Bacteria > Actinomycetota > Actinomycetes > Streptomycetales > Streptomycetaceae > Streptomyces. The sequence goes on from NZ_CP137549.1 coordinate 6,509,162, forward strand.
GCTGATCGTGCCGGCTGCGTACAGGTCGCGCAGGTGGTCGCCGTACTCCTGGTCGGTCCAGTAGTGGTCGAAGGGGTTGGCCTGCTCGACCGTGCCGGGGATCAACTCGAAGATGAACTTGCCCTTGAGGTCGTCGCGCGAGGGCCACGCGTTCGCCTGGGCCGCCGCCTCCAGCGTGGAGTACGAGGAGCCGAGCAGGTCGGACGGCTTGTAGACGCTGTTGCCGAGCTTCTGCGAGACCAGGGTGTCGAAGGCGGTCGGGCCGAGGCCGATGGTCTGGTTGAAGCCGACCTTCATCTCCACCTTGATGATGATGGGCGCGTGGTCCGGGTGCAGGGTGTTCCAGGCGGCCATGTTGTCCAGGCAGCTGCCGAGGTCCTGGTTGCGGTCCTTGCTGTATAGGTCGGAGGGGGTGCTCGCGTACTCGCAGTTGTTGTCGTTGGCGAACAGGTCGCTGTGGCTGACCCGCCACCGCTTGCTCAAGCTGTCGACGTAGACGTCGAGTTCGAGCAGCGAGGCCCCGGAGTCCAACGCCTGCGCCCAGTACGTGTACTTGTCCTTCTCGTACGCGTTGTGCGTGCCGATCGTCGTCGTCTCGGAGAACTTCGGCGCCGCCGCATGGGCGTTGCCCGCGGCCCCTGTCAGGAGCAGGGCCGTACCGGCGAGCAGTGCCGCCAGCCGTCTTATCGCCTTCATGAGTCTCAAGTCCCCTTCGCCGTGGCCTGGTTGGAGCCTTGGTGGCGGCAGCAGCGTAGGGCGAAGGGGTTACTGCCCGGTAGAGGCTGGGGGAACATCACCTTCCGCCGACTTGGCAAAGGTTGTGCCTGCTCGCGGATATTGCGTTCTCCTCATCGAGAATCATATTCTCGAACGATGACTGGTCCTGGTGGTCCTGGTGGTCCTGGTGGTCCTGGTGTGGGGTTCGCTCTTCGATTCGACTTCCGTAACCCGGCGTCGGCCGGTACGGCCATGGCGGACCGGTACGCGGCCGCCCTCGACATGGCCGAATGGGCCGACGGGCTCGGCTGTGCGCGGATCACCGTCTCCGAGCACCACGGCTCGCCGGACGGCTATCTGCCCAGCCCGGTCCAGATGCTGGCGGCGATGGCCGCCCGCACGAAGCAAGTCCGCTTCCTCGTCGCCGCGTTGATCGCGCCCTTCCACGATCCGCTGCGCCTCGCCGAGGAGTTGGCGGTCCTCGACAACATCAGCCGGGGGCGCGTCGACCTGATCGTCGCGGGCGGCTATGTCCGCGAGGAGTTCGCCATGTTCGACGTGCCGATGAAGGAGCGGGCCAAGCGGGTCACCGAGGTGGTGACCACCCTCAAGTCGGCTTTCACGGGGGAGCAGTTCAGCTATCGCGGCCGTACGGTGCGCGTCACGCCGGCGCCGTTCCGGCCGGGCGGGCCCGCCGTTCTGCTCGGCGGCAGCAGCGAACTGGCCGCGCGCCGGGCCGCCCGGATCGCCGACGGTTTCGTGCCCTCCGTGCCCGAGGTGTGGGAGTACTACCGCGACGAGGTCGGGAAGTTGGGCCGCCCCGACCCCGGGCCCAGCCCGATCGGACCCAACCAGGTCGTGGCCCTCGCCGAGGATCCCGACGACGGGTGGGAGCGGATGGCGCCGTTCTTCCTGCACGAGACCAACGCCTACGGCGAGTGGCAGGCCCAGGACGACGTGGCCGCGCCTTTCCGCACGGCCGACGGGCTGGCGGAACTGCGGCGCGGCAGCCAGTACCGGGTCCTCACACCCGAGCGGTTCGTGACCGAACTCAAGTCCGCGGCAAGGCCGTTCACCCAGTTCCATCCACTCTGCGGAGGCATGCCGATGGATCTGGCGTGGTCGAGCCTGCGGCTGTTCGAGCGGGAGGTGCTGCCCGCCTTCGGCTGACCTGCCGCGCGGCACCTCTGGGAACTTCCTGGGAACCCGGTCGGCCGCGCGCCGCCCCGCGCCCGTGACCTGCGCCCGTTCCACGCCGACTCTCAGAAACCTCCCAGAACCTCTCCGGAACCCGGCAAACGCGTACGCCACCTTGTGCGGACGACGTCCCCGAAACGCCCCGGAGGGTTCCCGCGATGACCGCCTCTGTCTCTGTCTCTGCCTCTGCCTCTACGACCGCAAGGTCCCGTCCTGTTTCCCGTCCCGTTTCTGTACCCCTGCCCGACGGCCCGGGAGCCGGCGCCCTCGAAGGAGCCGCGGCCGCGCTGTGCGGGCTCGTCGCGATGGCCGCCGTGGCATGGCTCGCGTTGTGGCTGCTGGGGGCGGGTTCGGCTGGGTCGCTGGGCACGATGGCAATGGCCTTGGCCGCCATGGCGGTTGGTGGCTCGGTGAGTGCGGCCTCCGTCAACTCCGGTGGGAGTACGGGCGGTTCGGGGTCGATGAGTTCGATACTGTCCGGACTCTTCGGCGGCGGTGGTGGCGGCATGAGCCCGTCGATGAGCGGGGCCGCCGACGTCGCGCCGCTCGGGGTGACACTCGTCGGGTCCGTGGTGCTGTGGCTGGTGTTCTCCCGGCGGTTGCGACAACGTCCGTTCACCGCACGGGAGTTGGGTGCGCGAGCCGCCGGTGCCGGAGCGGCGGCACTGGTCGCGTTCGTACTGGTCGCCACCCTCGCGCACGGGACGTTCAGCCTGCCCGCCTCGGCGATGAGCCGCGGGCTCGGCGGCGGGGCGCAGGGTGCCGGGGCGAGCGGCGCCGGCGGTGGCGCGATGGGCGCGCTCGGCGGGATGCTCGGCGGGAGCAGTGGCGGGGCCGCGCAGGACACGACCATGTCCTACGACGTCCACGTCGGCGCGACCGCGCTCGGCGCCCTGGTGTGGGTGGCCGTCGTGCTCGCGCTGGGGTGCCTGGTCAGCCGCCGGGTACGGGTGCCGTTGGGCGGGGCTGTGGACCGGGTGCGGCCGGGCTGGGCGCCGGGTCTCTCCGCGGTCGTACGCACCCTCCTGGTGCTGGTCGTCGTACCGATGGCGTTGGTGACGTTCGTCGGGGTGGTGGTCGGTGGGCGGGTAGGGACCGTGGCCGGTGGGGTGCTGCTGCTCGCGCCGAACGCGCTGGCCGTGCTGCTGACCCTGGGCGTGGGCGCGCCCTGGACCGCCGCGACGCACCCGGTGCAGAGCCAGGGCGGCAACCCGCTCGCCTCGATCATGGGCGCCCTGGGCGGCGGCGGACAGCAGGCCGGCGCGCAGCAGCAGGACCGTACCGAGCACCTCAGGAGTCTGTCGGCGGGCGGCTGGCCCCTGTGGCTCGGGGCGCTCATCGTCACCGCCGTCATCCTCCTGACCTGCGCGTTCGTAGCCGCCCGGAACACGGTCCCCGCACACAGCCGCCCGCTGCATCGCTACGACGGTCCGCTGGCCCGGCAGCTCGGGACGGCCGAGCGTTTCGGGGTCGTCACGGCGGTCGTGCTGGGGTCGGCGGCCTGGCTGGCCGGGGCGTCCGGGCACTTCGGGGTCAGCATGTTCGGGAGTGAAATGGGCGGTACGCGGGCCGAGTTGAGCGGCGGCGTGCTGTGGACGGTGGTGTTCGGGCTGCTCGCCGGAGGCGTGGCCGGTTTCCTGGGGAGCCTGCTGCGCACAGCGGACCTTTACGGAGGAATGACATCCCCCCGCCGTATCCTCGCGCGCAAGTCCCCGTCGGCCGCGTCCTCACACGCCCCGGCGCCGGGAACCGATCCCGGCACCCTGGAGGCACCCCTTGGCAACCGTTGAGCGCGCCGGACCGCACCTCTCCCGGCCCACCACCACGGACGTGAACCTGCTGGTCGTGGACGACGAGCCGACCGTACGGGAGCTGCTGTGCGCGGCGCTGCGGCACGCGGGGTTCACGGTCGCCGCGGCCGCCACCGGGCAGGAGGCGCTGGACGGGGCCCGTGCCGTCTCGCCGGATCTGGTCCTGCTGGACGTGATGCTGCCCGACATGGACGGCTTCGAGGTGATACGGCGGCTGCGGGAGCAGCGGGGCGCGGACTCGCGCGCGGGGCACATCCCGGTCGTGTTCCTCACCGCCCGCGACGCCACGCAGGACAAGATCGAGGGGCTCGTCCTGGGCGGCGACGACTACGTCACCAAGCCCTTCGACCTCCAGGAGCTGATCGCCCGGATCGGCGCGGTGCTGCGCCGCACGAGCGGTGACCCCTCGGCGCTGCTGCGGGTCGCCGATCTCGAACTCGACCCGGAGGGCGTCCAGACGACCCGCGCGGGCGAGCCGATACGGCTCTCGCCGACCGAATTCCGGCTGCTGCACTACCTGATGACCAACGCCGGGCGCACGGTCGGCAAGGCGCAGATCCTCGGGCGGGTGTGGGAGTACGACTTCGGCGGCGACACCGGGATCGTCGACACGTACATCAGCTATCTGCGGCGGAAGCTGGACAACGGCGGACCGAAGCTCATCCACACGGTGCACGGCGTCGGGTACGTCCTGCGCGGGCCGCGAACATGAGCGCCAAGTCGCTTGGGCCGCGTGTCATTTGGGCGCGGGCCTCGCTGCGGAGCCGGGTGCTGCTGATCGCCGTGGTGCTGCTGACGGCCGGGTTCACCGCGTTCAGCCTCGTCACCGGGAACGCGCTGCGGGCGTACATGCGGGACCGCGTCGACGCCCAACTCCGGGCCTCAGCGCAGGTGTTCGCGGCGCTTCCGCCGACCGTGGCGAAGACGGGGGCCGACGGGAAGATGCCCCCGGGACTCACCGACTTCAGTACGGAGGTGCTGGGCAACCCGGTCATCACGTACGTGGACAAGGACGGCGTCGTCGAGAGCAGCATCGACTCGCTCGCCGGGCCTAAACGCACCGATGACGCGTCGGGGCCCGACCTGCCCGGGCTGGACGCGTCCGCCGTAGCCGCCCGCGCGGGCAGGGCGTTCACCACGGCCGGTACCTCGGGCGGCACCCGGTGGCGGTCGATCGCCGTGCCCCGGGTGCCCCGTGTCACGCTGCCGGGCGGTGGTGCCGTGGGCGGTGGCGCGGGCGGCAGCGTGATCGTGTCGGCGTCGATGAGCCAGGTGGACGGCACGGTGGACCGGATGTGGCACATCTACGAGACCACCGGGCTCGGGCTGCTCGTGGTGCTGGGCCTCGCCGGGTGGTTCGCGGTGCGGTCCGGACTGCGCCCGCTGACCCGGATCGAGCAGACGGCGGCCGAGATCGCCGCCGGTGACCTGTCCCGCCGCGTCCCCGAACTGGCGGGCCCGCACACGGAGATGGGCCGGCTCGCCACCGCCCTGAACGGGATGCTCGCCCAGGTGGAGACCGCGTTCGCGGCGCGTGCGGAGTCCGAGGCGCGGATGACCCGTTTCGTCGCCGACGCCAGCCATGAGCTGCGTACCCCGCTGGCCGGGATCAAGGGCCTCACGGATCTGCACCGCATGGGCGCGGTCTCCGACCGGGAGGACATCGACGCCACGATGGCCCGTATCGCGCGGGAGTCGGACCGGCTCGCCCGGCTGGTGGAGGACATGCTGCTGCTGGCCCGCTTCGACGAGCGCGGTCTGGGCACCACCGGCGACTCCGGTCCCGCCCTCGAACTCGCCCCCACCGACCTGCGCACCCTCGCCGCCGACGCCCTGCACGACGTACGGGCCCTGGACTCGACCCGGCCGGTCGCCCTCACCGGCCCCGGTGGCGTCGGCGCCCCCGCCTCGGCTCCCGCCCTGGCCGACGAGGCCCGCCTGCGCCAGGTCGTGACCAACCTCGTCGGCAACGCGGTCGCCCACACCCCGCCCGGCACCGCGATCCGCATCGGGGTGGGCACGGTCGGCGAGGACGCGGTCCTGGAGGTCGCGGACGAGGGGCCGGGACTCACCCCTGCCCAGACCGCCCACATCTTCGAGCGCTTCTACCGCGCCGACACGTCCCGTACGCGTGCCACCGGGGGCGCCGGGCTGGGGCTGGCCATCGTCGACTCCCTGGTGAGTGCGCACGCGGGGCGGGTCGAGATCGACTCGACGCCCGGACGAGGGGCCACCTTCAGGGTCCGGCTCCCGCTTCATTCCGAACTACGGGCGCCGGCCTGCCTGTTGGGGTGACTCTCAGGTGCGGCGTGCCGCGTGCTCGGTGAGGACCTCGGTGAGCTGACGGGTGCTCTGCCGGGCGACGTGGGGTTCGGTGGCCGCGACCCGTGTGTAGGCGTTCAGCGCGGTGGTCAGGGCCCAGCCCATGCCGCGTGTCCAGGTGGCGTCGTCCAGGGCGAGCGCGGTGCGGAAGAGCGGGCGGGTCGTGGCCGACAGCAGGGTGTACGCGATGACCAGATCGCAGGCGGGATCGCCCATGCTCAGGCCGCCGAAGTCGATGACGGCGGAGATACGGCCGTCGACGGTGAGCAGGTTGCCCGCGTGGAAGTCCCCGTGGCACCAGACCGGTTCGCGGTCCCAGGCGGGGGCGTCGAGCGCGCTGTCCCAGACCTCGGTCAGGGCGGCCGTGTCGAAGACGCCGTCCACGGCCTCGATCGCCGCCCGGGTCGATCGGTCGCGGGTGGCCAGTGGGGGACGGGCCAGCTCGGGGTGAGGTCCGGGGGCCAGGACGTCGGCGGCCGGGATGCGCTGCAACGCCCGTAGGAAGTCGGCGAGTTGAGCGGCCGCGAGATGTGGGTCGGCGAGGCCGTCCGCGGTCGCCGTGGTCCCGTCGAGCCAGCGGGTGACGGACCAGTGCCACGCGTAGCCGCGGCCGGGTGTGCCGAGGGCGAGCGGTTCCGGTACGGCCAGGGGGAGTTGGGGTGCGAGATGGGGGAGCCAGGTGTGTTCCTTGACGGCCTCGCCGTCCGCCCAGTCGCTCCGGGGCAGCCGTACGGACATGGTGTCGCCGAGGCGGTGGATGACGTGGTCCGAACCGGCGGGTTCGAGGTGTTTCAGGGGCAGTTGGGCCCACTGCGGGAACTGCGCGGCGAGCAGGCCGCGGACGAGGGCGGGGTCGATGGCGGGGGCCATGGTCATCTCTCTTTCGTGTCCTCCTGGGCGAGGACGACGCCGACCGGCCCACCGGGCGGGTAAGAGGCCTATTTTACCGGGCGAGCCGACCGAACCGGCCCTGCGCGGTCCGGGTGGGCGGTGGCGGCGGGCGGCGGGCGGCGGAAAGGTGCCCGCACGGAGCGCGTCGAGCCGCGGGGCGATCCGGCGCCGATGCGCGAGACGCGCCCTCGTCCGACGGCTCTCCGCTCGGCCCTCCGCTCCGGCCTCCGTGTCCGCAAGCCGTCGCCCCCGATCACTGTGCGCGTCCTGTGGTGGGGACTACGCTGGTGGAGCCGGGTCTGGGCCCGGCCCGGACCCCGGGATACCGCTCCGGATCCCGCTGGTGGACGCGCCGTCCGAAGGAGAAGGTCATGATTCGGTCAGCCGATGTCCGGGAGTGGCGGGAGCGTGACGTCGTGGACGCGGAGTCGCACAAGATCGGGGTGCTGGAGGCGGTGTATGTGGACACCGCCACCGACGAGCCGGCCATGGCGACGGTCCGGGTCGGGCTGCCCACGCGGCATCGGCTGGTCTTCGTGCCGTTGGACGACGCGATCGTGGGGCCGGACTACGTGAAGGTCGGGTATCCCAAGGCCCTGGTGAAGCAGGCCCCCTCGATCGGGACGGACGACGTGCTGCCCGCCGAGCAGGAGGAAGGGATCTTCAAGCACTACGGCCTGCCGTACCAGCCGGGTGCCGGCGGCGAGCGCCAACTGGCCCGCCGCTGACGGCACCGGAACACCGAGAGGTTTCAACTCGGCGTTCCGGGCCACCCGTTGAACATGTCCAGACGCTACGGCGGAAGCCCCGCGGGGACGGTCATCTCCGTCATCGCGGACATCGCGGCACTGATCCTGATCCTGTGGATCGCTCTCTATCTGTTCGACGCCAACACCGCGAACAACTCGGTCGACTGGGTCCACAACGCGGCCGACTGGCTATCGGGCTGGTCGCACAACCTGTTCACCATCCACTCGGCGGACTGGCGGACTGTCGTCAACTACGGCCTGCCCGCCCTCGTCTACCTCTTCATCGGCCACGCGGTGGCCACCGGTGTCAACCGGAGCTAGGGCCTGTCCGGCGGATCAGGTCGCAGGAAAGAAACGGTGACTGACCAGTGCCGGTGAGCGGGGCCTGGCGCGTGCAGCTGCAAGGCGGAGGAGGGAGTCGACGCGGAGCGTCGGCGAGTGACGACAACGCCGCAGATGGGCGCGCCAGGCCCCGCGTCTGCGACAGGATCCGCCGGACAGGCCCTAGACCACCACTGGGCCGTCAACTGCCCTGCCGTCAGGCCGCCTTACCCCATTGCCTTCAGGCCGTAGTGCCTCGGGGCTGTGCGGGTAGGCGGCCGACCGGTGCTGGAAGGAGAGGATCTTCGGGTTCTGGACGACACCGTCCCGGATCTCGATGGCCTTCCGCACGGTGACGTCGTCGTCCCACGCCCCGGGTCCGCTCATGACCGTACGCAGATACGGCAGGAGCGCCTCGCTGATCTCCCAGGTCGCGGAGTTCCACAGGTGGGACGGGCTGTGGTCGACGGCGTAGTAGTGGCAGCCCGGTCCGACCGTGGACATCGGGTTGCCGAAGCCGCTCGGCCGGGCCCAGGCGAAGCCCATGCCCTCGTCGCAGGCCACGTCGATGAAGAAGGTCCCCGGCTGGAACAGCGCGAGTTCCTCGTTGTTGACGAACATCAGCGGCGCGTCGGTGTCCTGCAGAACGCAGTTGACGACGATGTCGAACCCCGCCAGATACTGCGCGAGCGGCACGGGCCCGAGCCCGGTGGCCGCCTGGAGGCGCGTCGGGTCGTCCTCCTGCTCCTCGAAGTGCCCCATCACGACCGACGGCATCGGCGAGGCCACGGCCGCCGCCGCGCGCTGCGTGAGCACCGTGACGTCGGAGACGCCCATCGCGCCCAGGCCCGTGACCGCGCCGCGTGCCGTGGCGCCGAAGCTTATGACCACCGCGCGCAGCCGGCGGCCGTAGCTTCCGGTCAGCCCGCCGAGCTGGAGGGCGTGCAGGACCGAGCAGTAACCGGCCAGCTCGTTGTTCTTGTGGAACACGTGGACGCTGAAGGCGCCCGTGGAGGTCCAGTGGTTCATGGCCTCCCAGGCGATGAGGGTCAGCCGCCGGTCGATACCGATCTGCGTCGTCTTCTCGTCCTGCACGCAGTGCGGCCAGCCCCACAGCACCTGGCCCTCGCGCAGCTCGGCGAGGTCCTCGTGCATGGGCTTGGGCAGCAGCATGATGTCGCACTCCGCGACCAGTCGCTCACGGGATCGGAGTCCGCCGACGAGGGGCCGCAGCGCGTGGTCGGCGATGCCGAACCGCTCGCCGTAGCCCTGTTCGAGGAAGATTCTCTCCCGGATGTCCGGCGCGATCCGCTCCAGGTGGCGCGGGTGCAGGGGCAGACGGAACTCGTTCTCCTTGCGGGAGGAGTGCAGTACTCCGAGACTCATCAGGCTCATGTGGGGCGGCTCATTTCCGGCCGGAACACGAAGCGCTCCGGCGTTGCCGTTCCCCGAGGGCGACGCCGAAACGGCTGACGGCGTGCGAGGTGCGCTCGGTAATGCCACGGTACTCCAGTCCGGAAAGGGCTGGATTCCGCCGACGGGGGCGCTGTGGCGCATCGGACGGCGCCTGCCGGATCACGCTGAGAACGTTGTATCTTCGATGGTGGAGATTGCGACGATCGAAGGAGTCGGCTCATGGTGCGCACCGGTGGCACGGAGCAGTACGGGGTGTTCCCCCGGGAGGACTTCCTCATCGCCGAGCGTCCCGGCTATCTGCTCCACAAGGCGGGGCTGGTGCTGGTGGAGGACGTGGAGAAGGCGCTGGGCGCGGTCGGTATGCGCATCCGCGACTTCTTCGTGCTGGCCGCGCTGGCCGGTGGGCCCGAGCTCTCCCAGCAGGATCTGAGCCGGCTGCTCAACCTCGATCCGACCACGGTCGTGACGGTGATCGACGAGATGGAGCGCACCGCGTACGTGGAGCGCCGCCGCAACCCGGCCGACCGGCGCCGCTACAACCTGATCCTCACCGAGAGCGGCCGCGAGGCCCTCGCGACGGCGGACCGGGTGGCCACGAAGGTCGAGTCGGCGTTCTTCGGCGCCCTCTCCGAGGACGAGCGCGGGGTGCTGCGCAAGATGCTCGGCACGCTGATGGCCGGCCGCTGGCCCGCGTCGGTCTGCGCGGACTGACGTACGCCGTCCGTGAGTTGACGTAGCACAACCTCGAATTCCCGCAAGCCCGTGGTGCCGACCGGTGCCGCGGGCTTCGTCGTGCCCGGCGGCATTGGCTCGCACGTTGACTCACGACTTTCCAATCATCTAGATTTCCATCATCTACAGATCCTAAGGTCCAAGTTCCTGCTGATTGGAAGGTCCCCGCATGTCCGCAGAACGCGCACCGTCTCCCACTAGGTGGTGGACACTCGGGATCGTCGCGTTGGGCTCGTTCATGCTGATGCTCGACCTGAGCGTGGTCTCCATCGCGCTGCCGCAGATCCACAAGAGCCTGGACAGCGGCTTCGCCGACCTCCAGTGGGTGTTCGACGCCTACGCCCTCACCCTGGCGATCTTCCTCGTCGCGGCGGGCTCGCTCGCCGACCGGATCGGCCGCAAGAAGGTCTTCCAGGTCGGCTTCGCCGTCTTCACCGCCGCGTCCCTGGCCTGCGGACTGGCCGACGGGGCAGGGGAGTTGAGCTGGTTCCGGGCCGTCCAGGGGGTGGGCGCGGCCATCATGTTCGCGGTCGGCCCGGCGATGCTCAGCCATGAGTTCCACGGCAAGGAACGGGCCACCGCCTTCACCGCGTTCGGCGCCTCCGTCGGTCTCGCCGTCGCCACCGGACCGCTCATCGGCGGCTCGCTGATCAACGCGCTGTCCTGGCGCTGGATCTTCTACATCAACGTGCCGGTCGGCGTGCTCGCCCTCCTCATCGGCGCGCTGCGCGTCCGCGAGTCCCTCAACACCCGGGCCCACCCCACCGATTGGGCCGGCCTCGGCACCTTCAGCCTCGCGCTCGGCGCCCTGGTGTACGCCACCATCCGCGGCCCGGTGGAGGGTTGGACCAGCGGCAGCACACTCGGCCTCTACGCCGCGAGCGTCCTCTTCCTGGTCGTCTTCGTCGCCATCGAGCGCCGGCTCGGTGAACGCGCCCTGATCGACCCGGAGTTCTTCCGCAGCCCGACCTTCGTCGGCATCTCCCTCGTCGCGATGATCGGCAACGCGGGCGCCCTGCCCTCGGTGTTCTTCGAGACCAGCTACCTGGAGAACATGCTGCACGTCGACGCGTGGGGGACGGGTCTACGGTTCCTGCCGCTGACCGGCGCGATGTTCGTCGCCGGTGCGCTCGGCGGCGGCCTCATCGGCAAGGCCCCCTTCCGGATCCTGCTGGGCGGTTCGACCCTGGTCATGGCCATCGGCATCCTGTGTCTGAACCTGACCGAGGCCGACTCGTCCTGGACCGTGCTCGTCCCGGCGCTGGTCGTCTCCGGCTTCGGCATGGGCGCCTTCAACCCGGCCCGCGCAGCCCTGGCGATCGGGGTCGCCGAACCGGCCAGGTCCGGTGTCGCGTCCGGCATCAACGAGACCTTCCAGCAGGTCGGCATCGCGGTCGGCATCGCCGGCATCGGCGCCTACTTCCAGCACACCGTGACCCAGGACTTCACCTCCTCGGCCGTAGGGAAGCAGCTCGGCGCCGACACCGTGGAGAGCGCCGCCCACGGCATCAGCGCCGGTGGCCTCGACGCCGTCGTCAAGGCCGCCCCGGACGCGCTGCGCGAGAAGGTACTGGCCGCCGGACAGGAGGCGTTCATGAACGCCTTCCACGGAGCGATGACCCTCAGCGCGATCCTCGGCTTCGTCGCCGCGGTCATCGGCTTCACCATGCTCCGCACGAAGGACCTCCACTCCAGCGCCCTGTCGACGATCCCCCCGGACATCGACGAGGACGGCGAGGTCCGCCCCGACGACGCGTCGGACCTCCCGGTCGGCGCCCCGGCCTGACCGCGCCGCGTGGCTGAACAGCCCGCCCGACGCACCGTCCCGGTGGCCGGTCCCCCGCGCCACCGGGACGGTTCAGTGCTGTCCGGCAATCCCTCGATCAGGTGACGGCTCCCGGTACGGCCGATCGAACACCGGATCGTGACCACACCTCCCAGGGGCCCCTAGGGCGGCACCCGCGTCCTCGAACTTTCGTCCGACGGTTCGCCCGTCCGCACCCGTGACGGCATCGTGATCAGGCACGTTCTTCTGGCACCGAGTCACCGCGCCGACCGCAGGAGGTTGCCATGAATCCCGTGCCCGTCCCCGCCCTCGTCCCGCTCGCGTTCGAACATCGCACCCCCACGGCCGCGGTCCCGCTCCCGCCCGCGATGCACGAGGTTGACGCCACGGCCGCCGCCGACGCGGATACGTCACGACGCGCACCGAGGTGGGGGGCATGACCGGAGCGACCACACTGCCGGACCCCGTCCGGGCCTGGGCCGAATCCGTCATCGGCCCCCTCACCTGCCTCGGCGACGCCTCCGCCGCCCACCCCTCGCGCGTGTGGGAGGTGACGACACGACCGGATAGCGGCCGGCGCTTCTGCGTGAAACTCGCCGCCTCCCCCCTCGCCTTCACCCGCGAGACCTTCGCCCACCGGCACGCCGTCTCCTACCTCGGCCCCGGCCGCGCACCCCGCCTCACCGCGACCTCGGCCCAGCACCTCGCCCTGCTCATGACCGCCCTCCCCGGCACCCCGCTGAGCGACCTCAGGGCGACCGGCGCCGCGCTGGAGACCGTCCACCGCAAGGCCGGCGCCCTCGTCGCCCAACTGCACCAGGCCGGAAAACTGACCCCCGCGGCCCGCGAGGAAGCGGCCCAGGCACTGCGCCGCACCGCCGACAGCGCCGAGCGGAGCGTCCACGCGGCCGGGGACCAAATGACGCCCGCGGAAAGGGAGTTCGTGCTGGCCCGCGCCGCCGAACTCCGCACCGTGGGGCGGGTCCCGCTCGGCTACATCCACGGCCACGTCGACGAGCACACCCTGCGGTGGTCCGGCACCCGGGAACCCCTCGCGCTGATCGCCTTCGAGCGGGCCCGGTTCGCCCCCGTCGTCCAGGACTTCGTCCCGCTGGCCTGCGGACCCTGGGCCGGACAACCCCGCCTGAGAACCGCCTTCTTCACCGGCTACGGCCGCCGCCTCATCCCGGAGGAGAAGCGCGCCCTGCTCTGCCTGACCGCCCTGCACACGGCCGGCGGTCGTGCGGCTGGCGCGGGAGCCGTCGGGGGAGGCTGCCGTATGACTCAGCTCGAACACCACCTGCCCGAACGGCAGTTGACGCCCCGCCGTGCCGAAAGCACGGCCCGATGAGCGCCGGGACGACCGGCCGGGCACCGCTGCCCGGGACCGCCATGCGCGTGCCGCCACCCCAGCCCGCCGAGATCCGCTACGAGGGCCGACACGCCCAGAACCCGCTGGCCGAGGCCGAGTTCGGGAAACTCTGCGCGCGGCTGCCCTCGGTACTCGCGCAGACCGCGCGGATGGCGTGGGCCATCGACCGGTCCGCAGTCCTCCTCCTGGCCGGCTGCCAACTGGCCGTCGGCGCCGCCGCCGTGGTGCTGCTGCTGTCCACCGCGCGGGTGATGCGCTCGGTGCTGGCCGCCGGGCCCGTGAGCGACCGGCTGCATCAGGCGCTGCCCGCGCTGCTGGTCATCGCCGTCGCGGCGGCGGTCGGCCGGGTCGCGAGCGCGTTGTCCTCGTACGCGGACGGGCGGATCACCCCGCGGCTGACCACGGCGGCGGACAGCTCCCTGGTCGAGGCAGTCTGCCGGGTGGAGGCCGCCGCGCGGGCCGAGGACGGGTTCGCGGACCGGCAGGAGGCCGCGGAGATGGGGGTGATCCGGGGCCATGTGATGGTGCAGGACGCCACGCGCTTCACCGCCGCCGTGGTCCGGATGGTCAGCGCGAGCGGGGTGCTGTCCGTGCTGCACCCCTTGATGCTGCCCCTGCTGCTGCTCGCGGTCGTGCCCGCCGGTGTGGGCGCGATCCTGCACGCGAAGGTCCAGTACGAGACGCACTACGCCAACATCGGCGACCGCAACGTCCGCCAGAACATGCGGGGTTGGGTGACCAGCCCGAAGTTCTCCGACGAGATCCGCGCCAACGGCATGGTCCCCTACCTCGGCTTCTGGCACCGGACGATCTCCGAACGCATCGACCGCCGGGTCCTGGACGTGGCGCCGCGGATGCTGCGGATCGTGCTGGCCAGTTCGGCGATCGGCGGTGTCTTCCTCATCGCGACCTGGGCCGCGCTCGCCTGGCTGGCCGCCACCGGCCGCGTCGAACCCGCCATCGCCGCCACGGCGGTCGTCGCCGTCCAGTCCACCCTCGCCGCGCTCGGCCAACTCGTCATCTACGGCGCCGCGATGTTCCACACCGCCCTCTACCTCGCCGACCTGGAGGGCTTCCTCGCCTTCGCCGACGAACGCGCCCCGAGGCGAGGGGAGTTGGGGCCGGGTCAACCGGTCGAGGAGATCCGGCTCGACGAGGCCGTCTACTGCTACCCGGGCAAGGAGATCCCGTCGGTGGCCGGGGTCTCGCTGACCGTGCGGCGCGGGGAGATCCTCGCCGTGGTCGGCGAGAACGGTTCCGGGAAGTCCACGCTGACCCGGCTCCTCGCGGGCATCTTCCTCGCCGACAAGGGCACGGTCAGCTGGAACGGGCACGACCTCGCGGGTCTCGCCCCGGACACGCTCTGGGAGTTGTCGGGACTGGTGCCGCAGAACTTCGCCCAGTGGCCCCTCAACGTCCGCGACAACGTCACCCTCGGCCAGCCCCGGACGCAGGACGACCTGTTGGTCTGGGAGGCGCTGGACGCCGTAGGACTGCGGGAGTCGGTGGAGGAACTCCCGTACGGGCTGGACACGTTGCTGGCCCGCGAGCTGTGGGGCGGTACCGAACTGTCCGGCGGGCAGTGGCAGCGGCTGGCCTGTGCGCGGGCCCTGTACCGGCAGCCGGACCTGCTGATCCTGGACGAGCCGACCAGTCAGATGGACGCGCGCGGTGAACACGCCATCCTCGAACAGATCAAGGCGATCGCCGCCCGCCGGATGACGATCGTGGTCACCCATCAACTGGTCAACACGAAGATCGCCGACCGGGTCGTGGTCATGCGGCACGGTCGCATCGTCGAACAGGGTACGTACGACGAACTCGCCCATGGCGGCGGCCTGTTCGCCGAACTCCTCGCCCTCTCGAACGACCGCTGACCGATCACCACCTCGCAGGGAGAACCCCGTGACCGACGCATGGGACGCGCACTACGCCGACGGCAACACCTTCAGCCCGCTCCGTGACTCCGAACGCGCGCTGCTCGCCGAGCACGCGCCGGCCCCCGAGGGTGGCGGATACGCCCTGGACGTCGGCTGCGGGCTGGGTGAACTCGCCCGTCATCTGGCCGAGTCGGGGTACGAGGTCGACGCCGTCGACTTCGAGCCCGCCGCCCTCGCCCGTGCTCGCGCCGAAGACCAGCCCGCCGCCGCCAACTCGGCCGTGAACCACCACCTGTTGGACATCGAGCGCGACAGCCTCGACGCCCTGCCGCATCCCGCCTACGACCTGATCACCTTCCGTCTCAGCTGGGCCTTCGTGCACGACCGCACCCGGGTGATGAACCGGCCGCGGGAGCGGCTGCGACCCGGTGGTGTCGTCTGTGTCATCACGCCCGTCGCGGAGGAGGCAGGAGACGGCAGGCGCTCCATCTCCCTGGACGACGAGGAGATCCGTGCGCTGTGCGGGAGTTGGGCGGTGGCCGGGCGGTTCGACGCGGACGGGCTCGCGTTCGTCGTCCTGCGTGATCCCGTTCCCGGGGCCGTCACCTGCGCGGGCAAGAAGCGGCCCTCGCCGCACGCCCTCACCGGCGCCGGTGTCGTCGTGACGGACCCGGCGGGGCGGATCCTGCTGGGCTGGTCGGTGCGCGGGGTGTGGGAGTTGCCCGGTGGCAAGAACGACCCCGGCGAGGGCTTTCTGGAGGCGGGCGTAAGGGAGTTGGAGGAGGAGACAGGCCTGAAGGCGGACCCGATCCCGGGCGGCGCGCGGCTGTTGGCCCTGCTGATGGACTCCACGCACGGGATGCCCCGGCTGACGGGAGCCGTCCGGATCACCTCGTGGACCGGTCAACCGACCGTCACCGAACCGCAGTTGATCCACCGCTGGGAGTGGCACGAGGTCGCCGATCTGCCCACCCTGGCCCAGCCGCTGTTCACACCGAGCGCGCATGTCATCGACACGGTCTGGCCGGGGTTGCTGCCCGGCCTGCCACCGGTCCACCGTTACCCGGTGGCCACGACAGCCGCCGTCACTTCATAGCGGCGGCGGCCGTCCGGACCGTAGAGCGGCAGGTCAGGACCCCAGCCGCAGCTACTTCACGACCCCAGGCCCGGCAGCGGCTCGGAGTCGTCCACGAAGGCGCGGGCCACGTCCGACAGGCGCCGGTTGTGCGCGCGGGCGTAGCCGCGCAGGGCGGTGAAGGCGCGCTCCATGTCGACGCCGAGGCGTTCGGCGAGTTTGCCCTTGGCCTGTTCGATCAGGACGCGGCTGTTCAGGGCGGTCTGGAGCTGCTCGTTGAGGATCGCGCTGAGGTGACTGGAGCGCTGCTGGAGCAGGCTGATGGTGGCTACGTCGGCGAGGGCCTGGGCGATCAGCGTGGCCGCCGGGTCGAACGGGCCGGGGGCGGCCCGGAAGAGGTTGAGGGCGCCGACGACCTCGTCCCGCAGCCGCATCGGCAGCGCCTGCACGGCGGTGAAACCGCTGCGGTGGGCCGTCGTGACGAAGCGCGGCCAGCGCTCGGCCTCCCGGGTCAGATCGGGGACGACCACGGGTGCGCCGGAGCGGAAGCACTCCAGGCAGGGGCCCTCGTCGTTCTGGAGCTGGAACAGTTCCAGGAGGCGCACCTGTTCGTCGGAGGCCGCCATCACGCGCAGTTCGCCGTCGCGGTCCGCGAGCAGCACGCCCGCCGCGTCGGCTCCGAGCATGCCCACGCAGCGGTCGGTGAGCAGGCGCAGGAAGTCGATCAGATCGAAGTCGGCGACCAGGTTGTCCGCCAGTTCGACGAAGGTCTTGGCCAGGAGCTGCTGATTCATCGTGTCACCTTCGTTGGGGACCGGGTTCCGCCGGGAGGGGGCGGGAGGGGGCGGGAAGTGCGGCACGTCGGTCGGCCGGCGCAGACGCGTCAGGTGTCCTCGTCGGACCGGTCGTCCTGGTCCGGCTCGGCGTGCGGGGAGAAGCGGAGCCGGTGGGCCACGATGTCGGCGGCCACGTCGGCGAGCCGGCGCCCCCGCATATAGGCGTGCGCGCGCAGCCGTACGAAGGCCTCGTCGATGCCGATGCCGAGTTGGACGGTGAGGATGCCGGTGGCCTGGTCGATCTCCGCGCGGTATCCGTCCAGGGTCCCGAAGTCCCGGTCCGCCGGGGCGTGTTGGGCGGACGGCCCGCCCGACCCGTCGATCCGGGCGTCGAGCAGGAGCAGCGTCGCGAGATCGGCGAACGCGAGGGCGTCGGCCAGCTGTTCGCCGTTCAGTACGGTCGGCACGTCGGCGTACAGGTCCAGGACTCCCGGGCTGATCGCGCCCACCTGCAGGGGGAGCGCGAACACCGCGCGTGCCCCGGCCTCCAGGGCCGCGTCCGCGAACACGGCCCAGCGGTCCTGGAGTTGACCCGTGAGGAGGTCCGGTGTCAGGACGGCCGCACCGTCCAGGAACGCGTCCACGCACGGCCCCTCGCCCAACGTCAGCTGCAGTTCCTCCAGTTGCTCGCTGATGTCGTCGGTGCAGCACAGTGGATGGCTCGCGGCGGTGCGGGACATCGCGGACAGCCCCGCCCCGCCGACGGGGAGCGCGGCCACGGCCGCGGTGCACACGTCCACCACCCCGGCCCGCCCACCGCGCCGCGCCGCCTGCTCGGCGACCAGTACCTGGATCCGGGCCGACCGGGCGGTCACCGTGCGTCCCCGGAGAGGTCGAGGACCGGGGCCGGGGTGGTCGGTGCCCGTGTCCTTCGGTCGTGGCGGTTTACGGTGAGCTGCGTGCGGGGCATGACGCCTCGGTTCGGGGGACCATCCGGCAACGGGTGTGGTGACGACGGGAGTTCCGGCGCCCGGGCCGCGCTGCGGGCGGGGGGCGTACGTTCGGCGGAGGGGGAACGGGGACGGGTCCGAGGGCCTGCGCTCCAGGACGGCGGACCCACCCGGATCCCTCCAGGGATGCGCCGGGCGACGGACGAAGAATCCGCTCCCCGCAACCATCTGGGTCGAGCTACGACAAGCCGCCGGGGTCTGGGACGTCCGTGCGGCAGCATAGTCCTCGTGCGGGTGCGCGGGCGGTGCTCACCGGTAAGTGGTGGGCACGGCACGGGAGTTGCCGCTGGGGGTGTCCTGGACGAGGACACCCCCAGCGGCCGTGGGAAACGGCTCGGCGGTCAGTCGCGCAGGAAGTCCAGGACCTGCCGGACGAACAGCTCGTGGTGCTGGAAGAGGGCGCCGTGGCCGGAGTCCGGGTAGATGCTCAGCTCGGCGTCGGGCAGCTGGTCGGCGAGGTTGAACGAGCTGATCGTCGGGATCATGGTGTCGTCGTCGCCGTTGACCACCAGCACGGGTTGGTGGACGTGCGCGAGGCCCGCGCTGGAGCTGTCCCGCTCCCACTTGGCCAGGGCGGTCACCTGGGCGCCGATGGTCTCGTCGGTCACGGCGGTGTCGCGGTCCTGGGTCCGCTGGTCGAGGCGGCCGAGGAAGGCGTCGGCCGCGGCCTGGCTCGCCGCGGTGGGGGAGAAGAACAGGAAGTGCTTGGGGTGCTTGCCCTCGGCGCCCGCGATCTCCATGGCGTTCCGCAGGACGGTGAGGGTGTCGGCGGGTCCCGCGTCGCCCGCGGGTGAGGTGCCGGCCAGGACGATCCGCCGGACCAGGTCGGGGCGCCGCTGCACGATCTCCTGCGCGACCATGCCGCCCAGCGAGAAGCCCAGCAGGTCGACCGCCGGCAGCCCGAGGGCCTGGATGAAGGAGATCGCGTCGGCCGCCATGGCCTCGACGCTGTCGGGCGTGGTGCCGCCCGAGGCGCCGACGCCCCTGAGGTCGACCAGGACGACCCGGTGCGCGGCGGCCAGGCCGTCGACGACAGCGGGGTCCCAGTCGTCGAGCACCCCGGTGAAGTGGTGCAGGAGTACCAGTGGAGTGCCGGTGGTGGGGCCGACCTCGCGGTAGGCGAAGGGGGTGCCGCCCACGTCGACGGTCCGGGTGACTGCCTCGTTGTGGGTGACGGTTTCGGTGTGGGTCGCGGACATGATCGTGCTCGCTTTCATGTGCATGGACGCTGTGTGGGATTTCGTGCAGGGCTTCGCCGGTGGCCGGGGGCGAAGCTATGGCGTAGCGATCGTTATATAACGACCGCTACGCTACGATGTCGTAGACCGGACCGCAAGGCGGGTCGGCGACCGGAACGCCGGGAAGGCCGTGGACCGGAAGGCCAGGAAGGGCAGGCGAGGGCGCGCGATGCGGTATCCGAAGGACCACAAGAAGCAGGCCAGGGCGTCGATCCTGGCCGCGGCGTCGCAGGCGCTGAAGGAGAAGGGGTTCCAGGGCGTCGGGGTCGACGGACTCGCCGCCTCCGCCCAGGTCACCTCCGGGGCGCTGTACTCGAACTTCGGCAGCAAGGAGGCGTTCCTGGAGCAGGTGGTCGATGCCCAGCTCGGCGCCGAGTTCGCCGTGGTCGACGACCCCGACCCGGCCGAACGGCGGCGCCGGCTCGTGGAGTTCCTCGGTGTGTACCTCGGCGAGGACCACCGCGGGGATGTCGCCCACGGCTGTGTCATGCCGTCGTTGAGCGCGGACGTGTCCCGGGCGAGCGACTCGGTCCGCGAGGTGTACCAGCGCCGCATGCTCGACCTGGTCGCCCTGCTCGCCCCCGCCATGCAGGGCCCGCCGGACGAGCGGGAGCGGCGGGCCTGGACCGCGGTGGCGTCGATGGTCGGCGCGGTCACCATCGCCCGCGCGCTGCCCGACGGGGACCCGGCCCGGAGCGTCCTGGACGCGGTGCTTCAGGCCACGACGAAGGCGGTCACGGGCAACTCGGCCTGAAAGCAGCCGAGTTGAGGCTCGGCGGTTGGCAACCGGCCCCCAGTGACGGGTGTCAGCGGGACTCTCCGGCCGTACTCAGCTCCAGCACCGGCACGTCGGGCGGAGTGAAGCCGAAGACCTGGCCGTAGAAGGAGAGTTCGGCCTCCAGCGCGGCGACCATCGTGTCCCGGCGGCGGAACCCGTGGCCCTCTCCTTCGAAGAGGCGGTACGCGTGCGGGACGGCGGACGCGCCCGCGAGGAACGCCCGGCTCTGCGCGGGCGGACAGACGGGGTCGTCGCTTCCTTGCAGCAGGAGGAAGGGCACGGTGATGCGTTCGGGGTGGGCGGCGGGGGAGCGGTCCCGGTGACGCGCCGCCGAATCAGCGGAGTTGGGGCCGATCAGGGACTCCAGGTAGTGCGACTCGAAGTCGTGGGAACCCCCTGCGGCGAGGACCTCCAGGTCCAGCACCGGGTAGAGCATGGTCGCGCAGGCGTAGACGTCGGTGGTGATCAGGGACGCCGCCGCGGTGAAACCACCGGCGCTGCAACCCCGGATCGCCAGCCGGGCGCGGTCGGCCACACCCTCGTCGATCAACTCCCGTGCCACAGCGGCACAGTCGGCCACGTCGACGACACCCCACTGCTCCCGCAGCCGCTCCCGGTACTCACGCCCATAGCCGGGCGTCCCGCCGTAGTTGACGTCGGCCACGCCGATGCCGCGCGAGGTGAAGTAGGCGATTTCGAGGTTCGGGGAGAGGGGCGCGCGCAGGCTGGGGCCGCCGTGCGCCCACACCACGTACGGTGCGGGGCCGTCGTCCGGTGACCGGCCGGTGGTGTGGTCCGGGTGGCGCGGGGCGTAGAGGTGGGCGTGCACCTCCTGGCCGTCCGGGCCTTTGAACACGCGGGCGATTGGCTCCGGCAAGTAGGAAGCGTCCACGGGGACTTGATGCCGGTGTCCAGCCACGCGGAGGGTGAGTTGTCCGGCGGTGAGGGTGGTGGGATGCCCGGCGGTGTCGGTGGTGGGCTGCCCGGCCGCGCCCGCCGCGTGCGCGCCCGCGTCCACCTCCACGACCTCGTACGACGTCTCGCGGCCGGCCGCGACGCCCGCGATCCGGGTCCCCGACACGGCGAGATGCGGCAGCCACTCGGTCCGGCCGCCCGGCACGTCCACGAGGCTTTCGTCGGCCGGGTCGAGTACGGCCAGGCGTTGCGCTCCCCGGCCGTGGAGCACGGCGATCCGGCCGTCGGCCAGGGGCGCGAACCAGCGCAGGCCGAGCCGTTGGGAGCCGGCGAACTCCTCCGCCGCCCGGTGCAGGATCCGCGCGGCGCCGGTCTCGGGGTCGACGCGGTGGAGATTCCACCAGCCCGTACGTTCGCAGGCGGCCAACAGCGTTCCGTCCACGGCCCATTCGGCCTGGGCCACGGGGTCTCCTGGCCCGCCGAGCAGCGCGCGGGCGTGCTGGAGGCGCCCGTCGTCGCCGACCTCGGCGATCTTCAACTCGGCCGCGTCCCATGGCATATGGGGGTGATCCCAGGCGAGCCACACGGCCCGTGAACCGTCGGGGGAGACCCGGGCCCCGGACACGAACCGGTGCCGGTCGTCGCTCAACTCCCGTACGGCGCCTCGGTCTTCGGCCGCGCTGCCGTCCAGCGGGACCTGTGCGATCAACCGCCGTACGTCGCTTGGCCCTTCACCCGTGAACTCCTCCAGCACGCAACGGACCGCGCCGCGCGCCAGGTCCACCTCCGGCTCCGCCCAGCGCAGTCCGCCGCCGACGGGGGAGACCGGCGTCAGGGGCTGGGGCCCGGCGCCCTCGGTGTCCGGGCGGTACAAGTACAGCCGCTGGTCGGGGAAGTTGACGAACACCACGAGTACGCCGAGGTCATCGGCCGCCGTGGCCCAGGGGCGTCCGCCGTACTCGATCACGCGGCTGCGGATGTTCCAGGGCCCGGGCAGGACGGTCTCGGCGTCGGCGTCCGGGCGCCGCCCGCGCATCAGGGCCGAGCGTCCGTCCTCCTGCGGGCGGGGTTCGATCCACCACAACTCCTCGCCCTGGAAGCCGAGATACGAGGGTGCCGCGATCTGGCCCGCGGTCATTCCGCGTGATGCCAGGTCCGCTGTGACCGGCGAGGCCCAGGAACCGTGAGGGGCCGGGCCGGCTGTCACGAGGCGTCTCCGTCCGTTCCGTGTGCGGGAGTTCAGACCAGGCCGGCGTAGTGCACGGTCAGGGCGATCTGGACCCGGTTGGTGTGTTCCAGCTTGGTGAGGATGTGGGAGACGTGCGCCTTGACGGTGGCCACGCTCATGTACAGCTCGGCCGCGATCTCCGCGTTGGTCCTGCCCCGGCCGACGGCCACGGCGACCTCGCGTTCCCGGTCGCCCAGCCGGTCGAGGCGGACGCGGGCCTCGGCGGCCTCCGGGCGGCGCGGGACCGTACCGTCGCCGCCCCGGGTGACCCGGGCGATGAGCTGCTCGGTCACGGCGGGGGAGAGCACCGGCTCGCCCGCCTTCACCCGGCGTACCGCCGCGACGATCTCGGCGGGCGGGGTGTGCTTGAGCAGGAAACCGGCCGCGCCCGCGCGCAGCGCGCCGAGGACCTGCTCGTCGTCCTTGAAGGTCGTCAGCATCACGACGGCCGGTGCGCCGGGCCGGGCCCGCAGCAGTTCGGTAGCCTTCAGGCCGTCCACGCCGGGCATCCGGATGTCCATCAGCACCAGGTCGGGGGCGTGCTCGTCGACCAGGGCGGGCACCTCGCCGCCGTCCGCCGCCTCGGCCACGACCTCGATGTCGTCGGCGCCGCTGAGCATCAGCCGGAGTCCCGAGCGGACCAGCGGGTCGTCGTCGACGAGCAGCACACGGATCATGCGGGCCAGGGTAGCCAGGCCCGAAGCGCGTACTCCGCTCCGTCCTCGCCATGACCGAACCGGCCGCCCGCCAGCGCGACGCGCTCCGCGAGGCCGATCAACCCCTGCCCGGAACCCGGGACGCCGTCGCGCGGGCCACCCGGTCCGGCCGGATTGCTCAGCTCCAGGGTGAGCCCGTCGCCGGGGCCGCCCGCCACCGTGATCCTGACCGGCGCACCCGGGGCGTGCTTCCGGGCGTTCGTCAGCCCTTCCTGCACGAACCGGTAGGCGGCGAGCCCGGCGATCCCCGTCGGCCCCGCGCCCCTTCCGACGCCGTCCATGTCGAGGTCGACCTTCATCCCCGCCTCGCGCGACTCCCGGACCAGGCCGGGCACTTCGGCGAGACCGGTCCGGGTGCGCGGGGTCGTCCCGTCCGCAACAGGCCCCCCGCCCGGCGACCGCAGCACCTCCAGCACCACCTGAAGATCCTCCAGCGCCTGATGCGAGCTCTCCCGGATCACGGCCGCGGCCCGGGTGGTCTCCTGCGCGGACGCCCCGGCGTTGAACTCCAGCGCCCCCGCGTGCACGCTCAGCAGCGACAGCCGGTGGGCCAGCACATCGTGCATCTCCCGCGCGATGTCCTCCCGCGCCTCGCGCTGAGCGCGCTGCGCCCGCAACACCGCCTCCGCCTCGGCCCGTTCGGCGCGCTCGCTCAGCGAACGGACGAACAGGCCCCAGCCGACCGCGGCGGCGATCAGGACCCCCAGGATCACCGCGTTGGCGATCGGCACGCCGGAGACGTAGGGACTGCTCAGGAAGTGGACGGGGATCGGCAGCAGTGCCAGCAGGGCGACGGTCAGGATCGTGCGCGCGGGCCTGAGGGCGGCGACGGTGAAGAGCGCCACGACCAGGGGCACCACGGCCGGGGTGAGGACCGCGGCGACGATCGCCACGACGGCGACAGCGGTCGGCCACCGTCTGCGCCACCACAGTGCCCCTACGGCGATCAGGGAGACCGGGTTCACCGCCCGGGTGAACCCGAGCAGCGGCGACGAGAAGGCCGGCCGGTCGAACGGCCAGGTGCCTGACCCCAGTCCCGGACTCAGCGCCAGATCCCCCCTGACCTGCACCAGCGAGAGCGCGGCCGACAGCACCAGGGCCAGCACCACAAGGCCCAGGTCGATGGTCTTCTCACGCCGGTAACCGCTCACAAGCCACAAATGTAGATCGGCCGCCGCACACCGCCGTACAGACTTTGGTCTAGAGACTTTGGTCGTACGACGAGGTCAGAGCACCGACTTTGAGCCGAAGCCACCCAGGGACCGCCGCTCCTAGCGTTCCGGGAGTCACATCGGATCCCTCATGGAAGGCTCGGCCTTGAAGAAGAACCTCCTCCTGCTGTCCGGAGCCCTGCTCGCGCTCTGCGGCGGAGTGCCGCTCGCCCAGCGGCTCTACGCCCATCTCACGACCTGGGGGTTCGGAGTCCCCGGCTACGGCCCGTCGCTGATCAGGCTGGCCCTGGTGCTCGCCGGCGCCGCGGTACTGGTCCTCGCCGCACGTGTGCGGCAGCACAATGACTGATCCGGCACTGGAGGCGGTCGGCCTCGGCCGGCGCTACCGGCGTGGCTGGGCGCTGCGGGACTGCTCGTTCCGGCTGCCGGTCGGCCGGGTCTGCGCGCTGGTCGGCCCGAACGGCGCCGGCAAGACGACCCTGCTCTCGCTGGCCGCCGGTCTGCTGGAGCCGAGCACCGGCACCATCCGGCTCGGCGGACACCCGGCCCGGTCCGCCGAGGCCCGGCAGCACACCGCGTTCCTCAGCCAGGAGAAGGCGCTCTACCCGCGCTTCCGGGTCTGCGACACCCTGCGGATCGGCCGCGAGCTGAACCCGACCTGGCACCAGGAGACCGCCGAGCGGATCATCGCCGCCGGAGACATTCCGATGGACGCCCGGGTCGGCACCCTGTCCGGCGGCCAGCGCACCCGCGTGGCCTTCGCGCTGGCCCTGGGCAAACGCCCCCGGCTGCTCCTGCTCGACGAACCGATGGCCGACCTGGACCCGCTGGTCCGCCGCCGGATGACGGACCTGCTCATGTCCGAGGCCGCTCAGCACGGCTCGACCGTCGTGATGTCCTCCCACCTGGTCTCCGAACTGGAGGGCGCCTGCGACTTCCTGGTCCTGATCGACAACGGCACGGTCAGACTCGCCGGAGACGTGGCCGAACTCATCGCCGCCCACCGCACCGTCTCCGCCCCCGACGCCCACGCGGCCCGGCTGGCGAAGCTCCCCGGCCAGGTGACCGTGGAGACCCGCAGCACGGGCGGCCGTACGACGGCACTGATCCGCCCGAGGGGCCCGCTCCCGGCGGACAACGACCCGGCCCTCCCCACCCTGGAGGACCTCCTGCTGGCCCACCTCCGCACGGCCGACGCACCCCCGCTGATCACACCCACGGCCCGCGCCGGCACCCACCACGAGGTGACGGCATGACCGCCGACGTCCTTTCACCCAGGCCCAGTTCGGGTCGGATGCCATGGCTACGGCTACGGGGCCTGACCTGGCTGGTCTGGCGGCAGAACCGGCTGGCGTTCTGGATCGGCATCGGTGCGGCGGCCGCCGTGGCGGCGTACGCGATCGTGCGCCACCAGGAGATGACGACGGCCATTGCGCAGAGCCATGTGGATGCCTGCCGGGGCACGACCATCCCGGCGGGCGACTGCTCCCACAAACTCAACTCCTTTACGCGGACGTACCAGTTCCCACTCCGCCGCCCTCTCCAGGCCATGCTCGCCCTGCCGTTGGTCTTCGGCGTCTTCCTCGGCGGCCCCCAACTGGCACAGGAGCTGGAGTCCGGCACGTACCGCACCGTGTGCACGCAGTCGGTCACCCAACTGCGCTGGTTCGCGGCCAAGTTGCTGGTCCCCGTCGTCCTGACGATCCTGATCAGCGGTACGATCGCCGCCGCGATGACCTGGTGGTGGCGTCCGGCGGGCTCCCTGCTGGGCGGCTGGTTCCCCTGGTGGCAGTGGTATCCGTACGACGGGATCGGCCCGGTCGTGGTCGGCCTGTCCGTGCTCTCCCTGCTCATCGGCGTGACCGCGGGCCTGATCCTGCGCCGCACGGTCCTGGCGATGGGGGCGACGGTGGTGCTGAGCGCGGCGGCGATGTACGTACTCGAGTCCGTCCGCGGCTGTCTCCTGCCCACCACCCTGGCCACGGTCCAGCACCCGGCCGCCGAGGCGGCCCCGTCGAACGCGTGGGTCCTCGCGGAGGGCGCGGTCGACGCGACCGGCCGCCACGTGCCGGACCTGCCGAGCTGCTACGCGACCGACGACTACGCCAACTGCCTTGCCCGGCACGGCAGAACGGGCCGCTGGGCAGAGTTCCATCCGTCGTCCCACCTGTGGCCGTTGCAGTGGGCGGAGACGGGCGTGTGCGTGTTGCTGGCGGCGGGGCTCGCGGGGCTGTGCGTGTGGTGGCTCCGCCACCGCTCGGCCTGACGCCCTGTCCACGACTCGCCCCAGGGAGAGGGCTCGGGGCCTACGCCCTCAGCACTCGATGATGTTCACAGCCAGCCCGCCCCGGGCCGTCTCCTTGTATTTCACGCTCATGTCCGCCCCCGTCTCCTTCATCGTCTTGATGACCTTGTCGAGGGACACCTTGTGCGAACCGTCCCCCCGCATCGCCATCCGCGCAGCGGTCACCGCCTTCACCGCGGCCATGCCGTTG
Organism: Streptomyces sp. N50; assembly: GCF_033335955.1. Lineage (GTDB taxonomy): Bacteria > Actinomycetota > Actinomycetes > Streptomycetales > Streptomycetaceae > Streptomyces. The sequence goes on from NZ_CP137549.1 coordinate 6,535,759, forward strand.
CGTTCGATGCAGGGGATCTGGACGAGGCCGCCGACGGGGTCGCAGGTGAGGCCGAGGTTGTGTTCCATGCCGATCTCGGCCGCGTTCTCGACCTGTTCCGGGGAGCCGCCGAGGACCTCGGCCAACGCGCCCGCCGCCATCGAGCACGCCGAGCCGACCTCGCCCTGGCAGCCGACCTCGGCGCCGGAGATGGAGGCGTTCTCCTTGAAGAGCATGCCGATGGCGCCGGCCGAGAGCATGAAGCGGACCACGCCCTCCTCGTCGGCGCCCGGCACGAAGTTGATGTAGTAGTGCAGGACCGCCGGGATGATGCCGGCCGCGCCGTTCGTCGGGGCCGTCACCACGCGGCCGCCCGCCGCGTTCTCCTCGTTCACGGCCATCGCGTAGAGCGTGATCCACTCCATCGCGTGCGCCAACGGGTCGCCCTCCGCCCGGAGTTGGCGTGCCGACATGGCCGCCCTGCGGCGGACCCGGAGGCCGCCCGGCAGGATGCCCTCCCGCGACATGCCCCGCGAGACGCACGCCTGCATCACGCGCCAGATCTCCAGCAGCCCGGCCCGGATCTCCTCCTCCGTGCGCCAGGCGCGCTCGTTCTCCAGCATCAGGGCCGAGATCGACAGACCCGTCTCCTGGGTGAGGCGCAACAACTCGTCGCCCGTGCGGAAGGGGTACTTGAGGACCGTGTCGTCCAGCTTGATGCGGTCGGCGCCCACCGCCTCCTCGTCGACCACGAATCCGCCGCCCACCGAGTAGTACGTCTTGGAGAGGAGCTCGGTGCCTGCCTCGTCGTACGCCCACAGCGTCATGCCGTTCGCGTGGTACGGCAGGGTTTTCCGGCGGTGCAGCTTCAGGTCGTTGTCGTAGGAGAAGGGGATCTCGTGCTCGCCGAGGAGGCGGATGCGGCCCGACTCCCTGATCTGCTCGACCCGTTCGTCCGCGCCCTCCACGTCCACCGTGCGCGGCGACTCGCCCTCCAGGCCGAGCAGCACCGCCTTCGGGGTGCCGTGGCCGTGGCCGGTCGCGCCGAGGGAGCCGTACAGCTCGGTGCGGACGGAGGCGACGGAGTCCAGCAGCTCCTCGTTGCGCAGCCGGCGCGCGAACATGCGGGCCGCCCGCATCGGGCCGACCGTGTGGGAGCTGGACGGGCCGATGCCGATCGAGAACAGGTCGAAGACCGAGATGGCCACGGTGACTCCTCAGAACGCGGGACGAGCAAGGTGGTGCAGGGGGCGGGACACCGGCGCGCACCTCCCAGTGTGCGCCGGTGTCCCCGATGGGCTACAGCCCGGGATACAGCGGGTACTTCTCCGCCAGCGCCGTGACACGGGCCTTCAGGCCCTCCACGTCGTACGACGGCTTCAGCGTCTCCGCGATGACGTCCGCGACCTCGGCGAAGTCCTCGGCCGTGAAGCCGCGGGTCGCCAGTGCCGGGGTGCCGATGCGCAGGCCGGAGGTGACCATCGGGGGCCGCGGGTCGTTCGGGACGGCGTTGCGGTTGACCGTGATGCCGACCTCGTGGAGCCGGTCCTCGGCCTGCTGGCCGTCCAGTTCGGAGTTCCGCAGGTCGACCAGGACCAGGTGCACGTCCGTGCCGCCCGACAGTACGTCGACGCCCACGGCCTTCACGTCGTCCCGCACCAGGCGCTCGGCCAGCAGCCGCGCACCCTCCACGGTACGCCGCTGCCGCTCCTTGAAGTCCTCGCTCGCCGCGACCTTGAAGGAGACCGCCTTGGCCGCGATCACATGCTCCAGCGGACCGCCCTGGAAGCCCGGGAAGACGGAGGAGTTCAGCTTCTTCGCGAACTCCTTCTTCGCCAGGATGATGCCGCCGCGCGGGCCGCCCAGCGTCTTGTGGGTCGTGGACGTGACGACATCCGCGTACGGCACGGGGTTCGGGTGCAGCCCCGCCGCGACCAGGCCCGCGAAGTGCGCCATGTCGACCCACAGGAAGGCCTCGACCTCGTCCGCGATCCGGCGGAACTCGGCGAAGTCCAGCTGGCGCGGGTACGCCGACCAGCCCGCGATGATGACCTTCGGGCGGTGCTCCTTGGCGAGCTTCTCCAGCTCGGCCATGTCGACCAGACCGGTCGTCGGGTCCACGTGGTAGGCGACCACGTCGAACTGCTTGCCGGAGAAGTTCAGCCGCATTCCGTGGGTCAGGTGACCCCCGTGCGCCAGGTCCAGGCCGAGGATCGTGTCGCCGGGCTTGGCCAGCGCGAACAGGGCGGCCTGGTTCGCGGAGGCGCCCGAGTGCGGCTGTACGTTCGCGTACTCGGCGCCGAACAGCTCCTTGACCCGGTCGATCGCGATCTGCTCGGCCACGTCGACGTACTCGCAGCCGCCGTAGTAACGACGGCCCGGGTACCCCTCCGCGTACTTGTTGGTGAGGACCGAGCCCTGCGCCTCCATGACCGCGACCGGAGCGAAGTTCTCCGAGGCGATCATCTCCAGCGTGGACTGCTGCCGGCGCAGCTCGGCGTCGACGGCCGCGGCGATGTCGGGGTCGAGCTCGTGCAGGGGCGTGTTCAGGACGGACAGGTGGTCGGACGTGTGGTCAGACATGGTGCTACGACTCCTCAGCCGGCGGAAAACGCGGTGTACTCGTCGGCGGAGAGCAGGTCGCCCGGCTCCTCCGCGACGCGCACCTTGAAGAGCCAACCCCCCTCGAAGGGGGCCGAGTTGACCAGCGACGGGTCGTTCACGACGTCCTCGTTGATCTCGGTGATCTCGCCGCCGACGGGCGAGTACAGGTCGGACACCGACTTCGTCGACTCCAGCTCACCGCAGGACTCGCCCGCGGTCACCGTGGAGCCGACGTCGGGGAGCTGGGCGTAGACGACATCGCCGAGCGCGTTGGCCGCGAACTCGGTGATGCCGACCGTCGAGACGCCGTCCTCGGCGACCGACAGCCACTCGTGCTCCTTGCTGTAGCGCAGCTGCTGGGGGTTGCTCATGGCCTGAATTCTCCTGTACGCGGGGGAGTGCTGATGAATGGGGGACTGCATCCGGGCATCGACGAACAGGGCGATCCGCCCCTGGTCACCCGGGTCACAGACGTGACGCTACGACGACTGTCACTTCTCGCGCTTGTAGAAGGGCAGCGCCACGACCTCGTACGGCTCGTGGCTGCCCCGGATGTCCACGCCGACACCGGTCGTGCCCGGCGCCGAGTGCGCGGCGTCGACGTAGGCCATGGCGATGGGCTTGCCCAGGGTGGGGGAGGGGGCGCCGGAGGTGACCTCGCCGATGACCTGGCCGTCGGCGACGACGGGGTACCCGGCGCGCGGGACCCGGCGGCCCTCGGCGACGAGCCCGACGAGGACGCGCGGGGGCTGCGAGGCGGCGCGTTCGGCGGCGGCCTCCAGGGCCGTACGCCCGACGAAGTCGCCGTCCTTCTCGAACTTCACGACCCGGCCGAGCCCGGCGTCGAAGGGCGTGAGGGAGGTCGACAACTCGTGGCCGTACAGCGGCATCCCGGCCTCCAGGCGCAGGGTGTCCCGGCAGGACAGCCCGCACGGGATCAGCCCGACCCGCGCCCCGGCCTCGGTCAGCGCCAGCCACAGCTTCTCCGCGTCACCGGGGGACACGAACAGCTCGAAGCCGTCCTCGCCGGTGTACCCGGTGCGGGCGATCAGCGCGGGGACGCCCGCGACCGTGCCGGGCAGACCGGCGTAGTACTTCAGGCCGTCGAGGTCGGCGTCGGTGAGGGACCTGAGGATGGCGGGGGACTCGGGGCCCTGGACGGCGAGCAGCGCGTACGCGTCACGGTCGTCGCGGACGACCGCGTCGAAGCCCGCGGCCCGCTCGGTGAGCGCGTCCAGCACCACCTGCGCGTTGGAGGCGTTGGCCACCACCATGTACTCGGTGTCCGCGAGCCGGTAGACGATCAGGTCGTCCAGGATGCCGCCGTCGGCCCGGCAGATCATGGTGTAGCGGGCACGCCCGAGGCCCACGGAGGCGATGTTGCCGACGAGGGCGTAGTTGAGGAGCTGGGCGGCCTGCGGTCCGGTGACCGTGATCTCGCCCATGTGGGAGAGGTCGAAGAGGCCGGCCTTCGTGCGGACGGCGAGGTGCTCGTCGCGCTCCGAGCCGTAACGCAGCGGCATGTCCCAGCCGGCGAAGTCGGTCATCGTCGCACCGAGCGAGCGGTGCAGCGCGTCCAGCGCGGTACGGCGCGTCTCAGGGGTGGCGGTACTGCTCATCGGTCGGTCTCCCAAGGCATGACGGCGAGGTCGTTCCTCCCCATCTGTCATCGGGACCTGAGAGGTTCGCCATGACCGCACGCGGGACATGGGTTGCACCTTGGGTGGGACCACCGTCGCCGGCGGCCCGCTTTTCAGATGTGCCTCGCCCGCGCGGTAACGGGGCCTGAGAGATTCAAGGGAGGGACTTGCTCCTTCGGCGCCCCAGATGACGTACGTCCGGGGACTCTCCCGCGCGGATTCAAGCGGCCGGTATGCAGTTAGGCGGGCACATCATCGCACAGGCTTTGTAACAGGCCTGTGGCTGGACGCGAACGGAACCGCGAGACACCGTGCATTACCTTCTCTTTACGTTCAGTGGGGACAACCTTTCCTGACCCCGCAGGGAGGACGATCACGGTGACAAGGACCACGGTGTACGCCACGACCTCGGCCGTAGCGCTGCCCAAGCAGCCCTCGGCCCCGGCCAGAGAGGCATGCCAGGCCCGCCCGGCACCGGTCGTCCGCGACCTCCGCGAGCGCGCGGGGCACAGCCCGCACGGCCTCCGCTTCGGCCCCCGCGACCTGGTCGTGGTCACCGGCCTGCCCGGCAGCGGCAAGTCCACGCTGATGCGCCGCGCGGTGGCGGGCGGCACCGGGGTCCGCGTCGACAGCCAGGACACCCGGGACCGCTGGGACGCGCGCATGTCCGGCTTCCTCCCCTACGCGATCTACCGCCCCCTGGTCCGCCTCGCCCACTACGCCGGACTGCACCGAGCCCTGCGCTCCACGTCCGGAGCCGTCGTGCACGACTGCGGCACGCAGACCTGGGTGCGCGGCTGGCTGGCCCGGGCCGCCGGGCGCCGGGGCGGCGCGCTGCACCTGGTGTTCCTCGACGTCACCCCGGACACCGCGCTCGACGGCCAGCGCGAGCGGGGCCGCGGAGTCTCGCGGTACGCGTTCCTGCGCCACCGCAGGGCGGCCGCCCGCCTGTTGCGCGAGGTGGAGCGCGGTGATCTGCCTCGGGGCGTCGACTCGGCGGTCCTCCTGGACCGGGACGCGGCGGACGTGCTGCGCCGGATCGACTTCGCGGACTGAGCCGCTAGCCTTTTCAGCCACAGCAGGGTTACAGCAGGCGGTTTCACCAGCAGGCGGTAGGTAGATGGACTTCCCGGCGGACTTCCCCGGTCAGGCGTACCCCCACCCGCATCCGCACGGCGGATGGCCGGGCAACGAGCTGGAGGAGGTGCTCTCGGTGTCCCTCGGCATGCCCTCGGCCGGCGGCCGGATCGTCGAGGTGCTCGGCCGCAGCTTCGTCTGGGTCCCGCTCCCCAGCGGCGGCGGCCCGCAGAGCGGTCCCCTGGACCTGCCGACACTGGACATCGAGGGGCAGGCGTACGTCCCGGTCTTCAGCTCCGAGGAGCAGTTCCGCCAGGTGGTCGGTTCGCATCTCTCCTTCACGATCGCGCCGGCGGTGGAGTTCGCGCGCGGGCTGCCCCCGCAGGTCGGCATCGCGGTGAACCCGGGCGGCATGGTCGGCGTCCCGCTCCCGCCGCTCGCCGTCGCCGAGCTGTGCCGCATCGGCCGCACCGCCCTCGACGGCCCCACCAGCGGCGGCCGGGTCCGCCTCTTCGAACCCGACTGGCAGGACGACCCGGTCGACTTCCTCGCCGCGGCCTCCGCCGAGTTCGCCGCGATCGGCGTGGTCGGCTCGGCCCGCCGCTGCCTGGCCTCGATCGAGACGGCCGCCCCGGTCATGTTCGTAGGCGTAGAACTCACCAACTGGGACGGCGACTTGAGAGCGGCCCCGATGGAAGCGCTTGCCCGAGCCCTGGGTCAGGTAACGGTCCAGTGGCAGGTCAACCTGGTCCTCCTGGACGTAACCCAAGACCCGGTGGCGGACTGGATGCGCCAGACGGTACGCCCCTTCTATACGCAGGGTCACTAGAAGTACCGAGAAGGGCAACCACCCCAGGGGCGCGGGGAACGGCGCGACCAGCCACACTCGACCGGCACTCGCGAACGCACCCCAGGCCCCCACCCCTTGGGCGCTTAAGCTGTTCCCCAACGCAGGGCACCTACAAAAAGGAGCGGACACGTGAGCGCCAGCGGCACCGCGACCGGCCAGGTCGAGCACATGCTGCGCCAGGTGACGCCCGGGCGCTACGACGCCTACGAGGCACTCCTCCGCGCCCTCGCGACCCCCCACTCCGGTCAGATCTGGATGCTCCTGTGGCACGGCCAGTCCGGCTCCCCGGACGCCCAGTACGGAAACATGCAGGTCGACAAGTACGGCTACGCCCCCTGCGTCACCTCCGCCCAGGAACTGTCGGCGAGCGGCTGGAACCGCTCCTACGAGGTGGTCGACGGCCTCGACGTGGCCCGCACCCTCTACCCCGACCACTTCGGCCTCTGGCTCAACCCGCACGCGCCGGGCGGCGGCGTCGGCATCCCCTGGCTCGACCTTCGCCGCATCGCCACCGGCCTGGAACGCCAGCCCGCAGGGCCCCTGCGCCTGTCGGAGCCGGGTATCGAGATCCCGCAGTTCTACGCCCTCCTCACGCACAACGCCCACCGCACCCCGGCGGTCCGCGCCCTGCGCCGCGCCTGGGTGCAGCCCGCCCTCGGAGCGCCGTATCTCGCGATCGGTCTGGACGTCTACGACACCAGCCCGCCCGCCGTGGACTCGGTGCGCGGCATGATGCAGCAGTCGATCGGCGCGGTCCCCGACGGGCTGCCGGTGTCGACCGTGGCGATGTCCGACGAGTACGACCCCGTCGCGCTCTGGCTGCGGGCGAACGCCCGCCCGTTCTACGACCGTGAGGCCCACGCGGCACCCGCTCAGGCGGGCGGGTACGGATACCCACCCGTCCGTGGTGGATACTGAACCCGCGAGTCCTCTTCCCAGCTTCTCCGCAGGATTTACGTCTACGACACATTTCTTCGCGCGTAGACGGCGGTGTGGTGCCCCGAAAGACGCCGAATCTCTGTTCTGTCCCAAGTGTCCGGCGTCCGGGGTGCGTTACCCACTGTTCGGATAACGGAATCCCTAGTTAAGCATCACGGTTGCGCATACTTTCGCCGTCAGACCTGGCGGGTGATCGCAGCCACGCTGAAGACTCGCGACTCAGACACAGGGTCCAGGGACCCATGTCCACTGCAAGTCGACAAAGCCGCTAATCCGCGGCAGGCGTAAGCCGGTAACCACCGGCGAGAGGGGTCGGGTCACAGTGACCGCACCGATCGAGACCACGGGGGCGGAAGCCGGGGCGCAGCCGGAGGCTGTGCTCGCCGGCGCCGAGAAGGGGCAGATCGAGGGCCGTTCCCTTGGACAGATCGCCTGGACCCGGTTCAAGAAGGACAGAGTCGCCGTCGCCGGCGGTGTCATCGTCGTCCTGCTGATCCTGGTCGCGGCACTCTCCCGTCCGATCCAGTCGGTGTTCGGGCTGGATCCCGACGCCTTCCACCAGAACCTGATCGACGCCAACACCTCGCTGCCCAAGGGCGGTTGGGGCGGCATGAGCTGGGACCACCCGCTCGGTGTGGACCCGCAGTTCGGCCGGGACGTCGCCACCCGCATCCTCGAGGGCTCCTGGGTGTCGCTGGTGGTGGCCTTCGGCGCCACGATCCTGTCGAACGTGATCGGCACCATCCTCGGCGTCGTCGCGGGGTACTACGGCGGCCGGGTCGACTCGATCATCAGCCGTCTGATGGACACCTTCCTCGCCTTCCCCCTGCTGCTCTTCGCGATCGCCATCTCGGCGACCCTGCAGGGCGGTGCCTTCGGCCTCAACGGCCTGCCGCTGCACCTGAGCGTGCTGATCTTCGTCATCGGCTTCTTCAACTGGCCCTACCTGGGCCGGATCGTCCGCGGCCAGACCCTCGCCCTGCGCGAGCGCGAGTTCGTGGACGCCTCCCGGGGCATGGGCGCCAAGGCGCCGTACATCCTCTTCCGGGAGCTGCTGCCCAACCTGGTCGGCCCGATCATCGTCTACTCGACGCTGCTCATCCCGACGAACATCCTCTTCGAGGCGTCCCTCAGCTTCCTCGGGGTCGGTATCCAGCCCCCGCAGGCATCCTGGGGCGGCATGCTGCGGGACGCGGTCACCTATTACGAGGTCGACCCCGCGTACATGATCGTGCCCGGCCTCGCCATCTTCGTGACCGTCCTGGCGTTCAACCTGCTGGGCGACGGTCTCCGCGACGCTCTCGACCCCCGCAGCCGCTAGGGCCCGCACCCGAGAGTCCATCAAGTTTCCGACAATGGAGGAAGCAGACCATCATGCGAAGGTCAGCGCTGGCCGCAGTTGCGGCCATCGGCTCCGCGACACTGCTCATGGCAGGTTGCAGCAAGGCCGATGACAGTAAGAGTGACAACGGTGGTACCAAGGCGGCTGGGGCCAACGCAGCGACCAAGGACGTCGTCAACGCCTCTACCCACAAGGGCGGGACGGTCACCTACGAACTGTCCGACGTTCCGGACTCGTTCGACCCGGGCAACACGTACTACGCGTACATGTACAACTTCAGCCGGCTGTACGCCCGTCCGCTGATGACGTTCGAGCCCGGCCCCGGTTCCAAGGGGAACACCCTGGTCCCGGACCTCGCCGCGAGCAAGGGTGTCTCCAGCGACGGCGGCAAGACCTGGACGTACAAGCTGCGTTCGGGCCTGAAGTACCAGGACGGCACGGCGATCACGTCCAAGGACGTCAAGTACGCCGTGGAGCGTTCGAACTTCGCGCGTGACGTGCTCTCCCTCGGCCCGAACTACTTCCAGCAGTTCCTGGTCGGCGGCAAGGACTACAAGGGCCCGTACAAGGACAAGAGCGCCGAGGGCCTCAAGTCCATCGCGACGCCCGACGACACCACGATCGTCTTCCACCTGAACACGGCCTTCCAGGAGTTCGACTACCTGGTCGCGGCGCCGCAGACGGCTCCGGTGCCGCAGGCGAAGGACACCGGCGTCGACTACGTCAAGAACATCGTGTCCTCCGGCTCGTACCAGTTCCAGAGCTACCAGGACGGCAAGCAGGCCGTCCTCGTGCGCAACAAGAACTGGAACGCGGCGACGGACCCGCTGCGCAAGCAGTACCCGGACAAGATCGTCGTGAACCTGAAGGTCAACGCCGACACGATCGACAAGGACGTCCTCGCGGGCGACGCGATCGACATGGGCGGTACGGGTGTCCAGGCCGCGACCCAGGCGCAGCTGCTGACCTCGGCCGACAAGAAGGCCGGCACGGACAACACCTTCGGTGGCCGTCTCGTCTACATGGCGATCAACACCAAGGTGAAGCCGTTCGACAACGTGGCCTGCCGCAAGGCCGTCGAGTACGCCATCGACAAGGTCTCCGTGCAGACCGCCGAGGGCGGCCCGATCCGCGGTGAGATCGCCAGCACCGTCCTGCCGCCGGACATCACCGGCTACGAGAAGGCCGACCAGTACGCCACCACCGGCAACAAGGGTGACGTCGCCAAGGCCAAGGAGCAGCTGAAGGCCTGTGGCAAGACGTCGATCTCGACGAACCTGTCGGCCCGCAGCGACCGTCCGCAGGAGATCTCCGCGGCCACCGCGATCATCAACTCGCTGAAGGCCGTCGGCATCAACGCCAGCCTGAAGCAGTACCCGTCGGGCAAGTACTTCACCGACTACGCGGGTGTCCCGAAGTTCACCGAGCAGCAGAACATCGGCCTGATCATGATGCAGTGGGGTGCCGACTGGCCCTCCGGCTACGGCTTCGAGCAGCAGATCCTGAACGGTGAGGCGATCGGTGCCTCGGGCAACACCAACCTGTCGCAGTACGACAACAAGACGGTCAACAACCTCCTCGCCAAGGCCATCGGCACCGAGGACGTCGCGACCCGCAACAGCATGTACGCCCAGATCGACAAGCAGACCATGAGCGACGCGGCCCTCGTTCCGCTGACCTACTTCAAGGTCCTGCTGGCCCGTCCGGCGAACTACAGCAACCTGGTGTCGACGGCGGCCTTCAGCGGCCAGTACGACTACCTCAACATCGGCACCACGAAGTAGTCGTAGCCCCGGAAGGCAGGTGAAGGCATTGGTGCCCGCGGGCTTTGCGGCCCGCGGGCACCAGCGCCGATCCCCGTGATCTCGTACATTCTCCGTCGGACGGTCGCAGCGGTGATCCTGCTGCTGGTCGTCTCCGCGGTCACCTTCGGCATCTTCTTCCTGCTGCCACGGCTCGCCGGCCAGACCGCGGACCAGCTGGCCCAGCAGTACATCGGGAAGAGCCCGTCCGCGGCGGACATCGCCGCGGTCAAGCACAACCTCGGTCTGGACCAGCCCCTTTACCTGCAGTACTGGCACTTCATCAAGGGGATCGTGGCGGGCGCCACCTACAACCTCGGCCCCACCACCGTGCACTGCGACGCGCCCTGCTTCGGCTACTCCTTCAAGGACCACGTCGAGGTCTGGCCGCAGCTCACCTCCCGCCTTCCGGTCACCATCTCGCTGGCCTCCGGCGCCGCCGTGCTCTGGCTGCTGTCCGGTGTCACGGTCGGTGTGATCTCCGCGCTCAAGCCGCGGTCGTTCTTCGACCGCGCCTTCATGGGCGTGGCGCTCGCGGGTGTCTCGCTGCCCATGTTCTTCACGGGCAACCTGGCCATCCTGCTCTTCACGTACCAGTGGCCGATCTTCGGCCGCACCTACGTCCCGTTCACCGAGAACCCCGCGCAGTGGGCCAACACGCTGTTCCCGGCGTGGTGTTCGCTCGCGCTCCTCTACTCCGCCATCTACGCGCGGCTCACCCGCTCGGGCATGCTGGAGACGATGAACGAGGACTTCATCCGCACGGCCCGCGCCAAGGGCCTGCGGGAACGCAACGTCGTCGTCAAGCACGGTCTGCGGGCCGCCCTGACGCCGATCATCACCGTCTTCGGCATGGACCTCGGTCTGCTGCTCGGCGGCGCTCTGATCACCGAGTCGGTGTTCTCCCTGCACGGCATCGGCCAGTACGCGGTGCAGTCGATCGAGAGCAACGACCTGCCCCCGATCCTCGGCGTGACCCTGCTCGCAGCGTTCTTCGTAGTGATCGCAAATCTCCTGGTGGACCTTCTCTACGCCGCCGCCGACCCGCGGGTGAGGCTCTCGTGACCGACCTTTCCAAAACCGGCGCCGCGGTCGGCGAGCCCGTCAACTCGCCGTCGGCCGCCCCGAGTTCCTTCCTCGAAGTCCGCGACCTCAAGGTGCACTTCCCGACCGACGACGGCGTGGTCAAGTCCGTCGACGGGCTCAGCTTCTCGCTGGAGAAGGGCAAGACCCTCTCCATCGTGGGCGAGTCGGGCTCCGGCAAGTCCGTCACCTCGCTGGCGATCATGGGCCTGCACCGGCTCGGCCCGCGCGGCAAGAACGTGCGGATGACCGGCGAGATCTGGCTCGACGGCCAGGAGCTGGTCAACGCCTCGCCGGACGACGTGCGCAAGCTCCGCGGCCAGCAGATGTCCATGATCTTCCAGGACCCGCTGTCCGCGATGCACCCGTACTACAAGATCGGCGACCAGATCGTCGAGGCGTACCGGGTGCACAACGACGTCAGCAAGAAGGTCGCCCGCACCCGCGCGATCGAGATGCTCGACCGGGTCGGCATCCCCGAGCCGGCCAAGCGTGTCGACGGCTACCCGCACGAGTTCTCCGGCGGTATGCGCCAGCGCGCGATGATCGCGATGGCCCTGGTCAACAACCCCGAACTGCTCATCGCGGACGAGCCGACGACCGCCCTGGACGTCACCGTCCAGGCGCAGATCCTCGACCTCATCCGGGATCTGCAGAAGGAGTTCGGCTCCGCGGTCGTCCTGATCACCCACGACCTCGGTGTCGTCGCCGAGATCGCCGACGACGTCCTGGTCATGTACGGCGGCCGGTGCGTGGAGCGCGGTCCCGTCGACGAGATCTTCGAGAAGCCGCAACACCCGTACACCTGGGGCCTGTTGGGCTCGATGCCGCGCATCGACCGGGAGACCTCGGAGCGGCTCATCCCGGTCAAGGGCCAGCCGCCGAGCCTCATCAACGTCCCCTCGGGCTGCGCCTTCCACCCGCGCTGCCCGTACGCGGACATCCCCAAGGGCGACGTCACGCGAACCGTGCGCCCCGAGCTGGAGCTGGTTCCCGGCGGGCACTGGTCCGCCTGTCACCTCCCGGCTGAGGACCGTACGCGGATCTGGACCGAAGAGATTGCGCCGAAGCTGTGAGCGATACGAACAAACAGGCCGCCACCGCGGTCGTACCGGAGCAGGCGGCCTCCTCGGGGGACCGTGAGGTGCTGCTCAAGGTCGAGGGCCTGAAGAAGCACTTCCCCATCAAGAAGGGGATCCTGCAGCGCCAGGTCGCCGCGGTGAAGGCCGTCGACGGCATCGACTTCGAGGTGCGCAAGGGCGAGACCCTGGGCGTCGTCGGGGAGTCGGGCTGCGGCAAGTCGACCATGGGCCGGGTCATCACCCGGCTCCAGGACCCGACGGGCGGCTCGATCCACTTCGAGGGCCAGGACATCACGACCCTGAACGCGGCCGGCATGCGCCCGCTGCGCCGGGACATCCAGATGATCTTCCAGGACCCGTACGGCTCCCTGAACCCCCGGCACACCATCGGCTCGATCGTCTCGGCGCCGTTCCGGCTCCAGGGCGTGGAGCCCGAGGGCGGGGTGCGCAAGGAGGTCCAGCGCCTGCTGGAGCTGGTGGGTCTGAGCCCCGAGCACTTCAACCGCTACCCGCACGAGTTCTCCGGCGGCCAGCGCCAGCGCATCGGCATCGCCCGCGCGCTCGCCCTCAAGCCCAAGCTCGTGGTGGCGGACGAGCCGGTCTCGGCGCTCGACGTGTCGATCCAGGCGCAGGTCGTCAACCTCATGGACGACCTCCAGACGGAGCTCGGCCTGACGTACGTGATCATCGCGCACGACCTCTCCGTCGTCCGCCATGTCTCGGACCGGGTCGCGGTGATGTACCTCGGCAAGATCGTCGAACTCGCCGACAGCACCAAGCTGTACGAGTCGCCGATGCACCCGTACACCAAGGCCCTGATGTCGGCCGTGCCGGTGCCGGACCCCAAGCGCCGGGGTGCCAAGAGCGAGCGCATCCTGCTCAAGGGCGACGTCCCCTCGCCGATCTCCCCGCCCAGCGGCTGCCGTTTCCACACGCGCTGCTGGAAGGCCACGGAGATCTGCCGGACGGCGGAGCCCCAGCTGATCGAGCTCCGGCCCGGCCAGCAGGTCGCCTGCCACCACCCGGAGAACTTCGCGGACCAGGCCCCGCAGGACACGGTCCTGCTGAGCGCCGCGAAGGAAGCGGTGGAGTTGGTGGGCGCGGCAGTCCTGGAGAAGTCGGCGGAGGCGGAGGCTGAGACGGGAGCCAAGCCGGAAGCCGAGATCGCGGCGGCTGCCGAGGCCAAGCCGGAAGCTGAGGTTGCGGCGGGAGCCGAGGCCAAGCCGGAAGCCGAGGTCGCGGCGGTTGCCGAGGCCAAGCCGGAAGCTGAGGTCGAGTCGGAAGCTGAGGCCACGGCTGAGGCTGAGGTTGCGGCGGTTGCCGAGGCCAAGCCGGAAGCTGAGGTCGAGTCGGAAGCTGAGGCCACGGCTGAGGCTGAGGTTGCGGCGGGAGCCGAGGCCAAGCCGGGAGCTGAGGCCAAGCCAGAAGCCGAGATCGCGGCGGATGCCGAGGCCAAGGCGGATGCCGAGAGCAAGCCGGACGCCGAAGTCGAGGCGGCCGAGGTCGCTGCCGTGACCGAGGCGGCGGACGCGGCTACGCCCGCCGTGACCGAGAAGCCTTCGGCGCCGGCAACGGCTGTCACCGCGGAGCCTGCTGCCGCCGGATCCACGGCTGCCGCCGAATCTCCGGCGGACGCCGAGGAAGCTGCGGCGGAGGCACCCGAGGCCGCCGATGCCGAGTCGGCGGAGCCGGCGGAGACCGCGGCTGACCAGCCCGTCGCCGAAACCCCGGCCACCTCCTCCCCGGAGACCCCCGAAGCCCCGGTCACCTCCGAGGCGAAGACCCCCGAAACCCCGGCCCCCGCTTCCCCCGAAGCGGAATCCGGCGATCAGGAGTCAACTGCCAAGTAGCACATGACGAGTTGGTAAAGTCATGTTCATGTCGAAACGGGAGAGTGCAGAGTCGAGCGCGTCCGTCTGATCGGAAACGCACCCGAAAGGGACGACTCATGGCACTCTCCCGTTCGGCACGTCTGGGGGCCCTCGCGACAGCGGCGGCCTCTTTTCTTGTCATCGCCGCCTCCTCCGCCCCCACCCCCGGCGCCGACGGCATCGGTGACCCCTACTTCCCCCAGCTCGGCAACGGCGGCTTCGACGCCCGGCACTACGCCCTCGACGTCGCCTACAACCCGGACACCGACCGCCTCGACGGCCGTACGACACTCACCGCCCGCGCCACCCAGAACCTCTCCTCCTTCGACCTGGACCTCCAGAAGCTGGAGGTCACCAAGGTCCAAGTGAACGGAAGACGGGCCCAGTTCACCCGCACCGGCGACGAACTGCGCATCACCCCGAGGGACTTCCTCCGCAAGGGCAGGGACTTCACGGTCGCCGTCACCTACGGCGGTGTCCCCGAACCCCTCAACGGCCCCATCGTGTTCGGCTCCGACTACGGCTGGATGAAGACCCCCGACGGAGTCTTCGTCGCCTGCGAACCCAACGCCGCCTCCACCTGGTTCCCGTCCAGCGACCACCCCTCCGACAAGGCCACCTACGACATCCGCATCAAGGCCCCCAAGGGCCTGACCGGAGTCTCCAACGGCCGGCTCGTCTCGACGTACGACAAGGGCGACTCGACGTACACCCACTGGCGCGAGAGCAAGCCCATGGCGACCTATCTCGCGACCGCCACCATCGGGAAGTTCGACGTCAAGACCGGCAGGACGCCCGGCGGCATCCCGATCTACGTCGCCATCGACCCCGTCCTCGCCAACAGCAACAGCGTCGACGTGTACGCCGTGACGGCCGCCGCCACCGACTACTGGTCGCAGCTCTTCGGGCCGTACCCCTTCGAGGAGACCGGCGCGATCGTCGACGACATGCCGGAGGCCGGGTTCTCGCTGGAGGTGCAGAGCAAGCCCGCCTACTCGGCCGTGCGCAACGAGACGACGATCGTGCACGAGCTGGCCCACCAGTGGTTCGGCGACTCCGTGTCGGTCGCGCACTGGAAGGACATCTGGCTCAACGAGGGCTTCGCGACCTACGCCCAGTGGCTGTGGGCCGAGCACCAGGGCACCCGCACCGCGCACGACTCGTTCCTGGCCGGCTACAACTCCCGCCCCGCCGACAACGCCTTCTGGCAGACCGTCGTGGCGGATCCGCAGCGGGACACCATGTTCGCCTCGGCCGTCTACCAGCGCGGCGCGATGACCCTCCAGATGCTCCGCGAACGCATCGGCGACACCGCGTTCTTCAAGCTGCTCCCCGCCTGGACCAAGCTCCACCGCTACGGCAACGGCGACACCGCCGGCTTCATCAAGCTCGCCGAGAAGATCAGCGGGCAACAGCTCGACGACCTGTTCCAGACCTGGCTGTTCACGCCAGGGAAACCGACCCTGTAACCCTTGCTTTGAAAGGGAGGCACCCTTCTGTAGGTAAGAATGTGGGGTGCTTCAGCAACTGTTCAGCCCCTCCGTCCAGCACACGCTCGACCTCGTCGGCATCTTCGTGTTCGCCATCTCCGGCGCGCTGCTGGCCGTCCGCAAGAACTTCGACGTGTTCGGCATCGCCGTGCTCGCCGAGGTCACCGCGCTGGGCGGAGGGGTCTTCCGGGACCTCATCATCGGGGCCGTACCCCCGGCCGCCTTCACGGACCTGGGCTACTTCAGCACCCCGCTCTTCGCCGCGCTCCTCGTGTTCTTCCTCCATCCGCACGTGGAGCGCATCCAGGCCGGCGTCAACGTCTTCGACGCGGCCGGCCTCGGCCTGTTCTGTGTCACCGGCACGGTGAAGGCGTACGACTACGGGCTCGGCCTGACCGCCTCGGTGGCCCTCGGTCTCGGGTCCGCCGTCGGCGGCGGTGTGCTGCGGGACGTGCTGGCCAACGAGACTCCCTCCCTGCTCCGTTGGGACCGCGACCTGTACGCGGTCCCCGCCATCGTCGGCGCCACCATGGTCGCCGTCTGCATCCGCTACGACGCCCTCGGCCCGTTCACCAGCGGGCTCGCGGTCGTCACCGCCTTCGTGTTGCGCCTGCTCGCGATGCGGTTCCACTGGCGAGCTCCGCGGGCTTGGAACCGCCGGTCGAACGCCCGAGAGGATCCGACGCGGACTTCGTGATCCTGGGGTGGTTCTGGCCCAGTTCCAGGGTCAGCCAGCGGAACACCGTCTTCACCTGGGGTCGCCACAGCGCCATGGTGTGCCCGCCGTCGCTGCGCGGCAGGAACACCACGTGCACGCTCGTCGGCGCCTTCGCGATCTGTTCGAGGGCCACGCCCGCCTGGTAGCCGTCGCCGGACTCGCCGGACAGGTACATCGCGATCGGCGGCGGCGTGGCCGCGTTCCTGAGCAGCAGGTAGGGGTTGTTCGCCTCCCGCAGGGCCACGCTCTGCGCGGCCAGCGAATTGCGTTCGCCGATCGGGTCGTTGTAGCCGGACATGCTCACCGCGGCCTGGTAGCGGTCGGGGTGGGCGACGGCGAGCTTGACCGCGCAGTGCGCGCCGGCCGAGTAACCGGCGACCCCCCAGCCCTTGGGCGCCGGCTGGGCACGGAAGTTGTCCGTGACCATCTTCGGCACGTCGACGCTGAGCCAGGTGTCGGCGTTGACCGTGCCGGGGATGTTGGCACACCCGGTGTCCACGCCGGCCAGCAGGTTGTAGCGCGGCGCGACCAGGATGAAGGGCGCGACCCGCCCGCTCCTCATCAGCGGCTCCAGCTGCTGGGTCACGTGCATCGACCCGAACCAGGCCTTGGCGGAGCCCGGCCAGCCCGGCAGCAGTTCCACGACGGGGAACTTCTTGTGGCGGTAGGCCGCTTCCTTGTACTGCGGCGGGGTCCAGACGTAGACCTCGGCGTTCACGCCCGACACCCGGCCCTTGAGCTGGGTGACCTCCACCTGTCCCGCGGAGCTCATGCCGGGACCGGTGGCCGGGGAGAAGTCCTGCTTGACCTTGGGCAGCTTGTTCAGCGAGATGTTCCCGGTGCCGTTCTTGCCGAGGTTGGCGGCCTGCTGGACGTGGTTGCCGGTGCCGAGGAGGTCGGCCCAGTTGTCGTAGAGGTTGTTCTGGTTGTTCACCATGACGAAGACCAGGGTGACGGCCGTCGCCTGGGCGAACAGCAGCATCAGGGCCCGTGCCGCCACGCGAACGGCCTTGGGGCCGCGCATCCGCGACCACAGCACGAGCGGCAGTATGAGGGCGACGATCGTCAGCACGACGGCGGTGTAGAGGAACGGAGTCCCGGTGAGGCTCATGTCCCCAAAGAGGGGGATCACGGGCCGCGGGTCACGGACGAGTTCGGACACTTACCAAGAAATTGCCGGTTCCTCACCCGGTCGGCGGACAACCCGCTGGTGTTTTCATATGCCCGCAACAACAAAGCTACCGCTTAGTAATTACCTGTTGTACGGTTCATCCATGCGAGAAGCACCACCCGCCCCGGCGCCCACGCGGGCCGCACAGGCCACCATCGGCGACAGCGAGTTCGACCGCGACACGGCGGTCACGCGCCGCGCCCCGGGCGTCTACGACATCGACCTCTCGGCCGGCTGGACGATCATCAGCGCGGTCAACGGCGGCTACCTCCTCGCCGTCCTCGGCCGAGCGCTGGCGGACGCGCTCCCGCACAGCGACCCGTTCACGATCTCCGCGCACTACCTGACGGCGTCCCAGCCGGGCCCGGCGGTCATCCGCACGGACACGGTCCGCACCGGCCGCACGCTGTCCACCGGCCAGGCGTCCCTCTTCCAGTACGACGAAGAGGGCGGGGAGGTCGAACGGATCCGGGTCCTGGCCTCCTACGGCAACCTGGACACCCTCCCGGACGACGTCCGCACGACGGCCCGCCCGCCGGTGTTCCCGCCCATGGACCAGTGCTTCGGTCCGCAGGATGCCCCCGCCCCGGTCCCCGGCAGCTCGGCGATCGCCGACCGCCTGATGCTCAAGCTCGACCCGTCCACCCTCGGCTGGGCCCTGGGCGCCCCCTCCGGCAAGGGCGAGATGCGTTCCTGGTTCGGCCTCGCTGACGGTCGCGACGCCGACCCGCTGTCCCTTCTCCTCGCGGTGGACGCCCTCCCTCCGACGGCCTTCGAAATCGGCCTGAAGGGCTGGGTCCCCACGGTGGAACTCACCGTCCACGTACGGGCCCGCCCGGCCCCGGGCCCCCTCCGCGTCTCCATCACCACCCGCAACCTGGCCGGCGGCTTCCTGGAGGAGGACGCGGAGATCTGGGACAGCGCGGACCGACTCGTCGCCCAGTCACGGCAGTTGGCACGGGCGAGGCTGGGCTGAGGGGCGTTCGGGTCGGCGAGGGCGCCAACTCTGGGCGGGGGAAGGGTATTTCGGGGGCGGCGGGGGCGAACTCGGTCGGCTCCGGGGACGGGGTCGGAATGCCGTCGCCCACCTGGGCCGCCAACTGCCGCCAGGGGGTGGCTTCTTCGGGTGCCGGTTGTGTCGAGGTGCAGGGGACTCGGCGGGGTTTCAGGTGCGGACCGCGATCTCCGTGGCGCCGTACTCGATCCGTGGCCGCCGTCCCGTGGCCGACGGTGCGACGCGGCCGAATACCTGGCCCGCGCCGGACTCGGCCGAGCGGCTTCGCCCCGACCCAGCCGCCAATTGCCGCTGTGGGTCGTGATGGTGGTGGCGCGCGGGTGATCCGGGTTTCCGCCGTGCGGTCGGCGGTGCGCCCCGGCCGACCGCTCGGCCTGCGCCTCGTTCAGTCGAGCGGCCTGCGCCCGAGCCAGGCCGCCAACTGTCCGTAGGCGTCGGCCCCTTCGGGCGCCGGCTGTGCCGTGTCGAAGGGCGTGTCCGCGTCCCGTTCCTCGTCCGGCAGGACCCGGCGGGCGATGGCGAGGGCGAACTCGGCCAGTTCCGGGTCGAGTTGGACGGGGTGGCCCAGGGACTCCGAGAGGTCCCAGACGTGGGTGACGTTCTCCATGACGTAGCCGGAGAGGGCGATGCGGCCCGGGGCCTCGCCCCAGGGGACCTGGACCAGGGCGTCCAGGCGGGTGTCGTCCGCCCAGGCGGCGCGGACCCGGGTGCGGGCCTCGTCGTAGGCCGTGGGCCAGCCCTTGTCGTCGATGCCGTCGACGAAGGGGTGTACGGCCATGCCGTCGCCGCCCTCGCCGATCGTCGCGATGCGGTGGGTGCCGCCGGTGAGGTGGCTCAGGAGGGTGCGCACGTCGAACTCCGCGCAGGGGGTGGGGGAGGAGAGCTGGTCCGGGCGTACCGTCCTGATCAGGGCGGCGGTCTGCTCGGTGGCTCGGGTGTACAGGGGGCGGGGGTCGTTCGCGTTGGGGTTCATGGCAGTGATGGTGGATCCATAACCTGACAGTTTCCGTCAACATTTGCGTGGCGTTTCCGGGCGGCGGATCCTGGGGGTGTGAAGGCCGACCGACTGCTCTCGATCCTGTTGCTTCTGCAGACCCGGGGTCGCGTCCCCGCGCATGAACTCGCCGACCGGCTGGAGGTGTCGGTGCGCACCATCTACCGGGACGTCGAGGCGTTGTCCGCCTCCGGGGTGCCGGTGTACGCGGAGCGCGGGCGGCACGGGGGGATCGAGCTGCTCGCCGGGTTCCGTACGGACGTGACGGGACTGACCGCCGACGAGTCGCGCGCCCTGTTCATCCTGGCCGCGCAGGGCGCCCACGCCGCCCTCGGCCTCGACGCCGCGCTCGGTTCCGCGCTGCGCAAGGTGATGGCCGCGCTGCCGGCGCCGTACCGGCCGGCCGCCGAGGTGACCTCCCGGCGCATCCTCGTCGACGCCACGCGGTGGAAGGGCGGGCCCCAACCCGCCGCGGATCTGGACGTGTTGCAGGACGCGGTCTTCGCCGACCGGCGGCTGCGGCTGCGTTACCGGCACAGCGGCGCGAAGGAGCCCAGCACCTACACCGTCGACCCGTACGGCCTCGTCTCCAAGGCCGGTGTCTGGTACCTCGTCGCCGACCGCCGCGCGCGCCCCCGCCTCTTCCGCGCCAACCGCGTCCACTCGGCCACCCTCCTCCCCGACCCGGTGAAGCGCCGCCCGGGTGTCGAACTCGCTGATGCCTGGGAGGAGTTGCGCCGCCAGGTCGAGGAACGCCCCGGCGGACTCGACGTCACCGTCCGCGTCCGCCGCTCCCGCCTCGACATGTTCCTGCGCCTCAACGCCTCCTCGCTCGCCGAACTCCCCGAGGACGAGGGCGAGAAGGAGTGGGTGACGGTCCGGCTGTCGTACGGCGTCGTCCGTGAAGCGCGTCAACTGCTCCAGTTCGCCGACGCGTTGGAGGTCGTATCACCGCCGGAGGTGCGTGCGGAGGTGGCCGCGGCGGCCGCTTCTGTCACGGAGCTGTACCAGCGAGTAGGCGCGGGCCGAGAGTGAAATCCCAGGTCAGAGTGGTCTCTTGGGCTGCCCTTTACTTCGCGCACAGGGTGGGGACAGGGCTCCGACAACGAAGCCTTAAGCGGCGTTGATTGAGTTCCCGTCACAAGACATCCTCATCGTTTTTGGAGCTGTTTCTCATGAAGCGTGCGCGTCTCATCCCCGCAGTGGCCCTGCTGGCGCTCTCGCCCCTGGCCCTGGCGGCCTGCGGTTCGAGCGACTCGTCGTCGTCCTCCGGCAGCGGCAACTCCGGTTCCACGCAGTCCTGTTCCGCCTCCGGCATGCCCACCGGCAACGCCACGGCACGGCCCAGCGGCGCCCCTTCCGGCGCGCCCACGGGCGCCGCGGCCTCGGGCAAGCCGACGGGCATGCCGACCGGCAACGCGTCCGGCATGCCGACCGGCGGCCCCGGCGGAGGCGGTGGACAGGGCGGCCAGGGCGGCGGCCCCGGCGGCGGGTGCGGCGGCGGCCCGGGCGGCGGCCAGATGAGCGGGGCCCCGCAGCAGGGCTGACCGCGGCCCCGCACGACAGGGGCGGCACGCTCGTACACCGGGCGTGCCGCCCCTGTCGTATGTCACGCGTGTGTGGTGGTCAGCCGAGCCAGTGCCGCCGCCCCACGCTGATCAACCGCATCTGCTGCTGGGCGAGTTGGGCCACCCGCTCGCGCTCCTCGGCCGGTGCCTCCAGCGCCTCCAGGAAGAGCGAGGCCGTGATGAGCATCTGGTCGACGTAGAGGTGGGCCAGCATCAGCAGGTCGTCGTCGCGCCAGCCCCGTGACTCGGGGTCCTTGGCGAGCTCGGCCTTCACCTCCTCGGCGAACCGGGCGAGTTGGTCCCGGATGGCCTCCCGCACCGGCTGCACCCCGCCGTGCCGCTCGCGCGCGATGAAGCGGACGTGCGCCGGATACGTGTCCACGTGAGAGGCGATCAACTCGACGGCACGCGTGATGCGTTGACCGCTGTCCGCCGGGGCCACCGTCTGCCGGATCATCGGATGCAGACTGCCCAGCGCCTCCTCGACGAGCGAGACCCCGAGATCGGCCGTGGAACGGAAGTGCCGGTAGAAGGCGGTCGGGGCGACGCCCACGGCCCGGGTGACCTCGCGCAGGCCGAGACTGCTCAGGCTCTGCTCCTCCAGCAGCCCCAACGCGGCGTCCAGCAACGCCTGTCGGGTCTTCTGCTTCTGTGCCTGCCGGATGCCGAGGGTGTGACTCATGTCATCCAGTTAACAACTGTTCTCCGTAATTGAAAAGTCGCCGGACGCGCTAGACTCAAGTTCAGTGAACAAGTGTTACTACAACCGTTCACCGAAACGTAACGAGAGCCGTCCCGGACGTCCCGGCCGACTCGGAGGGGGATTCATCCCATGCTGTTCCTCGTCGTAGCGCTCCTGCTGTTCGGCGTCGTGGTGGGCACCGTGGCCCACGCGCCGCTCGCCTTCACCGCCGTCGCCGCCACCGTCATCGCCGTCTGGCTGGGCATCTTCGCGCTCCGCGAGCGGCACGGCCGCCGCGGCCGTACGACCGCCAACTGACCGTCCGCGGCTGCCAGTCGACCGCCCGACCCACCATCCACCCGATCCTCGGGAGCCGAACCGCCATGCAACGCACCGCACCGGCACACAGCAGCACCACCGACAACCCCCACGTCAAGCCCACCGGCCGCCGTGACGCCGACGGCATGGCCGTCGCGTCCTTCATCCTCGGCCTCGTCGGACTGCTCGTGCTCAACGTCTTCCTCGGCCCGATCGCCATCGCCCTGGCCGGCGTGGCACTGTGGCGCGGCACCGGCCGCCGCGGCCGTGCCTTCCTCGGCCTGGGACTCGGCATCGCCGATCTGCTGGTCCTCGTCGCCTTCATGCAGCTGGACAGCACGGTCTCCTGGAGCTTCTAGGGGACCGGCCGGATCCCGTCGGGCGCCCGCCCCTCCGGGGTGCGCACCGGGGCCCGTAGAATCGGCGTCACCATGGCATACCTCGACCACGCCGCGACCACCCCGATGCTTCCCGAGGCAGTCGAGGCGATGACGGCCCACCTGAGCATCACGGGCAACGCCTCCTCCCTCCACGCTTCCGGCCGCAAGGCCCGCCGTACGGTCGAAGAGGCCCGGGAGACCCTCGCCGAAGCGCTCGGCGCCCGCCCCAGCGAGGTCGTGTTCACCTCCGGCGGCACCGAGGCCGACAACCTCGCGGTGAAGGGCCTGTACTGGTCCCGCCGCGATGCCGACCCGGCCCGCACCCGGGTCCTGGCCAGCCCCGTCGAGCACCACGCCGTCCTGGACGCCGTCCACTGGCTGGGCGAGCACGAGGGCGCCACCGTCGAGTACCTCCCGGTCGACTCCTACGGCCGGGTCAGCCCCGAGGTGCTGCGCGAGGCGATCGCCCGCAACCCCGACGACGTCGCCCTGGCGACCGTCATGTGGGCCAACAACGAGATCGGCACGGTCCTGCCGGTGCGTGAACTCGCCGATGTGGCAGGGGAGTTCGGCATCCCGCTGCACGCCGACGCGGTGCAGGCCTTCGGTCAGGTCCCGGTCGACTTCGCCGCCTCCGGACTCGCCGCGGCGACCGTCTCCGGCCACAAGATCGGCGGCCCGTACGGTATCGGCGCCCTGCTGCTGGGCCGCGAGTACACCCCCGTACCCGTCCTGCACGGCGGCGGCCAGGAACGCCATGTCCGCTCCGGCACCCTCGACGTCCCCGCGATCGCCTCCTTCGCGGTCGCGGGCCGGCTGGCCGCGCAGCAGCGCGAGTGGTTCGCCCGCGAGATCGGCGCCCTGCGCGACGAGCTGGTCTCCGCCGTCCGTACGGCGGTCCCGGACGCGATCCTCGGCGGCGACCCGGTGGACCGCCTCCCGGCCAACGCCCACTTCACGTTCCCGGGCTGCGAGGGCGACTCCCTGCTGCTCCTGCTGGACGCCCAGGGCATCGAGTGCTCCACCGGCTCCGCCTGCACGGCGGGCGTCGCCCAGCCCAGCCATGTCCTCCTCGCCACCGGCACCGATCCGGACCTGGCCCGCGGCACCCTGCGCTTCTCCCTCGGCCACACCTCCACGGAGGCCGATGTGGAGGCGGTCGCGAAGGCGATCGGCCCGGCGGTGGAGCGTGCTCGCGCCGCCGGGCTGACCTGAGGGCTGCTCCTCGGCGTCCCGCTTAACTCTCCGTCACCATGAGGGAGGCCATCATGCCCTCGTCCTCGTGCTGCAGGAGATGGCAGTGGAGCATGTACATATAGGTGTCGTCGGAGAAGTCGGTGAACTCCATGGCGATCTTGATCGAGCCGCCGCCGACCACCTCGTAGGTGTCGTACCAGCCGAGCTGGACCCCGGTGGGATCCTCGCCGTTGATGGAGATCAGCTGGTACGGCACGTCGTGCAGGTGGAACGAGTGTTCCAGCTGGGTGGAGTTCTGGATCGTCCAGATCTCCTTCGCGCCGACCGTCGTACTGATCATCGCCATCGCGGCCATGGTGGTGCCCGCCGACCCGTTGATCAGCATGGTCGCGCCGTTCTGGCCCAGGGTGATCGTCCGGGCGGTGAAGTCGGTCGTGTCGTACCGGTCGATGGTGTTGAGGGTGGGCAGGTCGGCGGGGGTGTCGGTGCCGCTGGCCGTCACCGCGAGGACGTCGTAGGTGCCGCTGCCGCCGCGGATCCAGCCGGTGGTGATCACGGCCTGGAGAGTGGCGTCCGCGGTGAGGTCCATGACGAACTCGGCCCGGGCACCGGCCACCAGGCGGATCGTGGTCACCTCGGTGGCCTCGGTCAGATAGCCCTGGTCGGTGCTGATCTGGGTGAGGGTGCCGCCGTCGCTGCGCTGGATCACGATGATGTCGGACGGCGAGGCGTTCAGCGCGCGGAACCGGGTCCGGGTCTTGGTGGCGGTGAAACCGAGCGTGGTGGAGTCCACGTTGGTCCCGTTGAGCAGGAGGGGGAAGGTGGTGGTGCTCAGCCGGTAGCCGGCCGCGTCGTACTTGATGTCCCCGTCGGTGTCCACGGCGAGGGACTGGAAGATCAGCGGGACGTCGTCGACGCCGTAGTCGCTGGGCAGCGCGGTGGACGCGTCCGTGGAGTCCTCGACGATGATCATCCCGGCCAGGCCGTGCACGGCCTGCTTGGCGGTGGTGCCCAGGGCGTGCGGGTGGTACCAGAGCGTGGTGGCGGGGTCCTTGACCGTGAACGTGGGGGACCAGGTCGTGCCGTCGGCGAAGGCGACCTGCGGGCCGCCGTCCATCTTCGCGGGCACGTGGGCGCCGTGGAAGTGGACCGTCGTGTCCTCGCCGATGTCGTTGGTGATGTTGAGAAGGACCACGTCGCCGTTGGTCCACTTCAGGGTCGGGCCCAGGAAGTCCTGGTTGTAGCCCATCGTGCTGCTGGTGACGCCCGAGATCACCTCGTGGGTGCCGGTCTTGGCCTCCAGCGTGTACGTGGTGACGCCGTCGGTGGTGGTGCCCTCGAGGAGGTCCGGGATGGTGAGGGTGGCGTCCGCCGCGGAGGCCTTGCTCTTCGCCGCGCCGTTCAGCAGGGCGAAGGCGCCGCCGGCGGCCGCGACCGCCGCGATGCCGGTTCCGGCCATGCCGCCGAGGAACTTGCGCCGGTGCAGGCCCTTGCCCCGGGCCGCGGTGTCCTTGTCGTGGTCGCGCTTCTCGGCCGTGTTCTTGCGGTGGTTGCCCTTGTTGTCTCTGTTCTGATCGGACGCGGGCTCGCTGGTGTGTGTCATGAGGCCAGAGATTTGACCTAAGGGCTGTGTAAAGACTGGGGGGTTGTTAGTAGCCAGCAGAGCAATCTATGAAAGATAAGCGTGCGGGCTCGCTCCCCAACTCCCCTTGGCCGAAAGCCGAGTTGGCGTGCCCCAGGTCACATCCTGAACAGGGGACGCATCGGACACCGCCGTGACTGAAACGACTCATAGCCAAACCGCCATGTGACCCGAGTCACACCTGCGTCCGGTGTGCCCGCCTTACGAGCGTCATGTACCGGTCCCAGTCCCAGTACCGCCCGGGATCCGTGTGATCCGTCCCCGGCACCTCCACATGCCCGATGACATGCTCCCGGTCCACAGGGATTCCGTAGCGCCGGCATATCTGGGCCGTCAGCCGTGCGGAGTTCGTGTACATCGCGGCGGTGAACGACGACTTCCGCTCCACGAAGCCCTCGTGCTCGATGCCGACACTGCGTTCGTTGTACGACCGGTTCCCCGCGTGGAAGGCCACGTCCAGCTCGCGGATCATCTGCGTGATGTCGCCGCGCTGCCGGACGATGTAGTGCGCGGCCGCCTGGTGCCCGGGGTCCTGGAAGGCCTTCACCGCACTCGCGTAACTGCCCTGTGTGACATGGATGACCACCCGGTCTATCGCGTAGTCGTCCGGCCGGTCGGCCCGCCGGTAGTTCGCCGAGGAAGCCGCCACCCACGTGGCCCCTCGAAAATCGACGGCCCCCGGAGTCCGCGGCTTCTCCACCCCAGGCGTCCGCCACCACAGCCGCGCCAACTCGTCCCGGGCCACCACGGCGGTCCCTAAGGCGGCCACGGCCCCGCCGATGAGCAGCGCCCGCCGCCCGGGACGCCGGCCGGCGGAACCCGGTGACGTGTCCGCGGGACCCGGCGGCTTCCCCGCCCGATCGCCCGGACTGTTCTGACCGTCCTGACGGTTCTGCTCGCTCTGTGTCTCCCCCATGTGATCGTCAACGGATACTCGCGGGCTCCGGTTCCCGACGACCCGTACCCTGGAAGGGTTATGACTGAGACCTCGCAGCGCCCCCGCCCCCTTCGCGTACTCGCCGCCATGTCGGGCGGCGTCGATTCCGCCGTCGCCGCCGCCCGTGCCGCGGAAGCCGGCCACGACGTGACCGGCGTCCACCTCGCGCTCTCCGCGAACCCGCAATCGTTCCGCACGGGCGCGCGTGGCTGTTGCACGATCGAGGACTCACGGGACGCCCGCCGCGCCGCCGACGTCATCGGCATCCCGTTCTACGTCTGGGACCTCGCCGACCGCTTCCGCGAGGACGTCGTCGAGGACTTCGTCGCCGAGTACGAGGCCGGCCGCACCCCGAACCCGTGCCTGCGCTGCAACGAGAAGATCAAGTTCGCCGCGCTCCTCGACAAGGCGCTCGCCCTGGGCTTCGACGCGGTCTGCACCGGCCACTACGCCCAGGTGATCGTGAACGAGGACGGCACCCGCGAACTGCACCGCGCCTCCGACATGGCCAAGGACCAGTCGTACGTCCTCGGCGTCCTTGACGAGCGGCAGCTCGCGCACGCCCTCTTCCCGCTCGGCGACACGGTCACGACGAAGGACGAGATCCGCGCGGAGGCCGAGCGCCGCGGCCTCGCGGTCGCCAAGAAGCCCGACTCGCACGACATCTGCTTCATCGCCGACGGCGACACCCAGGGCTTCCTCGCGAACCGCCTCGGCAAGGCCGAGGGCGACATCGTCGACGAGTCCGGCTCCGTCATCGGCTCGCACGAGGGCGCGTACGGCTTCACCATCGGCCAGCGCAAGGGCCTGCGCATCGGCACCCCGGCCGCCGACGGCAAGCCGCGCTACGTTCTGGACATCTCCCCGGTGGACAACACGGTGACGGTCGGCCCGGCCGCCTCCCTCGACGTCAGCGGCCTCACCGCCGTCAAGCCCCGCTGGTGCGGCACGGCCCCGACCGGCCCCGGCACCTACACCGCCCAGCTCCGCGCCCACGGCGGCGAGACCGAGGTCACCGCCGAACTCGTCGACGGCACCCTGGAGGTGTCGTTCACCGAGCCGGTGCGGGGCGTGGCCCCCGGGCAGGCGATCGTGCTGTACGACGACACGCGCGTGGTGGGGTCGGCGACGATCGCGACGACCACGCGCGCGGCGACGGCGATGGCCTGACACGGTCGGTACCGGGCCCGTACGGGTGATGTCGGGCCCGTGCGCGGCTAGTTGGCGAAGAACTCCGTGAGCACCGGTGCCAGGACGGCCGGGTCCACCATGTGGGTCTGACCGTCCAGCGTGCGGTACGTCCCGTCCGGCGCCGCGTCCGCCACGGCCCGGGCGGCCTCCCGCATCCACTCGGCGCTCGCGCCGCCCGCGATGGTCAGCACCGGGACGGACAAGGACGCCAGCCGCTCCGCCGGCACCAGACCGCCACCCATGGCCGCGTCGTCGTAGGCGAGCGTGGGGGCGATGGCCTCCATGCCGGGCCACATGGGGGAGTGGCGGGCGCCGTCGATCATCTCCGGGGGTGCGCCGGTGAGCGCCATGAAGAGCGCTACGGCGTCGCCGCGGCGGCCCTCGGCGAGGAGTTCCGTGAGGCGTTCGGTGTACTCGGCGCGCTCCTTGGCGCCGGTCGTGTCGAGGGCGAACGGGGGCTCGTACAGGGCGACTTGGGTCACCGGCAGGCCGCTCGCCGCCGCGTGCAGGGCGAGGGCGGCGCCGGACGAGTGGCCGTAGAGAGCCGCGCTGCCGCCCACGGCGTCGATCAGCGCCGCGAGGTCCTCGACCTCCCGGGCCACCGCGAACGGCGCCGTGTCGCCGCTCGCGCCCCGGCCGCGGCGGTCGTACGGGACGGCTCCGAACCGGTGCGCGAGCTGCGCGGCGAGCGGCAGGAGCCCGTCGCCCGTCGTCATCGCGCCACCGACCAGGACGACGGGCGGGCCCGCACCGATGCGTTCGTACGCGATGGCGGTGCCGTCGCGCGAAACAGTCTTCTTGTCCATGTCGGTGAAGACTGCCGAAGGAACGCCGACTAATCGGTCACGACACTTCTGAATCGACTACGACACTTCTACTTCGTAGAAGCAGAGGTGGTCCTTGATCTGGGCTACGTCCGGCTTGGGGTCGGGGTACGCCCACACCAGGTCGGGGGAGTCCGGCAGCGACCAGTAGGACGCGTCGCCCTTGAAGGGGCAGTGGGTGTGGGTCTCGGAGGGGGTCAGGAGGTCGAGACGTACATCCTCCGGGGGGATGTAGTACCGCACCGGAGAACCGGTCTCCTTCAGGACGAGGGGGCGGTCGCTCTCCGCCAGCACCTGGTCGCCGTGGACGACGCGGACGTGCCGGTCGCCCTGCTCGATCGTGATCGTGTGTCCTTGGGCCATACCGGAAAAGCACTCGCGGACCCCTGGTTCTTCCCGCGTACGGTGACGACATGAAGATCTGTGTCTTTCTCTCCGCCGCCGACCTGGACGAGCGCTACACGCGCCCCGCGCGCGAGTTCGCGGAACTGCTCGGCAAGGGCGGGCACACGCTCGTGTGGGGCGGTTCGGAGTCCGGGCTGATGAAGGTGGTCGCCGACGGCGTACAGGCGGCCGGCGGCCGGCTGGTGGGCGTCTCGGTGACCTTCCTGGCGGCTTCCGCGCGGGCGGACGCCGACGAGATGGTGATCGCGGCCGACCTCGCCGAACGCAAGAGGCTGCTCCTGGAGAAGTCCGACGCCGTGGTGATCATGGTCGGCGGCACCGGGACGCTGGACGAGGCGACGGAGATCCTGGAGCTGAAGAAGCACGGCCATACCGACAAGCCGGTGGTGCTGCTCAACACCGCGGGCTTCTACGACGGCCTGAAGACCCAGTTCCGGCGTATGGACGACGAGGGGTTCCTGCCCGTCCCGCTCACCGACCTGGTGTTCTTCGCGGAGGAGCCGGTGGGGGCGCTGGCCTACCTGGAGGAGAGCCAGGGCATCGAGTGATGCGAGCATGGCGGACATGCCAACACATGTGATCACCGGGGCCGGTTCCGGCATCGGCGCGGCCGTCGCCCGCCGGCTGCACGCGCGCGGGGACCAACTCGTGCTCCACGCGCGCGACGCGGGCCGCGCGAAGGAACTGGCGGCGGAGTACCCCGGGGCGAGCACCCTGGTGGGCGACCTGGCCGACCCGGACAAGCTCAGCTGGGCGTTCTCGCACCAGACCCTGCCCGACCGCGTGGACACGCTCCTGCACATCGCCGGGGTGGTCGACCTGGGCCCGGTGGGCGACCTCACTCCCAAGACCTGGCGCCACCAGCTGAACGTCAACCTGATCGCCCCCGCCGAACTGACCCGCCACTTCCTGCCCCAACTCCGGCTGTCCGGCGGCCACGTCCTCTTCGTGAACTCCGGCGCGGGCCTGCGGGCGAGCGCCGACTGGTCCGCGTACGCCGCCTCCAAGCACGGCCTGAAGGCCCTGGCGGACTCCCTGCGCCACGAGGAACACGCCAACGGCGTGCGCGTCACCTCGGTCTACCCGGGCCGCACCGCCAGCCCCATGCAGGCCAAGGTCCACCAACAGGAGGGCAAGCAGTACGACCCCTCCCAGTGGATCGACCCCGAGTCGGTCGCGACGACGATCCTGATGGCGATCGATCTGCCGGGGGACGCGGAGGTCAACGACCTGACGGTGCGGCCGGGGCGGTGAAGAGCCCCGAGCGGCGAAGCGGTGCGAGCGGTGCGGTGGTCCGGGACTGGCTCGACGAGGTGTGGGGGCGCACGGAGGCCGCGGTGGTCCTCGAAGGCGGCGACAACGGCGGGCAGCTCGCCGAACGCGGGCTCCTTGGTGAGGTGTTCGACGCCGAGGACCTTGCGCTGCTGCGCTCCCTCACCACGACCGGCGCCTTCATCGACGACATCTGCCGCTGCCACGGCAGTGTGACCATCGCTCTGCTCGACGCCGAGGGGGAGTTCATCGGCGCAGGCAGTGTGCACGGTCGGACGGACGTCTCCTGGGAGCGCGACCGGTTCGAGAACAACCTGGAGGTGGCGGATCCGGAGCGGCTGGCCAGGTTCCTGGAGCGGCTCGGGGTCTGGACTCGCTGAACCGCCCACCGGGTACCGGCGGCGCCCCGGAAACCGCCCCACCGTCGGCGGCTTAGTCTTCCGGGGTGAGCAACAACAGCCAGTTCAGCTTCGGTCCCGCCACCGGTGTCGGTTCCCTGCCCGGCACCGACGCCCGTGAGGCCGCGAAGACCGCGACCGGGGCCTTCGAGGACTTCCCGTTCCTGCCCGAGCTGCCCGCCCGGGGACCCGGCGCGGACATGATCGGCCGGACCGCGGGGCTGCTCGTCGAGGTGTACGCGCGTGTGGAGCCCAGCGGGTGGCGGATCGGGGACCGGCCGGGGCGGGACACGAAGCGGGCGTGGGCGTGGCTGGGGGAGGACCTCGACGCGTTCGAGGAGTTCACTCAGGGGTACGAGGGGCCGCTCAAGGTGCAGGCGGTGGGGCCCTGGTCGCTCGCCGCCAGTCTGGAACTGAGGAACGGCGAGGCCGTGCTCTCTGACCTCGGCGCCTGCCGGGACCTCGCCGGTTCGCTCGCCGAGGGCCTGCGCGACCACCTCGCCGACGTCCGACGCCGCGTCCCCGGCGCCCAGATCGTGCTGCAGCTCGACGAGCCGTCCCTGATCGGCGTACTGCGCGGACATGTCAGGTCCGCCAGCGGCTACCGCACCTACCGCGCCGTGGACCGCCAACTCGTCGAGAGCACCCTCCGCGAGGTCGTCGGCGTGCACGCGGACGGTCCGGTCGTCGTCCACTCCTGCGCACCGGACGTGCCGTTCGCCCTGCTGCGCCGGGCGGGCGCGGCCGGGGTCTCCTTCGACTTCTCGCTCCTCACCGAGCGTGACGACGACGTGATCGGCGAGGCGGTCGAGGCCGGCACCCGGCTCTTCGCCGGTGTCGTGCCGGGCACGGTCACCGCGTTGTCAGACCCTGCCGGTAGCGTCATGGGTGTCAGGACGCTGTGGCGCAGGCTGGGGCTGCGACCGGGACTTCTCGCGGAGGCGGTCACGATCACCCCGTCGTGCGGACTCGCGGGGGCTTCTCCCGAGTACGCGCGCCAGGCCCTCGCCCACTGCGTCCGGGCGGCGAGATCCCTCGCGGACAACCCTGAGTGACGGAAGGACAACACGGTGGCCGGCGACAGGCAAGCGGAGACGGCGGTGCCCGCAGAGGCACGGGAGAAGCACGCGCAGCTCGCTGAGCAGATCGAGGAGCACCGCTTCCGGTACTACGTGAACGACGCGCCGGTCGTCAGCGACGCGGACTTCGACAAGCTCCTGCGCTCCCTGGAGGCGCTGGAGGAGGAGTACCCGGAGCTGCGCACGCCGGACTCGCCGACCCAGAAGGTCGCGGGGGCGTACGAGACGGAGTTCACCTCCGTCGTCCACCGCTCCCGCATGCTCTCCCTGGACAACGCGTTCGACGACCTGGAGCTGGCGGCCTGGGCCGAGCGCGTCCACAAGGACGTCGGTACCTCCGACCACCACTTCCTGTGCGAGCTGAAGGTCGACGGCCTCGCCGTCAACCTGACGTATGAGCACGGCCGCCTCACGCGCGCGGCGACCCGCGGTGACGGCCGTACGGGCGAGGACATCACGCCCAACGTCCGCACGATCGCGGAGATCCCGGACCGCCTCACCGGCGACCGCGTGCCCGACCTCGTGGAGATCCGCGGCGAGGTCTACTTCCCGATGGAGAAGTTCGAGGAGCTCAACGCCCGGCTGGTCGAGGCCGGCGACAAGCCCTTCGCCAATCCCCGTAACGCGGCGGCGGGTTCACTGCGCCAGAAGGACCCCCGCGTCACCGCCACCCGCCCCCTGCACATGGTCGTGCACGGCATCGGCGCCCTGGAGGGCTTCGACCCCCTCACCCGCCTCTCCGAGGCGTACGCCCTGCTGAAGTCCTGGGGCCTGCCGACCTCGTCGTACAACAAGGTGGTCGACGACCTCGACGGCGTACGGGAGTTCATCCGGTACTACGGCGAGAACCGCCACTCCGTGGCGCACGAGATCGACGGCGTCGTCGTCAAGCTCGACGAGATCCCCCTCCAGGGGCGACTCGGATCCACCTCCCGCGCCCCGCGCTGGGCGATCGCGTGGAAGTACGCGCCGGAGGAGGTCAACACCAAGCTCGTCAACATCCGTGTGGGCGTGGGCCGTACGGGCCGGGTCACGCCGTACGCCCAGGTCGAGCCGGTGACGGTGGCCGGCTCGGAGGTCGAGTTCGCGACCCTGCACAACCAGGAGGTCGTCAAGGCCAAGGGCGTCCTCATCGGCGACACGGTGGTGCTGCGCAAGGCCGGTGACGTCATCCCGGAGATCCTCGGCCCGGTCGCCGACCTGCGCGACGGCAGCGAGCGGGAGTTCGTGATGCCGGCCGAGTGCCCCGAGTGCGGGACGCCGCTGCGGCCGATGAAGGAGGGCGACATCGACCTCCGCTGCCCGAACGCCCGTGCCTGTCCTGCCCAGTTGAGGGAGCGGCTCTTCTACCTCGCGGGCCGCAAGGCGCTGGACATCGACCACTTCGGCTATGTGTCGGCCGCCGCTCTCACCCAGCCGCTGGAGCCGGCCGACCCGCCGCTGAAGGACGAGGGAGACCTGTTCGACCTCACCATCGAGCAGTTGCTGCCCATCAAGGCGTACGTCCTCGACCAGAACAGCGGGCTGCCCAAGCGCGACCCGAACACCGGCGAGGAGAAGATCGTGACGGTCTTCGCCAACCAGCAGGGCGAGCCCAAGAAGAACGCGCTCGCGATGCTGGAGACCATCGCGGCGGCCAAGGACAGCCCGCTCGCCCGCATCCTCACCGGCCTGTCGATCCGTCATGTCGGCCCGGTCGCGGCCGAGGCGCTGGCCCGCGAGTTCCGTTCGATCGAGCGGATCGAGCAGGCCACCGAGAAGGAGTTGGCGGACACCGACGGCGTCGGCGGGATCATCGCCGCCTCCCTCAAGGAGTGGTTCGCCGAGGACTGGCACCAGGAGATCCTGCGCAAGTGGCGGGCGGCCGGGGTCCGGATGGAGGACGAGGGGTCCGGCGAGGACGAGGGCCCGCGCCCGCTCGAAGGTCTCACCGTGGTCGTCACCGGCACACTCGAGCACTTCACGCGGGACGGGGCGAAGGACGCCCTGCAGAGCCGGGGAGCGAAAGTGACCGGTTCTGTTTCGAAGAAGACGTCTTTCGTCGTCGTAGGTGACAATCCTGGTTCGAAGTACGACAAGGCAATGCAGGTCAAGGTGCCTGTTCTGAACGAGGACGGCTTCGTCGTCCTGCTGGAACAGGGACCCGAGGCGGCCGCCGAAGTCGCGCTTCCGGTCGAGGAGTAGCGAGGTGCGGCGGTTGAAGGCCACCCGATCGGCGCATACCAGATGCATACGGGTGGCCGGGTCGCATTCGGGCAACCGTCTACGACCGCTGCCCGTGGAAGCCTTCTGCGGCCTACTGTTGAGGTGTGCACCTGCCGTGCCCAGCTGCGGTTGGGGCAACCCCCTGCTCTTGGTGAGCAGGGGGAGGGGTTTTCCAAACGCGGTGCCGTTGACGGAAGTCGGGCATCGGACCGCGTGGCGTGGGCACCGCCGGCTGTGAGAGGGACGGGAATGGAACCGACCGAGAGCGCCCCCCCGGACTCACTGCTGCGCCGGCTCACCGGCGCCTGGCGGGAGAGTCGTTGGGGAGCGCGACCCGTGGAGCGTCCGGGCGCCACCCAGCCGCGCGCCACCGGACAGTACTCCACACCCGACGCCCGCCACTCCGCACCACTCTCGGCAGACCCGGGCTCCGGGCTGCCGGGCGACAGTGACCGCCATCTGACCTGGCCCGCGCTGCCCACGGCGGTCGTGGTCGCGGCCGGCTTCGTCCTCGGCGCCGGCTTCTTCCGGGCGTTCACCGGCGACCACGCGCTCTTCCCGTCCGGCACGGTCGGCTGGTCGCTCGCCGTCCTGACCGGCATCATCGTCGGCCATCTCGTCGCCCTGGGCCGCGCCCGCTGGTGGGGCGGCACCGGCTCGGGCGCCGCCCTCACCCTCGGCGTCCTGCTGCTCTACGGCTGGGTCGCCGCCGGCATGGTCAGCCTCACGGTCGTCGTCCTGGTCGGCATAGCCAGGCGCAACCGCTGGCGCCAGGGCGTGCTGCACGGCGCGGTGGACATCCTCGGCATAGCCGCCGGCGCACTCGTGCTGGGCGCGTTCGGCCGGGTGCCGTCCGTCGAGAAGCCCTGGAACCCGGACACCTGGACGGTCTACACCGCCCCCGAGGTGGTCCTGGTCGCCGTCGCGTACCTCGCCGTGACCCGCACCCTGCTCTGGTACCTGCACGCCCCGCGCCACGGCGGACTGCCCACCGTCGCCCGCACCGCCCTGCTCAGACAGGGGCTGGTCGCCGTAGCCCTGCTCGGTATCGCGCCCCTCATCTGCGTGGTCGCCGTAGCCCAGCCGGTCCTGCTGCCCCTGTTCTCGATCCCGCTCATCGCCCTCGACTCCACCCTGTGGATGGCCCGGGCCAGGGCCGAGGAGCAGCTGCGCGACCCGCTGACCGGGCTGCCCAACCGGCAGTGGCTCCTGGAGCGCATCTGGACCGCTCTGGACGACGCCGAGCGCATCGGCGCCAAGGCCGCGCTCATGCTGATCGACCTCGATCGCTTTCGATCGGTCAACGACACACTCGGTCATCTGGCCGGTGACCGGCTGCTGTTGCAGATAGCCGACCGGCTGCGGGTGGCGCTGCCGCGCGGGGCGGAGGCCGCGCGGCTCGGCGGTGACGAGTTCGCCGTCCTGCTGCCCGTCGCCGACTCCACGACGTCCGCGACCCGGGTCGCCCGCAACCTCGTCGCCGCGCTCAGCTCCCCGCTCGACCTCGACGGACTCACCCTCGTCCTGGAGGCCAGCGCGGGCGTCGCGGTCTTCCCCGACCACGCCCTCGACGCCGAGGGGCTGCTGCGCCGGGCCGACGTCGCGATGTACCAGGCGAAGCGGGACCGGACCGGCGTAGAGGTCTACGAGTCCAAGCGGGACTCCAACACCCCTGACCGGCTGGGCCTGTTGGGGGACTTGCGGCGGGCGCTCGACGCGCACGAGGTACAGCTGCACTACCAGCCCAAGGTCCGCTTCGACGGTCAGGTGGCGGGACTTGAGGCGCTGGTGCGGTGGGTGCATCCGGAGCGCGGGAAGGTGCCGCCGGACGAGTTCATAGCGATCGCCGAGTCGTCCGGGCTGATGCCCCATCTCACCGAGTACGTGCTGGACACGGCGCTCGCCCAGGTCGCCAGG
Organism: Streptomyces sp. N50; assembly: GCF_033335955.1. Lineage (GTDB taxonomy): Bacteria > Actinomycetota > Actinomycetes > Streptomycetales > Streptomycetaceae > Streptomyces. The sequence goes on from NZ_CP137549.1 coordinate 6,571,431, forward strand.
TGGCGCGCCCAGGGGCTGTTCGTGCCGGTCGCGGTGAACGTCTCCCCGCGCGACGTCCACACCCCCGGGTTCGCCGGCTCCGTCGCCGCGCGCCTCGCCCGGCACGGTGTCCCGCCGGGCTCGCTCCAGCTGGAGATCACCGAACACGTCCTCCTGGAGGACCCCCAGCGCGCCGCCGACACCCTCAACGGGCTGACCGGGCACGGCGTGAAGATGTCTCTCGACGACTTCGGTACGGGGTACTCGTCCCTGGTGCATCTACGGCGGCTGCCGGTCAGTGAGTTGAAGATCGACCGGTCGTTCGTGGCTCGGCTGGCGGTGGACACGGAGGACGCGGAGATCGTTCGGTGCACCGTTGATCTCGCGCATTCCCTCGGGTTGCTCGTCGTGGCTGAGGGGGTCGAGGACGACGAGACGTGGGAGCGGTTGCGGGATCTGGGGTGTGATGCCGTTCAGGGGTGGCTTGTCGCTGCGGCGATGCCGCCCGAGGACATGACGGCGTGGTTGCGGGCGCGGGGGTCGCGGGGGTGGCAGCGGCCGCGGGCTGCCTTGCCGGCGGCTGCGGCTGATGATCCCGGGAGGATCGGCTGATCGGCTGCGCCTAGTGGGGTGGGGGCTTCTGTCTGGTCGCGGCTGCGGCCCGGTTGCGGCTGGTCGCGCAGTTCCCCGCGCCCCCTGGGGTGTTCAACTCACCCCTGCTGTGAAGTGGGCGGTCAACAGGGCGAGCCGCTGCTCGTGGGCCTTCTCCGGTAGGCGGCCGCTGCGCATCAACGTGACCAGTCCGTGCAGGCCCGCCCAGTACGTCTCCGTCAGCACGCCCGGGTCGTCGCCCTCGGCCGCGATGGGCTCGACGGCCTGGAAGATCTCGCCGAAGGCCGCCTGCAAGGGCGCCGGTGCCTCCGGGGTGGCGAACGGCAGGTCCACCATGTGCGTGAACATCGCGTCGTAGAGGGCCGGGCGGCGGCGCGCGAACGACGTGTACGTCTCACCGACCGCGCTCAGTGCCCCGCGCGTGCCCTTCGCCGCCGTGCGCGCCGTACGCAACTCGGCGGCCAGTACGGCGCAGCCCTCCACCGCCACCGCCGCCATGATCGCGCCCTTGTCCTTGAAGTGGCTGTAGAGGACGGGCTGGCTGTACTCGATCTCGGATGCCAGGCGCCGGGTCGTCACCGCGTCCCAGCCCTCCGTCTCGGCCAGTTCGCGTGCGGCCGAGACGATCAGTTGCTCCCGCTCCGCCCGCTCGCGCTCCCGGCGCGTCTGAATCGTCATGCCCGGGATTCTAGCATCGCTAGCGTTTCTTTCGACGCTCTGTTAGCTTCGCTCTTGTTGCTAGCGTTGCTAGAAAACGAGACGAGGAGAAGTGGCATGACCATCACCGCGTACACCCTGGCGATCGTGCTCGACCTGTTCTGTCTGTTCCTCGGCTACCGGTTCCTGTTCCAGCCCGGCCCCGCCGCCGCCGGTTACGGGGTCCCGGCCGATCCCGCCGGTGACGCCGGCGCCTACCTCACGATCAAGGGCCTCAGGGACGGCACGCTGGGCCTGGTGGGCCTCGCCGTGCTGGCTTTCGCCGGGGCGCATGCCGAGGCCTGGTTCATGCTCTGTGTGGCCCTCGTGCCGTTCGGCGACACCCTGATAGTGCTGCGCCACGGCGGGGCGAAAGCCGTCGCTTTCGGGATCCACTTCGCCACGGCGATCGTTGTACTGATCAGTGCCGTGCTGCTGTTCCTCGTCTGAGCCGCCCGAGCCGTACTCCTCATTTCTCGTCCGCATTCCTCATCCGAACGGGGTCCCGAAATGTCGTTGCTCGTACCGAAGTTCGACGAGTCCGTGATCGTCCGCGATGCCGAGGCCGAGGTGGTGGGCCGGGCGCCGACCACCGTGAAGCTGCTGGCCGACAGCAGTGCGACCGGCGGTGCGCTGTCCACCCAGCGGATCACCCTCAGCGGCGGAGCGGACGGCGCCAAGCCGCACTGGCACGACAACTCCGCCGAGATGTTCTTCCTGCTCGACGGCGCCGCCGAGATCCTCTCCGGCGACCAGGTCGTCACCGCCGGACCCGGTGACCTCGTCGTCGTCCCGCCGGGCCTGCCGCACGCCTTCGCCGCCGCGCCCGGTGCCGACGCCGACCTCCTCATTGTCATCACACCCGGCGTCGAGCGCTTCGAGTACTTCCGCCACCTGCAGCGCATCGCCCTCGGAGAGGTCGGCCCGGAGAGCCTCCTGGCGGTGCAGGAGCTGTACGACAACCACTTCATGAAGAGCCCGGTGTGGGACGCGCGAGGCCGGTGACCGGGGTCCCGGTGAAACCGTTTAACGGCTGAGGGCCCCCGCCCCATAGGATTGGCGCCAAACCACACACACTCACCCCAGAGGAACGCCGCATGCCTGGCATCACGCGCGAGGAGGTCGCCCACCTCGCCCGGCTGGCGCGTCTGGAGCTGAAGCCCGAAGAGCTCGAACACTTCGCGGGACAGCTGGACGACATCATCGGCGCGGTCGCCCGCGTCAGCGAGGTCGCCGACCAAGACGTACCGCCGACCTCCCACCCGCTGCCGCTGACGAACGTCATGCGCGCGGACGAGGTCCGTCCCTCGCTCACCCCCGAGCAGGCGCTCTCCGGCGCCCCGGCCCAGGAGCAGCAGCGTTTCAAGGTGCCGCAGATCCTGGGGGAGGACTAACCACCATGACGGACCACAGCAGCATCATCCGGCTCACCGCCGCCGAGATCGCCGCGAACATCGCGTCCGGCGTGCTCACGGCCGTCGAGGTCACCGAGGCCCACCTCGCCCGGATCGAGGAGGTCGACGCGAAGGTGCACGCCTTCCTGCACGTCGACCGCGAGGGCGCCCTCGCGCAGGCCCGCGCCGTCGACGAGAAGCGGGCCAGGGGCGAGCAGCTCGGCCCGCTGGCCGGCGTACCGCTCGCGCTCAAGGACATCTTCACCACCGAGGGCATCCCGACCACGGTCGGCTCCAAGATCCTCGAAGGCTGGATCCCGCCGTACGACGCGACCGTCACCAAGCGGCTGAAGGCCGCCGACGTCGTCATCCTCGGCAAGACCAACATGGACGAGTTCGCCATGGGGTCCAGCACCGAGAACAGCGCCTACGGGCCCACCGGCAACCCCTGGGATCTCACGAAGATCCCCGGCGGCTCCGGTGGCGGTTCCTCCGCCGCGCTCGCCTCCTTCCAGTCGCCGCTCGCGATCGGCACGGACACCGGCGGCTCCATCCGCCAGCCGGCCGCCGTCACCGGCACGGTCGGCGTCAAGCCGACGTACGGCGCGGTCTCCCGCTACGGCATGGTCGCCTTCTCGTCCTCCCTCGACCAGGGCGGGCCCTGCGCCCGTACGGTCCTGGACGCGGCCCTCCTGCACGAGGTCATCGCCGGACACGACCCGCTCGACTCCACGTCGATCGACGCCCCGGTCCCGCCGGTCGTCGAGGCCGCCCGCAACGGCAGCGTGCAGGGCATGCGCGTCGGCGTCGTCAAGCAGTTCCGCGGCGAGGGCTACCAGGCCGGCGTCATCCAGCGCTTCGACGAGGCCGTCGCCGTGCTGAAGGAACTGGGCGCGGAGATCGTCGAGTTGGACTGCCCGTCCTTCGACCTCGCCCTGTCGGCGTACTACCTGATCGCGCCCTCCGAGTGCTCCTCGAACCTCGCCCGCTTCGACGGCCTGCGCTACGGCCTCAGGGTCGGCGACGACGGCACCCACTCGGCCGAAGAGGTCACCTCGATCACCCGTGAGGCGGGCTTCGGCCCCGAGGTGAAGCGCCGCATCATGCTCGGGACGTACGCGCTCAGTTCTGGGTACTACGACGCTTACTACGGCAGCGCCCAGAAGGTCCGTACGCTCATCACGCGCGACTTCGAGAAGTCGTTCGAGAGCGTCGACGTGATCGTCTCGCCGACCACGCCGACCACCGCCTTCCCGATCGGCGAGCGTGCCGACGACCCGATGGCGATGTACCTCGCGGACCTGTGCACCATCCCGACCAACCTGGCGGGCAACTCGGCCATGTCGCTGCCCTGCGGTCTCGCGCCGGAGGACGGTCTCCCGGTCGGGCTGCAGATCATCGCCCCGGCGCTGAAGGACGACCGTCTTTACAAGGTCGGCGCCGCCGTCGAGGCCGCCTTCGTGGAAAAGTGGGGCCACCCGCTGCTTGAGGAGGCACCGTCGCTGTGAGCAATGCACTGTCGAAGGCCAAGGGCTTCAAGAAGTCCAAGTCCGGCACGTACGTGTCGATGGCCACCACCGCGTTCGGCGCGCTGGGTGTCGCCAAGCAGATCAAGAAGGCGCGCACCGAGCACGACACGCTCCGTCTGATCGACGCCACGGTGTCCGCCGTCGCGCTCGTCACCGGCTTCGCCATCCTGTACCGCGAGCTGAAGCGGCTGGGCGACGACGACGTCCTGCTGGGCTGAGAGGGAAAGTTCACCGTGACCACCACGACCGACCTGGAGTCGTACGAGGACGCCCTTGCGTCGTACGACCCCGTCATGGGCCTTGAGGTCCATGTCGAACTCGGCACCAAGACCAAGATGTTCTGCGGCTGTTCGACCGAGCTGGGCGCCGAGCCCAACTCGCAGACCTGCCCGACCTGCCTCGGCATGCCCGGCGCGCTCCCGGTCGTCAACGCGATCGGCGTCGAGTCCGCGATCAGGATCGGCCTCGCGCTGAACTGCGAGATCGCCGAGTGGTGCCGCTTCGCCCGGAAGAACTACTTCTATCCGGACATGCCGAAGAACTTCCAGACCTCCCAGTACGACGAGCCGATCGCCTTCAACGGCTACCTCGACGTACAGCTGGAGGACGGCGAGACCTTCCGGGTGCAGATCGAGCGCGCCCACATGGAGGAGGACACCGGCAAGTCGCTGCACGTCGGCGGCGCGACGGGCCGTATCCACGGCGCCTCGCACTCGCTCCTCGACTACAACCGCGCCGGCATCCCCCTCATCGAGATCGTCACCAAGCCGATCGAGGGCGCCGGCGAGCGTGCTCCCGAGGTCGCGAAGGCGTACGTCGCCGAGCTGCGCGAGCTGATCCGGGCGCTCGGGGTGTCGGAAGCCCGCATGGAGCAGGGGCAGATGCGCTGCGACGTGAACCTGTCGCTGCGCCCGCACGGCCGCGAGAAGTTCGGCACCCGGAGCGAGACGAAGAACGTCAACTCGCTGCGTTCCGTGGAGCGTGCCGCCCGCTACGAGATCCAGCGCCACGCCGCGGTGCTGAACTCCGGCGGCACGATCATCCAGGAGACCCGCCACTTCCACGAGGACACCGGGTCGACGACCTCGGGCCGCGTGAAGGAGGAGGCGGAGGACTACCGGTACTTCCCGGAGCCGGACCTGGTGCCGGTGGCCCCCTCGCGCGAGTGGGTCGAGGAGATCCGCAGCGGTCTGCCCGAGCAGCCGCTCGCCCGCCGCAACCGGCTGAGCGAGGAGTGGGGGATCACCGCGTTCGACATGCAGTCGATCCTCAACGCCGGTGCCATCGACCCGATCGTCGCCACGATCGACGCCGGTGCCGACGCGGCCTCCGCGCGCAAGTGGTGGATGGGCGAACTCGCCCGCAGCGCCAACGAGTCCGGCAAGGCGCTCGACGAGCTGCCCATCACGCCGGAGCAGGTCGCCCGGGTCACCGCGCTGGTCACGGCCGGCGACCTGAACGACAAGCTCGCCCGCCAGGTCATCGAAGGCGTCCTCGCCGGCGAGGGCACCCCGGACGAGGTCGTCGAGAAGCGCGGCCTGAAGGTCGTCTCGGACGACGGCGCCCTCACCACCGCCGTCCAGGAGGCCATCGCCGGCAACCCGGGCGTCGCCGACAAGATCCGCGGCGGCAAGGTGGCCGCGGTCGGCGCGCTGGTCGGCGCGGTCATGAAGGCCACCCGCGGCCAGGCCGACGCGGCCCGCGTCAAGGAGCTCATCCTGGAGCAGCTGGGCGTCAGCGAAGGCTGAGCCGGTACGCCCCAAAGAACGGCCCCGGAGACCCGCTCTCCGGGGCCGTTCCCGTCACACCCGGCGGCCCACGACCCGGGCGAAGCCGAGCAGTTGCCCCTGGTCGGCCTTCACCAGGTCCACCGACTCACGGGCCATGTCCGCCATCCATGCGTACGGGCTCTCCTCGGCGCACACCTCGCTCCACAGCAGCCAGTCCTTCCAGCCGTCGGGCTGCCAGTCGGCGGCCTCCACCTCCACGGTCCCGCCGCGGGTCCAGTGGCGGCGCCACCAGGCGGGGGAGTGGAACGCCCAGAAGCCGGGGTCCCAGAAGGGCTTGAGGTGTTCCGGGGGTTCGTCGCCCGCCAGTTCCTCCCGGAGGGCGGGCATGACGACCCCGATCCGGCCACCCGGCTTCAACAGCCTTGTCAGGGTGGGCAGATACAGGTCGGCGGTACCGAAGTACTGGTAGGCGTCGATCGACACGATCGCGTCGAACGTGCCCTCCCCGAAGGGGATGTCGTGCGCCTCCACCTGGAGGGGGAGGACCCGGTCCGCGACACCCGCTTCGGCGATCCGTACGGCGTTCTCCTCGGGCTTCACCCACAGGTCGGCGGCGGTGACCTGGACGCCGTACTCCTTGGCGAGGAAGACGGAGGTCATGGCGCGGCCGCAGCCCAGGTCCAGGACACGGGCGCCCGGGCGCAGGGTGTCGAGGCCGAGGGCCGGGGCCAGCCACTCCAGGAGCCACAGGGCGTGCGGGCCCATCTGGTTCTCGATGGTCCAGCGGGCGTCGTAGGTGTTGCTGCGCGGGTAGTCGGGGTGGGTCAGGCGGGCGGTCAGGTCGGTGTCCGGCATCGGTGAACGGTGTCCTCCGGTTCTGCGTAGGTTGCTGTGAGGAAGCAACGAGATTGTGGAGGACGTCGGTTGGCCGCGCACCAGGTTTCTCAGGCGGAGGCGCTACCCTCGCCCGCCATGGACGGACGCGGAGATTCCGAGACACCGGACTTCGGGGACCCGGCGCTCGACGCGCGGCGGGCCCGCTGGACGGCCGCGCTGACCGGTGCCGTGCTGGCCCTCGCGGGCGTGGCAGCGGCGGTGCTGCGGGCGAGTGGGGCCGCGCCGGTGCTCGTGCCCGCCGCCTACGCGGTGGGCGCCGCGGTGTGCGCGCTCGCGTCGGTGCTCGGGTCCAGGGGCCGTACCAGACGGGCGCTTTGGCTGCTGGTCGTCGGGGCGATGGTGATGGCGCTGGGGGACCAGTTCGACTGAGGTGACGGTCAAGGCGGCAGTCGGGGCTACAGAGTTGCCGTTACTGTCCTGTGATCTGGCTCCCACTCCCGTGATTCAGCGCACGAACGTCATAAACGATCATTTTCTGCTGCAAGAGTGAACCCCGTATTGCTCATGCGTTCTTTGCGGGCTGTTCATCCCTTGAACCAGGATTCCCGGTCAAAGATCCACAATTCGCCTTCCCCGGGAGCACGTTCGTGGCAGCCCTTGCCCGCTGGTGTGTTCGGCACCGCCTTGTCGCCGTCCTGTTGTGGCTCGTCGCGTTCGGCGGGGTCACCGCGGCCGCGGCCGTCACCGGCTCGGCGTACTCGAACGACTACGAGGCCCACGGCACCGAGTCGGGCCGCGCCGCCCAGTTGCTCAAGCAGGGATTCCCGGATCTCGGCGGCGACAGCGACACCGTCGTCTGGCGCACCTCACCCGGCTCCGTCCGCGCCGCCGCCGTCGAACAGACCATGACCGGCGCCCTGGACAGGATCGCCGACCTGCCCGGAGTCGCCTCCGTCGTCAGCCCGTACGACGGCCAGGCCACGGGCCGGATCAGCGCCGACGGACGCACCGCCTACGCCACCGTCACCTTCGCCCAGCAGGCCGACGACATCGACAAGGCGGAGGCGCAGGCGGTCGTCCGCGTCGCCAAGGCGGCCCAAGTCGACGGACTCCAGGTCGAGTTGGGCGGCAGCGCGATCGCGCTCACCGAGGCGTCCAGCGGGCACACCGCCGAGATCGTCGGGGTCGCCGTCGCCGCCCTCGTGCTGTTCCTCGCGTTCGGGTCGCTCGCCGCCTCGCTGCTGCCCATCGGCACCGCCCTGGTGAGCGTCGGCACCGCCTACGGGGCGATCGTGCTGCTCGGGCACGCCATGACCGTCGCCGACTTCGCGCCCATGCTCGGCATGCTGATCGGGCTCGGCGTCGGCATCGACTACGCCCTGTTCATCGTGACCCGGCACCGGCGCGGGCTGAAACGCGGGCTGTCCGTCACCGAGGCGGTCACCAACGCGGTCGTCACCACCGGGCGCGCGGTCGTCTTCGCGGGCGCCACGGTGTGCATAGCCCTCCTGGGGATGCTGATCCTGCGGCTCGGCTTCCTCAACGGGGTCGCGATCGCCGCCTCGTTGACCGTGGTGCTCACCGTCGCGGCCTCCGTGACGCTTCTCCCGGCCCTGCTGTCCTTCATCGGCCCCCGCGCCCTCAGCCGCCGCGAACGGCGCCGGCTGGCCGAGCACGGGCCCCAGCCGGAGCTCCCCACCGGCCTCGCCGCCCGCTGGTCCGCGTTCGTCGAGCGCCACCCGAAGGTGCTCGGCGCCGTCGCCCTGGTCGTGATGGCCGTCCTCGCGCTGCCCACCCTCGCCCTCCACCTGGGCACCTCCGACCAGGGCAACGACCCCAGCTCGTCGACCACCCGCCAGGCCTACGACCTCCTCGCGGACGGCTTCGGCCCCGGCGTCAACGGCCCGCTCACCCTCGTCACGAAGATCGACGGCGCGGAGGACAAGCTCACCCTCGACAACCTCGACGCCACCCTCCGCACCACCGAGGGCGTCGCCTCCGTGACCCCGGTGACCTACGACGCCGGCGGCTCCACCGGGTACTTCAGCGTCGTACCGGACTCGGCACCGCAGTCGCAGCGGACCAGCGACCTCGTCGACCGGCTGCGGACCGGGGTGCTGCCCCGGGCCGAGACCGGCACCTCGCTCGACATCCACGTGGGTGGCGTGACGGCGAGCTACGACGACTTCGCCGACGTGATCGTCGGCAAGCTCCCGCTGTTCGTCGGGGTCGTCATCTCGCTCGGCTGTGTGCTGCTCCTGCTCGCCTTCCGGTCGATCGGCATCCCGCTCAAGGCCGCCGCGATGAACGTCGCCGCCGTGGCCGCCGCCTTCGGGGTCGTCGTCGCGATCTTCCAGTGGGGCTGGGGGAGCGAGTTCCTCGGCCTGGGACGCGCCGGACCGATAGAGCCCTTCCTCCCCGTGATCATGGTGTCGGTCCTCTTCGGGCTCTCCATGGACTACCAGGTCTTCCTGGTGAGCCGGATGTACGAGGAATGGCTGGAAACCGGCGACAACCGCCGTGCCGTCCGCGTCGGCCTCGCCGAGACCAGCCGGGTGATCAACTCGGCCGCCGTCATCATGATCTCGGTCTTCCTCGCCTTCGTGCTCAGCGGGGACCGCGTGATCGCCATGTTCGGCATCGCGCTCGCGTCCGCCGTCGCCCTGGACGCCTTCGTCCTGCGCACCCTCCTGGTACCGGCGTTGATGCACCTCCTGGGGGGCGCCAACTGGTGGCTGCCCCGGGGCCTCGACCGCGTCCTGCCCCGCATCAGCATCGAGCCCCCCGAGTGCCGCGCCGCCCATGAGAGGCTGGCCGCGGTGACGGACGCCGAGGTGGCGGACGTCCTGGCGAAGGAGCGGGAGCAGGATGTACGCGATATCCCTGGGTGACGACGGAGCCGAACTGCGCCCCCTGGAGACATGGCACGCCGAGGAGTTCCTCGCCCACCTGGACCGCGGCCGGGAGTTCATCGGCCAGTTCATCGCCTTCGGCTCCAAGGCCACGGACGTCGACTCCGCGCGTGCCATGCTCCAGCGCTACGCCGACCTCCGCGCCGCCGACGAGGCGTCCCTGCACGGCATCTGGCTGGACGGCAAGCTCGTCGGCGGGGTCCTCTTCCTGAACTTCCACGCCGACCAGGGCAACTGCGAGGTCGGCTGCTGGCTGGAACCCGCCGCCGCCGGGCACGGACTGATCACCCGCGCGATACGGATTCTCATCGACTTCGCGATCGAGCAGCGCGGCGTCCACCGCGTCGAATGGCACGCCGCCGCGGGCAATGAGAAGAGCCTGAATGTTGCCCGCCGCATGGGCATGACCAGGGACGCGGTCCTGCGCGAGTCCCACCCCTACGGGGGCGTAAGACACGACATAGAGGTGTGGTCCGTGCTCGCCCCCGAGTGGCGCGAGGCACGCGCGCGTACGCGACACAGCGATCTTTAAGGAACTTCTCAGAAACCACCCCTACCGTGCGCCTCATGGGTACCAAGACTGTTGACGAGGCCGCGAACGAGGCCACCGAGGTGAAGAGCGACGCGGAGACCGTCGATGTCACCAAGACCGACGAGGAAGTGACCGAGCCGGACACCGCGAACACCGAGGCCGAAGCCGCCGAGGACGAGGACGACCTCACCGAGGAGGAGTACGCGGCCGAGCTCGCGAAGCTCCAGCTGGAGCACCCCGAGGAGGGTCCCTCCGGCGTCGGCCAGGGCGCGGCCGCGGTCGTCTCCGCCGCGCTCGGCTTCATCTCGCTCTCCGGCGGCTGGGTCGGCTCCGTCGCCGCCGCCCGCGAGACCCTCGTGGGCCAGCTCCACACCGCCTCCACCGCGAGCGTGGCCACCCAGATCAAGGAGGTCTACGGCGACGCCTGGCACACCACCGCGCTGTGGGCCGGCATCTTCGCCCTGGTCGGCGCGCTCGTCGGTGTCGGGGCCCTCATCCGGCCCGCGTTCGGCACCCCGGGCAGGCCGCAGGCCACCTGGATCAAGTCGGTCGCCTGGGCGGGCGTCGCGCTCGGTGTCGTAGGACTGCTCCTCGCGGTCCTGAAGTACACGGACCTCATCCTCAGCCTGCCGTCGGCCACCTGACCGCCGGCTCGCGCCACCGCACGTGACCAGGGGTCTTAGGGCCTCCGTAAGCACCTTACGGAGGCCCTAAGACCCCTTACGCATGTCTAAGGCCCGCCCGGCCCCGCAAGATGCGGAACTCTCCCGATGTGGCGGACCCCCCTTGGAGACGAAGGTTGAGGCATCGCAGAAAGCGAAGCCGAAACACCGCCTCCACCAAGGGACTTGAGATGTACGAGTACGAACTCCACCTGATCCGTTCCGCCGAACTGCGCCGGCAGGCCGCCGACGAGCGACTGGCCCGCGAGGCCGTGCGCGGCGCCCGTGCCGCCCGCCGCGAGCAGGCCCGCCAGGCAGCCGAGGGGGAGGTGCATACCCAGCGCCCCCGCAGGCACCTGTTCGCCCGTGCGTCGTGACCGTCCGGGCCCGGGAGGACGGCCGTACGGCGCCCGCCCGGCAGGCTCGCGGGGCGCTCCTCCCCGCGGCCGTCCTCCCGAAAACCGGTGCCGCGTTGTCAGACCCGCGTGACATGCTCGCAGGCGTGGAGACCAGGTCCGTCAGTCCGGTCTTCGTCGGCCGGGCCGACGAACTGGACACGCTGAACGATGCGCTCGCCCGCGCCGCCGCGGGCGAGCCGCAGGCGTTGCTGCTGGGCGGCGAGGCGGGCGTCGGCAAGACCCGGCTCGTCGAGGAGTTCGCCACCGCCGCGTGCCGCCGGGGTGCCGTCGTCGCGCTCGGCGGCTGTGTCGAGATCGGCGCGGACGGACTGCCCTTCGCCCCGTTCTCCACGGCCCTGCGCGCGCTGCGCCGCGAACTGCCCGACGAGCTGTCCGCCGCGGCCGCCGGCCAGGAGGAGGAACTCGCCCGGCTGCTCCCGGAGTTGGCGGAGACGGCGACCTTCCCGCGCGCGGGACGGCACGACGAGGAGGGCATGGCCCGCCTCTTCGAGCTCACCGCCCGCCTCCTGGAGCGCGTAGCCGCCGAGCGCACGGTCGTCGTCGCCCTGGAGGACCTGCACTGGGCCGACGCCTCCACCCGCCACCTCCTCGCCTACCTCTTCCGCACGCTGCGCACCGGCCGTCTCGTCGTCCTCGCCACCTACCGCGCCGACGACATCCACCGCCGCCACCCGCTGCGCCCCCTGCTCGCCGAACTCGACCGGCTCCGCACGGTCCGCCGGATCGAGCTGGGCCGCTTCAACCGGCAGGAGGTGGGCCGCCAGATCGCCGGCATCCGCGCCGCCGAACCGGACGCGGCCCAGGTCGACGAGATCTTCGAACGCTCCGACGGCAACGCCTTCTTCGTCGAGGAACTCGCCGTCGCCGCCCACGACGGCGGCTGCGGCAACCTCACCGACTCCCTGCGCGACCTGCTCCTCGTCCGCGTCGAGTCACTGCCCGAGAGCGCCCAGCGGGTCGCCCGGATCGTCGCCGAGGGTGGCTCCACCGTCGAGTACCGACTGCTCGCCGCCGTCGCCCGGCTCGCCGAGGACGACCTCATCGAGGCGCTGCGGGCCGCCGTCGGCGCCAACATCCTCCAGGCCGCGCCCGGTGACGACGGCTACCGCTTCCGGCACTCCCTGGTCCGCGAGGCCGTCGGCGACGACCTGCTGCCCGGCGAGCGCTCCCGTATCAACCGCCGCTACGCCGAGGTCCTGGAGGCCGACCCGACGCTCGTCCCGGCCGACCAGCGCGTCATGCGCCTGGCGAGCTACTGGTACCACGCCCACGACGCCGCCAAGGCCCTCCCCGCCGTCCTGGACGCCTCCGTCGCGGCCCGCGGCCGACACGCCCACTCCGAGCAACTACGGCTCCTGGAGCGGGCGATGGAGCTGTGGGACACCGTCCCCGACGCCGTCCGCGCGGGACTGCGCCCCGTGGACTACACCGAGGTGTACCCGCCCTGCGGCTGCGACCCGGAGACCGCACCGCTGCGCTACCTCGACCTGATGGCTGAGGCCGCCGTCGCCGGGCGGCTGAGCGGGGAGCGCGAGCGCGCCCTGAAGATCACCAAGCGGGCCCTGCACCTCCTGGAGGACGAGGGGGATCCGCTGCGGGCCGCCTGGTTCTGGGTGCAGCGCTCCGTACTGGTCCGGTCCCAGGCCCGCGGCGACGGCTGGCCGGAACTCGCCGCCGCGCAGGAGCTGGTCCGCGGACTGCCGCCCTCCGAGGTGCACGCGGAGGTCCTCGCCAAGGTCGCCGGCTGGTCCATGGTCCATGTCCCGGGACCCGACGCCTATGTGGCCGCCGAGCGCGCGGTCGAGTACGCGCGCATGGTCGGCGCCCGCGAGATCGAGATGGATGCCCGGCTCACCCTGGCCGGCCTCATGGTCGCCTCCGGAGACGTCGAGGGAGGCATCGCCGAACTGGTCGAGGTGAACGAACGCACGGTCGCCGAGGGCATCTCCATCGTCGCCGGCCGCAGCTATGTCAACCTTCCCTCCTCCCTCCAGACCGTAGGCCGCTCCCGCGAGGCCGTGTCCATCCTGGAGACGGGGCTCGTCTTCGCCAAGAAGTTCGGCCAGTTCGACAAAGAGGCCTGGATCTGGGGAAACCTCGCCGAATCCCTGTTCTCCCTGGGCCGTTGGGACGAGGCCGCCGAGGCGGCGGCCAAGTCGGAGCGCATGGGCCAGAGCGCCCCGCCGCGCGGCTTCCGCGCCCGGCTCCGCGCCGAACTCGCCCTCGCCCGCGGCGACCTGTCCGAGGCCCGCCGCCAACTGGCTGCCGCCCGCGAGCACTTCGGCACCCATGACGTCGCCCCTCAGCACCATCTGCCCCTGGAGCGGATCGAACTCCAGGTCGCGACCGCCGAAGGCCGCCTCCTCGACGCCCGCGCCACCCTCGAACTCGTCCTGGACGCCGGCTTCCGCCCCGGCACCTACTTCGAGGTCTGGCCCCTGCTGGTCACCGCGGCCACCGCCGAGACCCAGGCCGTCGGCCTGTCCGTCGCCGACCCCGGCCGTCCCAAGATCCTCGAACGCATCCGGGAGGCCGCGAAGCCGGTACCCGCCAACGTCCCCGTCTGGCAGGCCCATGAACGCTGGCTCCGCGCCGAACTCCTGCACGCCGAGGGCCGCTCCACCCCGGACCACTGGTCCGAGGCGGTCGCCGCCTTCGAATGCCTCGACCGCCCCTACGACCTCGCCCGTGTCCGGCAGCGCCTCGCCGAAGCGCTGCTGTCCGACCTCGACGGGGGTGACGACGAGCGGGATCGCGCCACGGAACTGCTCCGCCTGTCCGCCGCCGTCGCCGAGCACCTCGGCGCCCGCCCCCTCGCCGACTCCGTCGCGCTGCTCGCCCAGCGGGCCCGGCTGACGCTCACGAAGGTCCCGGAGCGGCGAGGGGTTCCCTCCGACCCCGTCGAGGCGCTCGGCCTCACCAGCCGTGAGCGGGACGTCCTGCGGCTGGTCTCCGCCGGCCGCACCAACCGGCAGATCGCCGAGGAACTCTTCATCTCCCCGAAGACCGCGAGCGTCCACGTCTCGAACATCCTCGGCAAGCTCGGCGTCTCGGGCCGGGGAGAGGCGGCGGCCGTCGCCCACCGCCTCGGACTGTTCCCGCCCGACCCGCTCACCGCGCGCTCCGCGCGCTGAGTCGTACGCTGTAGGGGACCGGCCAGGGGAGGCGCCGTGTTCAACATGTTCGAGGAGTTGTTCTCACCGGGCCGCAAACACACCCAGGACGAGGCCAACCGGCTTGAGCTGACCAGGGTCGACGTCGCGGACGGGGATCCCGGGCGCGGGCCGATAGACCTGGAGTCCGGGAAAGTGGTCGTACGCCTGCCAGAGCCAGAGGCAGAGGCCGGTGCCGACTCCGATCCCGAGACCGATGCTGCCCCAGGGTCCGAGTCCGACCCTGATTCTGAGCTGGACGCCGACGCCGACGCCGACGCCGATCCCGCGACCGCTCCGTCGTCTGGAGCGGCTACGTCACCTGAATCTCCAGAATCCGGTCGTCGCCCGACTTAGGCGTGCCCCGGCCGTCCGTGTTGCTGGTGATGAGCCACAGCTTGTTGTCGCCGGCCGAGGCGACCGTGCGTAGGCGGCCGTACTCGCCGGTGAGGAAGGCCTGTGGGGCGGCGGATGTCTTGACGCCGTTCAGCGGGATGCGCCACAGGCGTTGGCCCTTGAGGCCGGCCATCCATATCGAGCCCTCGGCGTAGGCGATGCCGCTGGGGGAGGCGTCGTCGGTGTGCCACTGGGTGATCGGGTTGTGGTACTTGGGGTTGTTGCCCTTGCCTTCCGCGTTCGGCCAGCCGTAGTCGTCGCCCGGTGTGATCGCGTTCAGCTCGTCCCAGGTGTCCTGGCCGAACTCCGAGGCGAACAGGCGTTGCTTGGAGTCCCAGGCGAGGCCCTGCACATTGCGGTGGCCGTAGGTGTACACCGGCGAGTCCGGGAACGGGTTGCCCGGCGCCGGGTCGCCCTCCGGGGTGAGTCGCAGGATCTTGCCGCCGAGGGACTTCTTGTCCCGGGCGAGGCCCCGCTGGCCGCTCTCGCCGGTGCCCGCGTACAGCATGCCGTCCGGGCCGAAGGCGATGCGCCCGCCGTTGTGGATGTAGCCCTTGGGGATGCCCTTGAAGATGGTGTCGGGCGCGCCCAGCTGCTCACCGGCCGGCTTCTTCTCGTCGTACAGCATGCGGGCGATGCGGTTGTCCGAGGCGGTGGTGAAGTACGCGTAGATCATGTGGTCCGAGGCGTAGTCCGGGGAGAGCGCGATGCCGAGGAGGCCGCCCTCGCCGGCCGGGGAGACCCCGGACACCTTGCCCAGCTCGGTCTTCTTGCCGGTCTTCTCGTCGACCCGGGTGATCGTGCCGTCGTCACGGGAGGACACCAGCAGGTTCCCCTCGGGCAGCGGGGCGAGGCCCCAGGGCGTCTTCAGGCCCTCGGTGACGGTCCGCAGCACCTTCACGGTGCCCTTGGCCGGTGGGGTCTGCTCGGCGGCCTGCGCGGAGGGCGAGGCCCCCGTACCCGTACCGCCGGACGACGTACCGGAGGACGCACTTGTGCCGTCGCCCGGTGATCCTCCCCCGTCGGAGGAACAGCCGGCCGTCAGCAGGAGCGCGGTCACGGCCAGGGCGGCCGGCACGACTCGACGTTGCACGATCAGGTCCTTTCGACGGGCGGGTACTCACCAGTGGGTACGACGACTTCTTGCGGTGGGCTCACGACCGGCCCCTGCGGCTGGTTCTACTTTTCATACACCGCTCGCGCCGCCCGGGTTCCCGATCACGGCGCACCGACGCACGATCGAGCCGTGGAGGCGGGAAGCGGGGCGGCGCTCATCCCCAAGCACCCCAGCCCGCACACCTGCACACCTGCACACCCGCACACCCTCAGTCCCGAGCCCCGAGCCCCGAGCCCCGAGCCCCAATGCCCCAGCGACCTCATGCCCTCAGTCCCAACGCCCCGGCGATCTCACACCCTCAGCCCCAGGCCCCCAACAACACCCCCGCCACCCCCACCCCCCCTCAATCCCAAGACCCCAACGCCCCCGGCAACTCCGCCACCTCCGCGAGATCCTCCCCCGTCAACCGCAACCCCGCCGCCCCCGCGTTCTCCGCCACCCACCGCTCCCGCTTCGTGCCCGGTACCGCCACCACGTGCGCCCCCTGTGCCAGCACCCACGCCAGGGCGACCTGGGCCGGGGTCACCTCCGGACCGTGGCGGCGGGCGACGCGGCGCAGGCCGGCGACGATCGGCTGGTTCGCTGCGGTCATCTCGGCGGTGAAGCGGGGGTGGCGGGCGCGGACGTCGTCCGGTTCGAAGCCCTCGCCCGGGGTGAGGGTGCCGGTCAGGAAGCCGTTGCCCAGGGGCATCGCGGCCAGGAAGCCGACGCCTCGTGCCGTGCACCACGGCAGCAGCGCGTCCAGGGCCTCTGACGACCACACCGACAACTCGGCCTGTACCGCTGTGACCGGGAACACCTGCTGTACGCGCTGGAGTTGGCGGATCGTTCCGTCATGGAGGCGGGCCCCGGGGCGGCGGGCGGAGCGGGCGCCGACCGCGCACATGCCCAACGCCCGTACTTTTCCGGCCTGTACGAGGTCCGCCATCGCACCCCAGGTCTCCTCGACGGGGACCTCGGGGTCGGCGCGGTGGAGTTGGTAGAGGTCGATCACGTCCGTCTGGAGGCGGCGGAGCGATGCGTCGCACGCGCGTTTCACGTAGCCGGGGCGGCCGTTGGCCACGATGTGCTGTTTGCCCACCAGGAGGCCGACCTTGGTGGATACGAACGCGTCCGCCCGGCGCTCCTTCAACACCCGCCCCAGCAACAGCTCGTTGGTGAACGGGCCGTACATGTCGGCGGTGTCCAGCAGCGTCACACCCAGATCGAGCGCCCGGTGCACGGCCCTGACCGACTCGTCGCCCCGCCGCCGAGAGCCGCTGTAGGCCCAGTGCATCGGCATGCAGCCGAGTCCGACGGCCCCCATCGCGAGCGCCCCCGCGCCGATCGTCCTGCGCTCCACCTGCTCGTGACCCTCTCTCTCCCGGCACACCAACCTAGCCGCTACGCGCGCGTGGCCCTGACATAGCCTCCTGACCATGACCAATGACGTATGGCTGCCCATCCCCCCGGAGGAGATCGAAGGGCTCCCCGAGGGCCCCAACTACCTGTTCTGGGACGGGGGTGAGGACGGCGATCAGGCGTTCCCCGGTGATCCGGCCGACTGCGTTCTCTACGTCGTGCCGTACATGAAGCGTCATCCCGTGAAGACGCGGCCCCTGGAGCAGATGCGGAATCTCCAGGTCATCCAGACGCTCACCGCCGGCGTCGACGACATGACCGCGAGCCTCTCGTCCATCGTCCCGGGGGTGCGGCTCTGCAACGCGCGCGGAGTGCACGAGGCGAGCACCGCCGAGCTCGCGCTGGCCCTGACGCTCGCCTCCTTGCGCGGTATCCCGGGGTTCGTGCGGGCGCAGCAACAGGAGCACTGGCAGGGGGACTTCCACCCGGCGCTCGCCGACCGGTCCGTCCTCATCGTCGGCTACGGGGCGATCGGTTCCGCCATCGAGGACCGGCTCACTCCCTTCGAGCTCGCGCGGGTGGCGCGGGTGGCGCGCTCCGCGCGTGCCACCGCGCGCGGGCCGGTGCATCCACTCGCCGAACTGCCCGCCCTGCTCCCGGACATGGACGTCGTCATCCTGTCCACGCCGCTCGACGAGACCACCCGCCACCTCGTCGACGCCGAGTTCCTGGCGCGGATGAAGGACGGGGCGCTGCTGGTCAACGTGGCCCGTGGTCCGGTGGTCGACACCAAGGCGCTGCTCGCGGAGCTCGAAAGCGGCCGTATCACCGCCGCGTTGGACGTCACCGACCCCGAACCCCTGCCCCAGGGACACCCGTTGTGGCACGCGCCCGGCGTGCTGATCAGTCCCCATGTCGGCGGGCCCACCTCGGCGTTCCTGCCGCGTGCGAAGCGTCTGGTCGCCGACCAGTTGGGACGATTCGTGAACCGGCAGCCCTTGCGCAACGTGATCCTTACGACAGGCGAGTTGGGGAAGTCGGGGGAATCGGGGAACTAGTCGCACCAGGCGGCCACTCCGCTTCCGGCACCCTCCGCAACCTTTCGGAAGCGGGGCGTGCACGCATCTCCGCTGGTCGTTACGGAGCGTAGAGGAACTATGTCCCTGAGTGACGAGACTGGTGTATCGTCCCGGCAGGGGCTGCGCCGCGCACCGTTCGGCGCCGGGGATGGACATTTCAGACTGTGAGGGGGGCGACGGGCGATGCACGGCCTATGGACGAGCGATCCGACGCGGCGGGGCCGCCGACGGCGACCCTGGCGCACCGCCGCGCGCAGCCGCGGCCATCACGCGGGCCACTGCGGTCACGCCGGTCATGGCGGCCGCGGCGGACATCACAGCAGCCACAGCCATCACCACCGCAGGCCCAACAGCCGCCGCAGGCACGCTCATCCAGCGCACCGGGGCCCACGGGACCCGGGAGCGACGCGGACCGGGAGGGCCCGGTGAGTTCGCCACCGTCTCCGCCGACCACCCTCAACGGGGCACTCCGGGACCGGACTTCACCCGGGGCGCGGCAGCCACGACCGCCGGCGACCGGCGGCACGTGGAGCCTGGTCCAGCAACTCGTCCTGGCCCTGGTCTGCGCGGGATACGCCGTCGGTTCCGCGCTCGACTGGGGGTCCGCCCAACTCGCCCTGATCATGGGCGACTTCGGGCTCAGCGCGGCAGCCGGTACCGCCGCCGTCTCCTGCTTCCTCTACGCGCGAAGCCGCCGTATCCGCTTTCGACCCGCCTGGCTGCTGTTCTCGCTCTCCTCGGCGATGGCGGCACTGGGCAACGGAGTCTGGGGGTGGTACGAGGTCGTCCTGGAGCGCCCCGTGCCCAGCCCCAGTTTCGCCGATCTGTTCTTCCTGTGCTTCGCGCCGCCCGCCATCGTCGGGCTCCTGGTCCTCGCCAAGAGGCCGGTCACGAAGGCCGGTTGGGTCTGTCTGGCGCTGGACGCCTGGCTGATCGGGGGCTCGCTGCTCACGCTGTCCTGGAGCCTCGCGCTGGCCCAGGCCGCCAAGTTCGACGGGCCGAGCGTGGCCCACACCGCGCTGTCACTGGCGTACCCACTGCTCGACATCGCGCTGGTCAGCATGGTGCTCGCGCTGCACTTCCGGCGCTCCTCGGTCAACCGCACCGCGGTGAACACCGCGATCGGCGCGCTGGCCCTGACGGTGATGTGCGACGCCCTGTTCACCTCGCCGCTGCTCCACAACAACTACCACTCGGGCCAGTTGCTCGACGCGGGCTGGTTCGCCGGCTCCCTGCTCCTCGCCTACGCCCCCTGGGCCACGCCCCGGCACACCCACCCCGAGGACGACGGGCACACGCGCGTGGTGCACGAGCACCGGCCCGGACAGCGCACCGGCGTCCCGCCGCAGGCCTCCGCGCCCGGCGTCGACCACGGGCGGTATCCGGCCACCCGGCCGATCGCCGGTTCGCTGGCAGCGCTCACCCCGTATCTCGCCGCCGCCGTCTGCACGTTGGGGGTTCTCTACAACGTGCTCAACGGCCGCAGCCCCGACCGCGTGGTCCTCATCACCGCGGGCTGCGTGGTCCTCGCCCTCGTGGTGCGCCAGGGCATCATGCTGCTCGACAACATCACCCTCACCCAGGAACTGGCCCAGAAGGAGAACCACTTCCGCTCCCTGGTCCAGGGCTCCAGCGACGTCATCATGATCGCCGCCCCGAACGGCATCCTCCGCTACGTCTCCCCGGCCGCCGCCGGTGTCTACGGCAAGGCCGCCGAGGAGCTGGTCGGGACCGAACTGGCCTCGCTCATCCACCCCGAGGACCTCGGCTGCGTGGTGCACGAGGTACGCCGCTTCCTCACCGCCAGCCCCTTCGAGGAGTCCACCACCCGCATCGAGTGCCGCTTCCGCTCCGGAGACGACGGCTGGCTCAACGTCGAGTCGACGGTCAACCGCCACCACGGCGGCCTGATCTTCAACAGCCGTGACGTGACCGAACGGGTGCGCCTCCAGGCGCAGTTGCAGCACAACGCCGAGCACGACCCGCTCACCGACCTGCCCAACCGCGCGCTGTTCACCAAGCGCGTCCAGCAGGCCCTGTCCGGCCGCCGCTCCACCGACCGGGGCACAGCCGTCCTCTTTATCGACCTGGACGGCTTCAAGGCCGTCAACGACACCATCGGCCACCAGGCGGGCGACGAACTCCTCATCCAGGCCGCCCGCAGGCTCGACGGCGCGGTCCGGCACGGCGACACCGCGTCCCGGCTCGGCGGCGACGAGTTCGCGGCCCTGATCGTCGGCGACGGCACCCGGGACCGTACCGCCCGCGAGCGGCACATCATGGAGCTCGCCGACCGCCTGAGAATCACCCTGTCCCAGCCGTACCTCATCGACGGCAACGATGTCCGCGTCGCCGCCTCCATCGGCGTCGCCTTCGCCGAACCGGGCCTCGGCGCCGGGGAGTTGCTGCGCAACGCCGACCTCGCGATGTACCGCGCCAAGGGGGCGGGCAAGGGCCGCGTCGAGCTGTACGCACCCCAGATGCAGCAGGACGTCGTACGGAAGGCGGAGCTGGCCACGCGGCTGCGGGCGGCGCTGCACGACGGCGAGTTCGCGCTCCTGCACCAGCCCGTGGTGTCCCTGGTGGACGGCCGGATCGCGTCGGTCTCCACCCAGGCGCGCTGGCGGTCCTCGCAGGGCGTGCTGTTCACGCCGGCCGAGTTCCTGCGGGTGGCCGAGGACAGCGACAAGACCGCCGAGCTGGGGCGCTGGATGCTGGAGGAGGCCGTGGAACAGGCCGCCGAGCGCACCGCGACCGGGCTCGCCGTGTCCGTCGCCGTACGGATAAGTGCCCGGCGGCTGCTGGACAAGTCGATGCCGCTCGGGTCGATCGAGGCGCTGCTGACCCGGCACGGGCTGCCGTCCGGATCGCTGGTGATCGAGCTGTCCGACACCGATCCGAGGACCTCCCTGGACGAGCTGGAGCGCCGTCTGACCGCGCTCAGGCGGCTCGGTGTCCGGATCGCCCTCGACGGCTTCGGCAGTGGCTACGCGGCCATCACGACGCTCCGGCGGCTCCCCGTCGACGTACTGAAACTGGACCGCAGTCTGGTCGAGGGCGTCGTCGAGTCCGCGCGGCTGCACAAGATCACCAGCGGGCTGCTGCGGATCGCCTGCGATCTGGGGTTGCAGTCCGTCGCCGACGGGGTCGATCTGCCCGAACAGGTGGTCGCCCTGCGCGCGATGGGCTGTACGCACGGGCAGGGCATGGCCTTCTCCGCGCCGCTGGACGAGTACCGGCTGCGCCGGGCCCTGGCGCGCGGTCACTATCCGGTGCCGCACGGCCCGGCCGAGCCCGCGTTCGCGGGGGGCGCGCTGGGGGTGTACACCAGTGGTGTGCCCGCGGTTCTCGGGGGTGGAACGGCCCTCCGTTCACATAATGAGACTCCCGTCCCACCCACTTGACAGTGGATGCGTGCCGGGGGGAGGGTCAATGCCATGCGCACCCGAATTCTCGTACTTGGAAAGCGCGTCGGCTGAAGCTGGTGACGTCCGGACGGACCCGGAACTCCCAGCGACCGCACCCGGCGCGCTCCCCTCGCTTGCCTCACGGCACGAGGGGTTTTTTGTTGCACAGGATCCAGTCGTGCAGCAGTAGAACCCCGCACAAACCTCGCAAAAACCCTCAGCATCGAGAAGAGAATGACGATGACCGAGCAGGCCACCGGGGCCCATCCGCAGCCGCGGCCCCGATCCGGAGGACAGCAGTCCGCCCCCGAGCACGTCACGGGCGCGCAGTCCCTCATCCGCTCTCTTGAGGAAGTCGGGGCCGACACGGTATTCGGCATCCCCGGGGGTACCATCCTGCCGGCGTACGACCCGCTGATGGACTCCACGCGGGTGCGCCACGTGCTGGTCCGCCACGAGCAGGGCGCCGGCCACGCGGCCACCGGTTACGCGCAGGCCACCGGCAAGGTCGGGGTGTGCATGGCGACATCCGGGCCCGGTGCCACCAACCTGGTCACCCCCATCGCGGACGCGAACATGGACTCCGTGCCGCTGGTCGCGATCACCGGGCAGGTCGTGTCCGCCGCGATCGGCACGGACGCTTTCCAGGAGGCGGACATCGTCGGCATCACCATGCCGATCACCAAGCACAGCTTCCTGGTCACGAAGGCGGAGGACATCCCCCGGGCGATCGCGCAGGCGTTCCACATCGCCTCCACCGGCCGTCCGGGCCCGGTCCTGGTCGACATCCCCAAGGACATCCTCCAGGCCAAGACCACCTTCTCCTGGCCGCCGGTCATGGACCTGCCCGGCTACCGCCCGGTGACCAAGCCGCACGCCAAGCAGATCCGCGAGGCCGCGAAGCTGATCACCGCCGCGAAGCGACCCGTCCTCTACGTCGGCGGCGGTGTCCTCAAGGCACACGCCACCGCCGAGCTGAAGGTCCTCGCGGAACTCACCGGAGCGCCCGTCACCACCACCCTGATGGCGCTCGGCGCATTCCCCGACAGTCACGAGCTGCACGTGGGAATGCCGGGCATGCACGGTGCGGTCACCGCCGTCACCGCGCTGCAGAAGGCCGACCTGATCGTCGCCCTCGGAGCCCGCTTCGACGACCGCGTCACCGGCAAGCTGGACAGCTTCGCCCCGCACGCGAAGATCGTCCACGCCGACATCGACCCGGCCGAGATCGGCAAGAACCGCGCCGCCGACGTGCCGATCGTCGGGGACGCCCGCGAGGTCATCGCCGACCTCGTCCAGGCCGTCCAGAAGGAGCACAGCGAGGGTCACACCGGCGACTACAGCGCCTGGTGGAAGGACCTCAACCGCTGGCGCGCGACCTACCCGCTCGGCTACGAGCAGCCCGACAACGGCTCGCTCTCCCCGCAGCAGGTCATCGAGCGCATCGGTCAACTCGCCCCGGAGAACACCATCTTCGCGGCGGGCGTCGGCCAGCACCAGATGTGGGCCGCGCACTACATCCAGTACGAGAAGCCGGCGACCTGGCTCAACTCGGGTGGCGCGGGGACCATGGGCTACGCGGTCCCGGCCGCGATGGGCGCCAAGGCCGGAGCGCCGGACCAGACGGTCTGGGCGATCGACGGCGACGGCTGCTTCCAGATGACCAACCAGGAACTCACCACCTGCGCCCTGAACAACATCCCGATCAAGGTCGCCATCATCAACAACGGCGCCCTCGGCATGGTCCGCCAGTGGCAGACCCTGTTCTACAACCAGCGCTACTCCAACACCGTGCTGCACAGCGGCCCGGAGGCGGACGGCAAGCAGCCGAGCGCCGGCACGCGCATCCCCGACTTCGTCAAGTTGTCGGAGGCGATGGGCTGTTACGCGATCCGCTGCGAGTCCCCCGACGACCTGGACAAGGTCATCGAGGAGGCGAACTCGATCAACGACCGCCCCGTCGTGGTCGACTTCATCGTCCACGAGGACGCCATGGTGTGGCCGATGGTCGCCGCCGGCACCTCGAACGACGAGGTCATGTTCGCCCGGGACGTCCGCCCCGACTTCGGCGACAACGAAGACGACTGAGCGAGAGAGACGAAAGAGAAATGTCCAAGCACACGCTCTCCGTCCTGGTGGAGAACAAGCCAGGTGTCCTCGCCCGGATCACCGCCCTGTTCTCCCGGCGCGGCTTCAACATCGACTCCCTCGCGGTCGGCGTCACCGAACACCCCGACATCTCCCGCATCACGATCGTGGTGAACGTGATCGAGGCACTCCCGCTCGAACAGGTCACCAAGCAGCTCAACAAGCTCGTCAACGTGCTGAAGATCGTCGAGCTGGAGGCCGGATCGGCGGTTCAGCGCGAACTCGTTCTGGTGAAGGTCCGCGCCGACAACGAGACCCGCTCCCAGATCGTCGAGATCGTCCAGCTCTTCCGCGCCAAGACGGTCGACGTCTCCCCGGAGGCCGTCACCATCGAGGCCACGGGCAGCAGCGACAAGCTGTCCGCGATGCTCAAGATGCTGGAGCCGTACGGCATCAAGGAACTGGTCCAGTCCGGCACGATCGCCATCGGCCGCGGCGCCCGCTCCATCACCGACCGCTCGCTGCGCGCGCTCGACCGGTCCGCGTAGAACCGTCTGCGGGCGGCCCCGGTCGCCCGCATTCCGAGACCCCCGAACTTCGATTCCCACCGCCGTCATACGGTGGGACGCAACACCTGCACTCCAAGGAGAGAACCCAAAGTGGCCGAGCTGTTCTACGACGCCGACGCCGACCTGTCCATCATCCAGGGCCGCAAGGTCGCGGTCATCGGCTACGGCAGCCAGGGCCACGCCCACGCGCTGTCGCTCCGTGACTCCGGCGTCGACGTGCGCGTCGGTCTGCACGAGGGCTCCAAGTCCAAGGCGAAGGCCGAGGAGCAGGGCCTCCGTGTGGTGACGCCCTCCGAGGCCGCCGCCGAGGCCGACGTCATCATGATCCTGGTTCCGGACCCGATCCAGGCCCAGGTCTACGAGGAGTCCATCAAGGACAACCTCAAGGACGGCGACGCGCTGTTCTTCGGCCACGGCCTGAACATCCGCTTCGACTTCATCAAGCCCCCGGCCGGCGTCGACGTCTGCATGGTCGCCCCCAAGGGCCCGGGCCACCTCGTCCGCCGTCAGTACGAGGAGGGCCGCGGCGTTCCGTGTATCGCGGCCGTCGAGCAGGACGCGACCGGCAACGGCTTCGCGCTCGCGCTGTCGTACGCGAAGGGCATCGGCGGCACCCGCGCCGGCGTCATCAAGACGACCTTCACCGAGGAGACCGAGACCGACCTGTTCGGTGAGCAGGCCGTGCTCTGCGGTGGTACGGCCGCGCTGGTCAAGGCCGGTTTCGAGACGCTGACCGAGGCCGGCTACCAGCCCGAGATCGCGTACTTCGAGTGCCTGCACGAGCTGAAGCTCATCGTCGACCTCATGTACGAGGGCGGCCTGGAGAAGATGCGCTGGTCGATCTCCGAGACCGCGGAGTGGGGCGACTACGTCACCGGCCCGCGCATCATCACGGACGAGACCAAGGCCACGATGAAGCAGGTCCTCGCCGAGATCCAGGACGGCACGTTCGCGCGTGAGTGGATGGCCGAGTACCACGGTGGCCTGAAGAAGTACAACGAGTACAAGCAGAAGGACGCCGACTCCCTGCTGGAGAGCACCGGCAAGCAGCTCCGCAAGCTGATGAGCTGGGTCGACGAAGAGGCGTAAGGCCGCCTGAGGCCGAGGGGCCGGAGCGATCGCTCCGGCCCCTTTGTCCCTTTGTCCAACCCGTCCAGCCTCGGACGGGTGATCCTTCCGCAGAGGCGCAGGACGACTGTCAGGGCGCCACTACACTGCCGTACTACATACGCGTCAGGCCCACAGCGTCGTGCGTCTCCACGCGGCCCCATAGCGACACCGAGGAATGGCAGGCACACCCCCGCGCCGCCCGGCACGCACTCTCGCCGCACCGGCCGAAGGCCCTAGTAGCTCCGCTACGAGAACCTTCGTCCGGCACACCGAGAGCACGCACCGAACGACGCGGGAGCGCACCCGACATTCCCCGGCGCCGCTGCCTCCACCGCCTGCGGCCGTCGGGACGGCCGTCCGCACGCAATGGACTTGTGAGGACTCACGTGAGCTCGAAACCTGTCGTACTCATCGCTGAAGAGCTGTCGCCCGCGACGGTGGACGCCCTCGGCCCGGACTTCGAGATCCGGCACTGCAACGGCGCCGACCGGGGCGAGCTGCTCCCCGCGATCGCCGACGTCGACGCGATCCTGATCCGCTCGGCCACCAAGGTCGACGCCGAAGCGGTCGCCGCCGCACGGAAGTTGAAGGTCGTCGCACGAGCCGGCGTCGGCCTCGACAACGTCGACGTCTCCGCCGCCACCAAGGCCGGCGTGATGGTCGTCAACGCCCCCACCTCGAACATCGTCACCGCCGCCGAGCTGGCCTGCGGTCTGCTGCTGGCGACCGCACGCCACATCCCGCAGGCCAACGCCGCGCTGAAGAACGGCGAGTGGAAGCGCAGCAAGTACACGGGCGTCGAACTGGCCGAGAAGACCCTGGGTGTTGTGGGTCTGGGCCGTATCGGTGCCCTCGTCGCGCAGCGCATGTCCGCGTTCGGGATGAAGGTCGTCGCCTACGACCCCTACATCCAGCCCGCGCGCGCCGCCCAGATGGGCGTCAAGATCCTGTCGCTGGACGAACTGCTCGAAGTCTCCGACTTCATCACCGTGCACCTGCCCAAGACCCCGGAGACGGTCGGTCTGATCGGCGACGAGGCGCTGCGCAAGGTCAAGCCGACCGTGCGCATCGTCAACGCCGCACGCGGCGGGATCGTCGACGAGGCGGCGCTGTACTCCGCGCTCAAGGAGGGCCGCGTCGCCGGTGCCGGCCTCGACGTGTACGCGAAGGAGCCCTGCACGGACTCCCCGCTGTTCGAGTTCGACCAGGTCGTCTCCACCCCGCACCTCGGCGCCTCCACGGACGAGGCCCAGGAGAAGGCCGGTGTCTCGGTCGCCAAGTCGGTGCGCCTCGCCCTCGCCGGTGAGCTCGTCCCCGACGCGGTGAACGTCCAGGGCGGCGTCATCGCCGAGGACGTCAAGCCGGGCCTGCCGCTGGCCGAGAAGCTCGGCCGCATCTTCACCGCGCTCGCGGGCGAGGTCGCGGTCCGCCTCGATGTCGAGGTCTACGGCGAGATCACCCAGCACGACGTCAAGGTGCTCGAACTCTCCGCGCTCAAGGGCGTGTTCGAGGACGTCGTCGCCGAGACCGTGTCGTACGTCAACGCTCCGCTGTTCGCGCAGGAGCGGGGTGTCGAGGTGCGGCTGACCACCAGCTCGGAGTCCGCCGACCACCGCAACGTCGTCACCGTGCGGGGCACGCTGGGGAGTGGCGAGGAGGTCTCGGTCTCCGGGACGCTCGCCGGTCCGAAGAACCTGCAGAAGATCGTGGCGGTCGGCGACTACGACGTCGACCTCGCGCTCGCCGACCACATGGTGGTGCTGCGGTACGAGGACCGTCCCGGGGTTGTCGGTACGGTCGGCCGGGTCTTCGGCGAGGCCGGAATCAACATCGCCGGGATGCAGGTGTCGCGGTCGGTCGCGGGCGGCGAGGCGTTGGCCGTGCTGACGGTCGACGACACGGTTGCCGCGAACGTGCTGGCGGAGGTGGCCGAGGAGATCGGGGCGACGTCGGCTCGCTCGGTGAACCTGGTCTGAGGCGGGCGTTCCTGGGGGCTGCGCCCCCAGACCCCCGTCGGCCCTGAAGGGGCCTCGTCCTCAAACGCCGGACGGGCTGGGTGACCAGCCCGTCCGGCGTTTTTTGTGCACCTGGGTCCCCTCAAGCCGAGACCTTCTCCTTGCTCACCTCGGCCTGCACGTGAATCCCCCGCAGGGTCCGCGCCGCCGCGAACGCCGCCCCCAGGAGCAGCACCGCCCCGGCGATCGCCGCGCCGTGCATGCCGTCAGTGAAGGCCTCGCGGGCTGTCGCGATCAGGGCGTCTCCCGTGCGCCCTGGCAACTGGTGGGCGACGGCCAGCGCGCCGCCGAGGGTCTCGTGGGCCGGGGCGGGGGCCGAGGCCGGGATGCCGTGGCGGTAGATCGCCGTACCGATGGAGCCCAGGACCGCCATGCCGAGGGCGCCGCCGAACTCCGCGCCCGTCTCCATCAGGGAGGACGCGACGCCCGCCTTCTCCACCGGGGCGCTGCCCATCGCGAGGTCCATGATCTGGGACATCACCATGACGATCCCGGAGGCGAGGACACCGGCGGCGGCCAGGACCAGCCAGAGGGAGTCGGTGCCGGCCAGGGCCAGCAGGCCGTAGCCGCCGGAGGCCAGGGCGAAGCCGGCCGCGACGACGTGGGCGCGGTCAACTCCCTTCTGGACGAGGGTCGTTGCCACCGGGGCCGCCACGCCGACCAGGACCGAGGGGAGCAGCGCCCACAGGGCCGCCTCCATCGAGCTCTTGCCGAGCACCGACTGCAGGTACTGCGTGGTGAAGAAGGCCGAGCCCATGATCCCGAAGGTGGAGACCAGGTTCAGCACGACGGACGGGCCGAAGCCGCGGCTGCGGAAGAGGGCGGGGTCGATCATCGGGGAGGCGGTGGTGCGCTGGCGGTGGACGAAGAGGGCGGCGAAGAGCAGGCCGACGGTGATCGAGACGACGTACTGGACGTGCCAGCCCTCGGAGGGGATCTCCTTCAGGCCGTAGATCACGGGCAGGACGCCGGCCATCGACAGCGGGACGCTCGGCCAGTCGAAGCGGCCGGGGGCGGGGTTCTTGGACTCGGGGAGCAGGAACGGGCCGATGAGCAGGAGCAGTGCCATCGCCGGGAGGTTGACCAGGAAGACCGAGCCCCACCAGAAGTACTGGACGAGGACACCGCTGAGCACCGAGCCGAGGGCGACGCCCGCGGTCATCACGCCGGACCACAGACCGATCGCCTTCGCGCGCTGGCCGGGGTCGGTGAACATCGTGCGCAGCAGCGCCATCGTCGAGGGCATCAGGGTCGCGCCGCCGATGCCGAGGGCCGCGCGGGCGGCGATGAGGGTCCCGGGGCTGTCCGCGTAGGCCGCGATGACGGAGGCGGTACCGAAGGCGGCGGCGCCGATCAGGAGGAGCCGGCGGTAGCCGACGCGGTCGCCGAGCGAGCCCATCGTCATCAGCAGGCCGGCCAGGACGAAGGCGTAGATGTCGAAGATCCACAGCTGCTGGGTGCCGCTGGGCTCCAGGTCCGCGCTGATCGCCGGGATGGCGAAGTAGAGGACGGAGACGTCCATCGAGACCAGCAGGAGCGGCAGCATCAGGACGCCGAGTGCGGTCCATTCACGGCGTCCCGCACGGGAGTTGGGGGTGCTCGGGGGGTTCGGTGAGTGCGTCGGGTTCGTCATGACAGTGAATGTACGCGCGTCTTAAACGGCTGTCTAGAACGATTGTATAAGTCATCCGTCTAGGACGGTTGTATGGCGCTGGCGGTACGGTGAGGGCATGGGACACCGCGAGGATCTGCTCGAAGGCGCGAAGCGCTGCCTGCTGGAGAAGGGCTTCCTGCGTACGACCGCGCGGGACATCGTCAAGGAGTCGGGGACGAACCTCGCCTCGATCGGCTACCACTACGGTTCGAAGGACGCGCTGCTGGTGCAGGCGTACGTCTCGCTGGTCGAGGCCACGGGACACCGGTTCGAACCGGGGTGGGGGACGAGCGGGACGACGGACACGACGCCGGGTTCGATCGAGCGCTTCCTGGAGGTGTGGCAGAACATCATCAAAGCGCTACCCGAATCACGGGCGATCTGGCTGGTGAGCTTCGAACTCATCCTTCAGGGGGACCGGATGCCGGAGGTGCACCGGATGCTCGTCGCGGCCGAGGAACAGGGGCGGTTCGGGCTCCTGCCCCTGTTCAACGGCATCCCCGAGGAGGAGCAGACCAAGGAGACCGCCGACAGCGAAGGCCGCCTCTACCAGACCCTGCTCCAGGGGCTCATGGTGCAGTGGATCTTCAACCCGGAGACGGCGACCACCGCCGACCAGCTCACCGAGGGTCTCCGCCGGGTGCTGGAGGGTGTGCGGAGGGCGGAGTGACCCGGCGGTCGCGCAGCGCCGGTGCCACCGCGCCCAGCATGAGCAGCGCGGTCAGCGTGAAGGCCCACGGGTAACCCGTCAGGCCCGCCGCGACGCCGAAGCCCGCCGCGCCCACGCCCATTCCGCCGTCGTAGGCCAGGTTCCACAGGGCGCTGACCGTGCCGTACGAGGCGGCGGAGACGCGGGTGTACATCAGGGCCAGGGTGGCGTTCTGGGTGATGCCGAAGCCGGCGCCGAAGAGGGCGGTGCCCGCGACGACCGCTACCAGGTCGGTAGTTGGGGCGATGACGAGGACACCGGCCGCCGACAGAAGCAGGCCGGGCAGGACGAGCCGCGCGCTGCCGTGCCGGTCGCCGTGGCGGCCCGCGAGCCAGCGGGTCAGGGTCGAGGCCGCGGTCTGCACGAACAGGGCGGCCGCGACGACCCCGGCCGACGCCGACGGCAGGGCCAGCGGCAGGAAGGTCACCACGATGCCGGCGGCGGTGGCGGTGGCCGCGAAGACGAGGACCGGCCGGAGCAGCGCGCCGGTGCGCAACCCCCGTACGACGCCCAGTGGTTGCTCTTCGCGCTCCGCCCGGTCCGCCCGGTCCGGCAGTCCGAGTACGAAGCCGATCGCGGCCAGCGCGGCGAGGCCACCGGTGACGGCGACCGGCCCGTAGCCCACGCGCCCGGCCAGCCACAGCCCCAGCGGCAGCGCCACCAGCGACGGCACCCCGGACACCACACCCACCAACGCGAGCCCCTCGCCCCGGCGTTGGTCCGGGATCAGCGACGCGGTGAGGGCACCGCCGGCGACGATCGTCAGCGCGAAACCGATCCCGCGCACGAAGCACACGGCCGCGATCCAGGCAGCCTGCCCGGAGACGGTCAGCACCAACGCCGGTGCCCCGAGCAGGAACAGCCCGGCGATCAGGGTCAGCCGGTACCCGAAGCGGCCGACGATCCGAGGCGTGCCCAGTTCCCCGAGCACGGTCGCCAGCATCAACGACCCCGTTGCGAGCCCGGCCGCACCCCCGCCGCCCCGCTCGGCCGCATACGCCGGTACGACCGACAGCAGCAGGAAGAAACTGAGACTGGCCCCGACCATGCTGACGAAGCGGAGGAGGAGGGGGCGGGTGAGGAGCGTTGCCCGTGCGTCCGAAGTGGCTGCGGAGGAAGGGGAGTTGGGAGTGGTGGGGGTCGGGCGGTCGGGGGGCGGGCCGGTCGTCATGACGTCGACACTAGGGTCCGGCCGGGGCGTCGGTCAGTGCCAATTCCGGGCCACTGGACCGGTCAGTCACGTGGAGTCGCCGTGTTGAACAGCCTCCAGTGCCCCTCGGACACGACCTCGACACCACCACCGTCGGTCACCTTGATCGCGGTCTGGGCGTCGATGGCGTACGCCGGACCCGTCGTCCTGGCGGCCCAACGTTCCGCCTCCGCCATGGTGTTCTCCGGGCGGCCCGGGCTGTCGAGGTGCGGGAAGAGGGAGAAATCGACGACTCCCAGCGCGCTGTTGTCACCGGTGGGCGGCTTCCAGTCGGCGAAGGGCTCGCCGATGCGGGGAGTCAGAGCCATGCTTCCGGCGCTGAGCCCGACGTAGACCGTGTCGTGCAGGGACGGGAGGAGGTCGGCCAGGCCGGACTCGCGCATCCAGTGGCACAGGTACAGCGCGTCGCCGCCGTTCACCAGGAGGGCGTCCGCCTCGCGGACCCAGGAGCCCCAGCGTTCCTTTTCGATGCCGGGCAGTGCGGTGAGCTCCAGCACGCCCACCGACTTCCAGCCCAACTCGGTCATGGGGCTGGGGGATTGGCCGCTGATGAAACGCCATGGGCCGCCCGGGTCGCCGTACGGGCCGCCGTACCCGGCGGTGGGGACGCAGAGCGCGCTCGCCTCGGCGATCGGTTTGCCCAGGAGGTCGACCAGTGCCGCCAGGATGCTCGGGTTCCTGACGCCGGAGTCGGTGAGGAGAAGCTTCATCACGCCTCCACACTGATCGCGCAAGGGAGTTGGTCGGGAGACGTTAGCATCGCCAGGCCCAACTGCCCTTGTTCAGTGGGCTGTTACCGGGGCGCCGATGACGTGATGGATCGCGGACGCGGCGTCGACGGCGATGTGCGTGGGGCGGAACACCGGCTCGGTCCATGCGCGGCCGTTCGACACCCACACACTGCGTACGCCGATGCCCGCCGCGCCCCGGATGTCGGCGTGGGCCGAGTCGCCGACGACCCAGGACGAGTGGAGGGAGGCCCCGGCCTTCGTGGCCGCCGCGTGGAAGATCTCCGGTGCGGGCTTCTTGCGGCCGACGGACTCGGAGATCACCCAGCCGTGGACGATCGCGTCGAGCCCGGTGCGCCGGATCTTCAACTCCTGTTGTGCGACACGGCCGTTGGTGACGATCACGCATGTCCAGCCCGCGGCGACGGCCTTCGCGAGGGCGTCGCGCGTCGGCACGGCCAGGGTGACGCGGTCGGCGGCGCCCCGGTCGAGGAACGTCCGTACGGCATCGCCGGTGACCGTCCCGCCCTAGCGCTCGGTCATGGCCTCGGCGACCGTCCGCCTCGGCGTGTAGCCGCTCGCGTCGGCCGACATCAGCCAGGCGAGGTCGTCCGGCGGCAGACCGTGCGCGGCCAGGAAGTCGGTGCCCGCATCCCGGAACGCGGCGTCGCGGTCGACCAGGGTGTTGTCCAGGTCGAGCATCAGCAGGGGCATGCCGAGAAGTAGATCACCGGGCGCCATGTCCGCCGTCATGCCCGCGAACGTGCCTATAGGCGGGCCGACTTGAGCGCCATGTGCAGCAACAGCCGGTCCTCCCCGTCGTCCAGGTCGAGACCCGTCAGCTGCTCCACCCGCGACAGCCGGTAGTACAGCGTCTGCCGGTGGATCCCCAACTCGGCCGCCGCGCGCCCCGCTTGGCCCGCGCAGTCGAGGAACACCTCGGCGGTGCGGGCGAGTTCGTGGTGGGCGGGGGAGAGGAGGGGGGCTACGGCGGGGTCGTGCGGGGACTCCGGGGAGAGGGCGGTCAGGAGGCGGTACGGGCCGATGCGGGACCAGTCGGCGACGGGGGCGAAGCGGGGTTCCGCGAGGGCGGCGCGGCACGCCGCCGTGGCTTCCTGCCAGGCGGTGCCCAGGTCGGTGAGGCCGATGCGGGGGGTGCCGATACCGGCGACCGGGGTGGTCTCGCGCGGCGGTCGTGAGGCGCTGCTCGCCGGAGGAGTCCGGCCGTCTGCCGGCGGTCGTGAGGTGGTGTTCGCGGTGGGAGTGCCTCCGGCGGAAGACGGTTGCGACGTTCCGCCGGTCCCCGCGATCCGGCCGTGCCCGGGGGGCCGGGAAGCCGCCCCTGCCTCGGGCCCCCGCACATTCCCCGTCACCTGCGCCGCCGCACTCGCCCCGGGCCCCCGCACATCCCCCAGTACCCGCGTCGCCGCGCTCGCCGCCGGAGTCGGTACGTCCGTCGACCGCAGCCGTACCAGCACCGCCAGGCACTGCTGCTCCGCCGCACCCCACGGCACCGTGCACAGCGCCGTCGCGTGCGGGACCGTACGGGCGGAGGGGGCGTCGTCCGGGTCGGCGGACGGCCACGGCGCGACGCAGACCACCGCGTGCGGGCCGTCGCCGCGCGGGCCGAGGGCCGTGCGAAGGGCCGCCACCGCCATGTCCCGCTGCCAGCCGCGGTCGGCGGTCAGCACCGCGCGGAGCTCGCGCGTCAGGTCCGCGCCCGCCTGGGCCTCGTCCGCGAGGAGTGCGCCGATACGGGCCGCGACCTTCATCGCCGCGTCCAACTGCGGAGCGGACGGGCCCGGATCGTCGTCGTCCAGGAGCCAGACGTAGCCGAGGACGACACCCCGATGGCGTACAGGGAGGCAGATACGGCCGCGGTAGACGCCCGCCTCGGGGGTGGGTGGAATCCGGACCGGGCCGGTCGCCCGCGTGATGCCGAAGCCCTCGAACCACGTGCGGATCGCCGCCGTGGAGCGCCGGGTCAGGATCGAGCGGGTGCGGACCGGGTCCAGGGCCGATGGATCGAGGTCGCCCTCACCGTCGTAGGCCCCGAAGGCGATCAGTTCGAAGTCGCGGTTCTCCAGGGTCGCGGGGGCGCCGAGGAGCTCCGAGATCTCGTCGACCAGTTCCTGGTAGTCGCCGGTGGAATCGGTTGTCACCCGGGCATTCTCCCGCATTCCCGCGCCGCATCCGTGCCGCCTTCATACATCTGTCTGAGATCTGCGGCACGGATGCGTGACAGCTGTCGATGGCCGACGATCGGAGACGACCCTAGGTTTCACGGTGGTTGCCCGTATGTCCGACTGCTTGGAGGTACCCCCGTGCTGGGTCCCGTGATTCTCGCCGCCTCGCGCAGCGATCAGATGCGTCGGCTGATCTCGGCGGCGCCGGTGACCAAGCAGGTCGTCGACCGCTTCATCCCCGGTGAGACCGTGGACGAGATCGTGCCGATCGTCCAGGACCTCACCGCCAAGGGTCTTGAGCTGACGATGGACGTCGTCGGCGAGGACATCACCACCCCTGAGCAGGCCGCCGCCGCCCGCGACGCGTATCTCCAACTCGTCGACCGGCTCAAGGAGTTGGAGCTGGGCACCCGGGCCGAGATGTCCATCAAGCTGTCCATGTTCGGGCAGGCGCTGGACGGCGGTCATGAGCTGGCCCTCGCGAACGTCCGGCCGGTCGTCGAGGCCGCCGCCGCGATCGGCACGACCGTCACGCTCGACGCCGAGGACCACACCACCCTCGACTCGATGTTCGCGATCCACGAGGAGCTGCGGAAGGACTTCCCGCAGACCGGCTGCGTCATCCAGGCCTACCTCTTCCGCACCGAGTCCGACGCCCGCCGCCTCGCCGAGGCCGGCAGCCGCGTCCGCCTCGTGAAGGGCGCGTACAAGGAGCCCGCCGAGGTCGCCTACCAGCAGAAACACGAGATCGACAAGGCGTACGTCCGCATCCTGCGCATCCTGATGGAGGGCGAGGGGTACCCGATGATCGGCTCCCACGACCCGCGCCTCATCTCCATCGGCCAGGAACTCGCCCGGCGGGCCGGGCGCAAGCTGGACGAGTACGAGTTCCAGATGCTCTACGGGATCAGGAGTGACGAGCACCTGCGGCTCGCCGCCGAGGGTCACCGCATGCGCGTCTACACCGCCTACGGCACCGACTGGTACGGATACTTCATGCGGCGCCTCGCCGAGAAGCCGGCCAACCTCCTCTTCTTCGCACGCTCGACCCTCACTAAGGGCTGACCGAGGCCGACCAAGGCCGACCAAGGCCGACCAAGGCCGACCAAGGCCGACCGAGGCCGACCAAGGCCGACCGAGGCCGACCAGGGATTGACCCCAACACCCGCTCACGTACAAGGAGTTACGGATCTCATGGACGCTGTGACCCAGGTCCCCACCCCCGTCAACGAGCCGGTGCACGGCTACGCGCCCGGCTCTCCCGAGCGTGCCCGTCTTGAGGTCAAGCTCAAGGAACTGGCCGAGAACCCGATCGACCTGCCGATGACCATCGGCGGCGAGAAGCGGCTGGGCGGCGG
This sequence comes from Streptomyces sp. N50, assembly GCF_033335955.1. Taxonomy (GTDB): domain Bacteria; phylum Actinomycetota; class Actinomycetes; order Streptomycetales; family Streptomycetaceae; genus Streptomyces. The sequence continues at coordinate 6,606,852 of NZ_CP137549.1, forward strand.
CGAGCGCGTGGACGTCGTACAGCCGCACAACCACAAGGCGCGGATCGGTACGTACGCCAACGCCACCCAGGACGACGCCCAGGACGCGATCGACGCGGCCCTCGCCGCCGCGCCCGCCTGGCGCGCGATGTCCTTCGACGACCGTGCCGCGATCATCCTGCGCGCGGCCGAACTGCTCTCCGGCCCGTGGCGCGAGACCCTCGCCGCGTCCACGATGCTCGGTCAGTCGAAGACCGCCCAGCAGGCCGAGATCGACTGCCCCTGCGAGCTCGTCGACTTCTGGCGCTTCAACGTCAAGTACGCCCGCGACCTGCTCGCCGAGCAGCCCCCGGCGAACTCCCCAGGCGTCTGGAACCGCCTCGACCACCGCCCGCTCGAAGGCTTCGTCTACGCGATCACGCCCTTCAACTTCACCGCGATCGCGGGCAACTTGCCCACGGCGCCCGCGCTGATGGGCAACGTGGTCGTGTGGAAGCCGTCGCCGACCCAGACCCACTCCGCGGTCCTCCTCATGCAGCTGCTGGAGGAGGCGGGTCTCCCCAAGGGCGTCATCAACCTCGTCACCGGCGACGGCATCGAGGTCTCCAAGGTGGCTCTTGAGCACCGCGACCTGGCGGCCATCCACTTCACCGGCTCCACCAAGACCTTCCAGTACCTGTGGAAGACGGTCGGCAACAACATCGAGAAGTACCGTTCCTACCCCCGTCTGGTCGGCGAGACCGGCGGCAAGGACTTCGTCGTCGCCCACCCGAGCGCGGACCGCGCGGTGCTGAAGACGGCGCTGACCCGGGGCTCCTTCGAGTACCAGGGCCAGAAGTGCTCCGCGTCCTCCCGGGCGTACATCCCGGCGTCGATCTGGAACTCCGGTTTCAAGGAGGAATTCGCCGCCGAGGTCGACTACTTGACGATGGGTGACGTCACCGACCTGTCGAACTTCATCGGCGCGGTCATCGACGAGCGCTCCTTCGCCAAGAACAAGGCGGCGATCGACCGCGCGAAGGCGGACCCCAACTGCACGATCGTCGCGGGCGGTTCGTACGACGACTCGGTCGGCTACTTCGTCCGCCCGACGGTCGTCGAGTGCAGCGACCCGACCAACGAGGTGTTCACCACTGAGTACTTCGGCCCGTTCCTCGCGGTCCACGTCTACGAGGACGAGAACTACGACGAGATGCTGACCCAGATGGAGTCGGTCTCGGACTACGCGCTCACGGGCTCGGTCATCTCCAACGACCGCGCGGCGGCGGCCCACACGATGGAGAAGCTCCGCTACGCGGCCGGCAACTTCTACATCAACGACAAGTCCACCGGCGCGGTCGTCGGCCAGCAGCCCTTCGGCGGCGGCCGCTCCTCCGGCACCAACGACAAGGCGGGCGCCCCGCAGAACCTGATGCGCTGGACGCTGACCCGCGCGATCAAGGAGACCCTGGTGGCTCCGACGGACTATGGGTACCCGCACATGGGCTGACGCACGGTCAGGTGCTCTGAGGGGCCGGGCGGTTGCCCGGCCCCTTGTGTTTCTCCGAATGGGCCGGGCCGGTGAGCCCTCGTCTCCGATACTGACCCCGTGACCATCCGTATGCGCACCGTCCACACGGCCGACCTCACCCCGGCCGACCTCCGTGCCGCCCGCGAGCTGCTGGACGCGGCCTTCGGCGGCGATCTCACCGACCAGGACTGGGAGCACGGGCTCGGGGGCGTCCACGCGCTGCTCGCCGACGACACGGGGCGGCTCCTCGCGCACGGGTCGGTCGTCATGCGGCGGGTGCGGTATCGCGGGCGGTGGCTGCGGGTCGGGTACGTCGAGGGGGTTGGCGTGCGGCCCGGTGCTCGGCGGCGGGGGTATGGCGGGCTCGTCATGGCCGAGCTTGAGCGGATCGTCGATCACGCCTACGACGTCGGGCTGCTCGGCGCCAGCGACGACGGGGCCCGGCTCTACACCGTGCGCGGATGGCGGTTGTGGGGCGGGAAGATCTCCGCCCTCGGGCCGGACGGGATCGTTCATCTGCCCGAGGAGGAGGACAGCACCTACGTGAGACCCGCGCTCGCCGGGCCGCTCGACCTCGGCGAGGACCTCCTCTTCGACTGGCGTGACGGGGATGTGCTCTGACGGGCCGGACCACAAGAGTCCAGATCGCAAAAGTCCAGGTCAGGCGCGTGTGACTCGTTTCACCGTCTCAGATAGTAGGAAGTCCGAGTAATTGTGGAGACAGATGCGCGGTCCTGTCCTAGCTTTGTAGGAGCCGAACGTCTCGCTAGACCAAGCGAATGGCGGTCGTGAGCCGGACACCGTGCAGGCAACCCCTGTAGTTCGTCGCTCCCCGTCTCTTCCGGCGTCTCGTAACCCCCTTCAGTACTCCAGGAATTATCGAAGGAGTCGGTTCTCCATGGCCGAGACGACCGTCCGCCCCCGCGTCCGCCACGTGTCCCGCGCGAGCGAGTCCGAGCGCAAGAACGCCGCCGCCGCCCTCCAGCGCGCCCTTGACCGCCGGGACAACGGCGGCGAGACCGGCCACTGAGCCGACGTAACGCCTGTAAGCCTTCGAAGAAGCACGCCCACAAGCCGGGAGCCGCGCCCGCACGAGGTGCGGCGCGGTCTCAGTGACCGCGCCGCACCTCGAAGTGGTCGATGCGCTTGCCGTTCCCGTCGAGGGCCGACACCTTGAGCCGGGGTGTGCTCCCGCTCTCCGCCTCCACCGAGAGCAGCGAGAACCCCCGGTAGCGCACCCGCGACCACTCCACCGTCTCCGCCTGCGTGTGCTGGCCCTTCTCCCACCGCACGGTGTCGACCGTCCCGTGCCGCGTGACGTGCCCCTCGTAGCTCTCCTTGACGCCCGCCGGGAAGCCGTACAGATCGCGCCCGCCGCCGCCCGCCGTGACGTAGACGATCCCGTCCTTCGTCGGATCGGTCGACGCGCCGATCGGGACGGACCTGCCCACCTTGCCGTTCTTGATCGCGTCCGTGCGCTCGTACACGTGGTTGTGCCCGTTGATCACCAGGTCCACCTGGTGCTTGGCGAAGAGCGGCAGCCACTCCGCCCGTACCCCGCCGTCCGAGGCGTGCGACGAGGTCGAGTACGCGCAGTGGTGGAAGAAGACGACGACGAAGTCGACCTCCTTCGTCGCCCGCAGCTCACGCAGCCTGCCGTCCAGCCACGTCGTCTGCTTCCCGCCGGTGTAACCGAGGTTGGCGGTGATCTCGTACGACACGTCGTTCGCGTCGAGCGCCACGACGCCGACGTTGCCGTAGACGAAGGAGTACACGCCCGGCGCGTGCTTCGGGTCGAAGCCGTTCTCCGGGAGGGACCAGCGGGCGAGCTGGCCGCCGTAGCCGTCGGGGGAGTACCAGGCCTCCATGTCGTGGTTGCCGGTCGTCACCATCCACGGGACGGAGCGGGAGACGGGCTCGTTCTGCTTGAGGAAGAGGTTCCAGTACGTCGGGTCGTAGCCGTCCGTCGTCTTGCCGAGGCCGTTGGTGTCGGCGTAGCAGATGTCGCCGGCGTGGAGGTGGAAGGCGGGGTTCTCGCGCAGGACGACGTGGTCGTTGGCGGCGGCCGCGTTGCTCACGCCCTGGTCGCCGAAGGCCGTGAACACGAACTTCTCGGGGTTCGCGGGTGCGGTGCGGAACTCTCCGATGGTCGAGCGGTGTTGCGGCGCGGCCGGATCGAAGCCCTCGTGGCCGACGCCGTAGTAGTACGTTGTGCCGGGCTGGAGGCCGTCCAGGGCCGCGTGGACGTAGTACTGCTCGACGGCCGGGCGGACGCCTGTCAGGCCGGGGGTGTGCAGGTCGCGGACCTCGGCGGTGATCCGGCGGCTCAGGTCGTCCGGCTTCAACCCCACGCGTACGTAGGGCCTCTTGACCGCGAACGGGACCTGCCAGGAGATCCGCATCGCCGTCTTCGGGTCGGCGCCGAAGGCGAGATGGCGGCCGAAGGGGGTGACGACCGCGCCGGGCATCTTGGAGGTGGCGGGGGAGGGGACAGTCCCCTTCTGATCGCTCGTCCCCGTACCGCCACACCCCGCCAGCAGCCCGCCCGCCGCCACCGCGCCCGCCGTCACCAGCGTGCGGCGCCGGGACAGCTTCGTGCGCAGGTACTCGTACTGCTCGGCCATGCTCATCCGGACCGCGAGGTGTTCCGGGATGCCGACGTCGGGTGTCTCCATGTCGATGAAGCTGCCCCAGAAGTCCAACGGGGGCCATGCGTAAGGGTGAACGTACGTCGAACGGCCGACATCGGCGCCCAGGAGCGGTCCGCGCCCCGTCCGCATCATGGACACCCGGTGTCATCCCATGGGACGCGGAGTACGGTGGCGGGCATGTCTCGCAGCATCGATCTCGCAGTGATCCCCGGTGACGGCATCGGTCAGGAAGTCGTGGCCGAAGGTCTGAAAGTCCTCTCCGCCGTCCTTCCGCAGGATGTGAAGCTGGAGACCAAGGAGTTCGACTTCGGCGCCCGGCGCTACCACGCCACCGGTGAGACCCTCACCGACGCCGACCTGGCCGCGCTGAAGCAGCACGACGCGATCCTGCTGGGCGCGATCGGTGACCCGAGTGTTCCGTCCGGGGTGCTGGAGCGCGGCTTCCTGCTGAAGCTCCGCTTCGCCTTCGACCACCACGTCAACCTGCGGCCGAGCAAGCTGCTCCCGGGAGTCGCGACCCCGCTCGCCGGTGAGCCGGAGATCGACTTCGTCGTGATCCGTGAAGGCACCGAGGGCCCGTACACCGGCAACGGCGGCACGATCCGCAAGGGCACCGAGCACGAGGTCGCCACCGAGGTCTCCGTCAACACGGCCTTCGGTGTCGAGCGCGTGGTCCGCGACGCCTTCGCCCGCGCCCAGGCCCGCCCGCGCAAGAAGCTCACGCTGGTCCACAAGAACAACGTGCTGACCTTCGCGGGCCACCTGTGGACGAACGTCTTCAACAAGGTCGCGGCCGAGTTCCCCGAGGTCAGCACCGACTACATCCACGTGGACGCGGCGACGATCTACCTCGTCACCGACCCGGCCCGCTTCGACGTGATCGTCACCGACAACCTCTTCGGCGACATCATCACCGACCTCGCCGCGGCCGTCTCCGGCGGCATCGGCGTCGCCGCGAGCGGGAACATCAACCCGTCCGGCGAGTTCCCCTCGATGTTCGAGCCCGTGCACGGCTCGGCGCCCGACATCGCGGGCCAGGGCAAGGCCGACCCCACCGCCACGGTCCTGTCCGTCGCCCTCCTGCTGCGCCACCTCGGCTACGAGTCCGAGGCCGTGCGCATCGAGGACGCCGTCTCCGCCGACCTCGCGGACCGCACCGGCAAGCCCGCGCGCAGCACCACCGAGATCGGCGACGCGCTCGCCGTACGAGTAGCCGGCTGACCCCGCCGCCACTCGAAAACTCTCGCAGTATTTCGAAGCCGCCGGGTCGCAACCGCACCCGGCGGCTTTTCTTACGTCCCCGCCGGGTGCCACCATCATCCCTGGGTCGCATTCACGCCGTTTTCGTCCACGGTCCACCTCGCGCGATAATCGAACGCGGAGCCGCGGAATGAGGGAATGCTCGGACGTCCTAACACTGGCCACTGGCAGTCGGGGCGTGAGCGCGGCCCGTCACACACAACCGGTGAAGGACAACCACTCATGACGACGCCCACGATCGAGCTCAAGCCCTCGGCCTCGCCACTTTCCGCCGCCGAGCGCGACGCGATTCTGACGAACCCCGGGTTCGGCCGCCACTTCACCGACCACATGGTGACGATCAAGTGGACCGAGGGCCGCGGCTGGCACGACGGCCAGCTCGTGCCCTACGGCCCGCTCTCCCTCGACCCCGCCAACATGACCCTGCACTACGCGCAGGAGATCTTCGAGGGCCTCAAGGCCTACCGCCAGGCCGACGGCTCCGTCGCCACCTTCCGCCCCGAGAAGAACGCCCGCCGCTTCCAGACCTCCGCCCGCCGCCTCGGCATGCCCGAGCTGCCGGTCGAGACGTTCATCGAGGCCTGTGACGTGCTGGTCCAGCAGGACCGCGACTGGGTCCCGGCGCACGGCGGCGAGGAGTCGCTGTACCTGCGCCCGTTCATGATCGCGACCGAGGTCGGCCTGGGCGTGAAGCCCGCCAACGAGTACCTCTTCCTGGTCATCGCCTCCCCGGCCGGCGCCTACTTCCCCGGCGGCGTGAAGCCCGTCTCCATCTGGGTCTCCGAGGACCACGTCCGCGCCGTCCCCGGCGGCATGGGCGACGCCAAGACCGGCGGCAACTACGCCGCGTCCCTCCTCGCCCAGGCCGAGGCCGCCGAACAGGGCTGCGCCCAGGTCTGCTACCTCGACGCGGTCGAGCGCAAGTGGGTCGAGGAACTCGGCGGCATGAACCTGTACTTCGTCTACGGCGACCGGATCGTCACCCCCACCCTCACCGGCTCGATCCTGGAGGGCGTCACCCGCGACTCCCTCCTCACCCTGGCCCGCGACCTCGGCTACACCCCCGAGGAGGGCCGGATCTCCATCGACCAGTGGCAGCGCGACTCCGAGAACGGCACGCTGACAGAGGTCTTCGCCTGCGGTACGGCCGCGGTCATCACCCCGGTCGGCACGGTCAAGCGGACCGGCGCGGAGTGGCAGCAGTCGGGCGGCGAGCCCGGCGAGGTGACGCTGAGGCTGCGTGCGGCGCTCCTGGACATCCAGCGCGGCGACACCGCCGACAAGCACGGCTGGATGCACCGGCTCGGCTAGCCCCGACTCCCGGTCGAGCGCCGGAAATCGGTTCGACGCGTATCGCCTCCCCCGTGCGGGTATCCACTGATTCCGCAGGACACGAATCAGAGCCACAGGGTCACGGGGGAGGGGACGCGGGTGAGTGCTGGGCCGATACCGCGACTGCGCTGGCTGCTGCGCACGTTACGGACCCCGCGCCGCCCGCAGAGCCTCACCGTGCTCGCCCTGCTCGCCGGCTGCGCGGGCCTGTTGCTGTGGTTCGCCAAGCGCATGGACAACTACGGCGAGAACCTCGCCCTCAACCTGGGCACCGACATCGCCGGCGTCGTCATCACCGTCTTCGTGATCGGCCCGCTGATCGCCCGCGCCCAGGAGGGCCGGGTCCGCGAACACACCCGGCTCGACTACGAGTGGTTCGCCGCGCAGGTGTACGGCTCCACGTCCAACGTGAAGGTCCTCGACACCTTCTCCAACCTCTTCGGCCCGCAGTTCTCCGAGCGCCTCTTCCGCGGTGTCCGCTCGGCCACCGCGCACGGCGCCCGGGTGCAGATCCTGCTCCTGGACCCCGACTCCCTCGCGGTGATCCTGCGCGGGCGCGAACTCGGCGAGCAGAGCGCCGACATCCGCCGTGACATCATGCGCAACCTGCGCACCCTGGACCGCTTCGCGCAGCGCCTCGACGAGCACTCCCGGAGTCTGCTGGAGGTACGGCTGTGCTCGACCTCCCCCGGCGTGACCCTCTACCGCTGGGACGACCGCTGTCTCGTCTCCTTCCTCACCGTGGGCCGACTCTCCGGCGAGGGCGTCCAGTTGGAGGTCGCCGTCCGCTCCCCGCTCGGCACCTTCGTCGAGCAGCGCTTCGACGAACTGTGGCAGCAGGGCAGACCGATGGACCGCTTCACCCATCTGCCGGTGACGCTGGTCGACGCGGCCGACGGACGGCGGGAGTTCACCTGCCGCTTCGTCTACGTCGACGACCGCCTGTACGTCGAGGCCCCCGACCTCGTCACCTACCTGGCCCGCCGCCGCCTCGACCAACTCTCCGCCCACAGCGGGGCGCTGGGCCCGGGTGAGGCGTACGAGGTCATGGTGGTCGACGACCGCAGCGAGCTGCACGGGCGGCTCATCCAGCACTACACGGAGAAGTACGATGCGCAGGCGGCGGCCTTCGTGGAACTACGGCCGCCTACGGTCCTGGTCACGGAATAGAGGGCCCCGGCACACATGAGCTCAGCGCACCACCCCCGCTTCCGCGCCTTCACGCCCCGCGACCTGGACAGCCTGCTGCAACGCGTGCCCCTGTCGGCCGCCGAACGGCTCGCCCTCCGCGCCGTCTCTTCGGTACTGCCCTTCCGTACGAACAGCTACGTCGTCGACGAGCTGATCGACTGGTCGGCGGTACCGGACGACCCGATCTTCCGGCTGACGTTCCCGCAGGCCGGGATGTTGCCGGAGCCGGACCTCAAGCAGATGGCGGACCTGCTGTCCCAGGAGGCGCCCAAGGCCGAAGTCCTGCGCGCGGCCCACGAGATCAGGATGAAGCTGAACCCGCACCCCTCGGGCCAGCTCGACGCCAACGTGCCCGTGCACGAGGGCGAGCGCCTGGCGGGGCTCCAGCACAAGTACCCCGAGACGGTGCTGATCTTCCCGCGCCAGGGCCAGACCTGCCACGCCTACTGCACGTACTGCTTCCGCTGGCCCCAGTTCGTCGGCGAGTCCGAACTCCGCATCGCCACCGACGACATCGGCACGACCAGCGCCTATCTCCGGGCCCACCCCGAGGTCACCAGCGCGCTGATCACGGGCGGCGACCCGCTGGTGATGAGCACCGAGGTCCTTCGCCGCTACGTCGACCCCCTCCTGGAGATCGACACGATCCGCTCGATCCGTATCGGCACCAAGTCCCTCGCCTTCTGGCCGTACCGCTTCACCACCGACCGGGACGCCGACGACCTGCTGCGCCTCTTCGAGAAGGTGGTGGCGAGCGGCCGTCACCTGGCCCTGATGGCCCACTTCACGCACCCGCAGGAACTGCGCCCGCCGGTCGTCCGGGAGGCGATGCGCCGGGTGCGGGGCACGGGTGCCGTGATCCGCTGCCAGGGCCCGCTGGTGGCCGGCATCAACGACAGCGCCGAGGCCTGGGCCGAGCTGTGGGACGAGACGACCACGCTCGGCGCGGTGCCGTACTACCAGTTCGTGGAGCGCGACACCGGCCCCCAGGGCTACTTCGGCGTCCCCCTGGCCCGCGGCCACCAGATCTTCCGCGACGCCTACGCCCGCGTCTCCGGCCTCGCCCGCACGGTTCGCGGCCCGGTCATGTCCGCGATGCCGGGCAAGGTCTGCGTCGACGGCATCGCGGAGGTGGCCGGCGAGAAGGTCTTCGTGCTGCATCTGATCCAGGCCCGGAACCCGGCCCTCGTCGACCGCCCGTTCTTCGCGGCCTACGACGAGAGCGCGACGTGGTTCACGGACCTGAAGCCGGCGTTCGGGGCGAGCGAGTTCCTGCCGGGGCTGACCGGGTGACCGGGCGCTCGGTGTTCGTGCCGGCGTTGCTGGGGGCTGTGCCCCAGACCCCCCTTCGGCCTAAGCGGCCTCGTCCTCGAACGCCGGACGGGCCGAGAGGGCTGGGCTCTCCACAGGACGCGCCCCGAGTTGCAGCACCGTGTACACCACGCCTCCCACCGCCCCCGACAACAAGAAGCTGCAGTCCACCCCGCCCGTCAACGACAGCAACGGCCCCTCGTACGACGGGAGCGACACCGCCAGCAGGCCGACCCCCGCGCCCACCGCCCAGGAGATCACCGCCGGGACGTTCCAGCCCGACCGGTACCAGTAAATCCCGCCCCGGGAGCGCCGGTTGAAGACCTGGAGGGCGTCCGCGTCGTACATCCCGCCGCACCGCACGAAACCGATGAGCGTGATCACCGCCCACGGTGTGCCGATCGCCGTCAGGAGCAGGACGAAGGACGTCATCGCGGACTGGGCGTTCCAGGCGTAGTGGCCGACGAAGACGCAGGCCATGGCGACGACCGCGACCGCGCAGGTGGCCCGGGCCCGGGACGCGCGGGGCAGGATCGCGTCCAGGTCGAGGCCCATGGAGTAGAGCATCAGGCCCGCGTTGCCGACCGAGCCCGCGGAGGCGGCGAGCAGCAGCGGGACCAGGTACCAGGCCGGGGACGCCGACACCAGCGGGCCCGCGTAGTCGAGAGCCGCCCGTGCCCCGAACGCCGTGAACGTGCCGAAGAGTTGGGGGACCAGGAGCCCGGCGATCAGGCCGAGCCAGGTCGCGTGCAGGACCCGGCGTGAGGTGTGGCGGGCCGGTGAGATGTAGCGCGTGTAGTCCCCGAGCAGGGTGATGAACGCGATCGGCCCGGACAGTCCCGCCGCCACCGTCGCCAGACACCAGGTCGGCCAGAACCCGCCCAGCAGATACCCGCCCGCCCCCGGCAGCGCCCCGGTCGTGAAGTGCGGGGCGTACGCGATCACCCCGAGGACCAGCAGCGCCGTCATGCCGACGGACAGCACGCGGGACATCGCGAGCAGCACCCGGTAGCCGTACACCGCGCCCGCGACTGTCGCCGCCGCGAGCAGCGCGTACACGACGGCGTACGACACCCCGTCCGCCGGCAGCCCGAACAGCCGCCCCAGCACGCCCACCATCACATCGCCGCCGATCCACACGGTCAGCGCGGTGTAGCCGAGGGCGAGGAGCAGGCCGACCACCGAGCCGACCAGCCGGCCCCGCACCCCGAACTGGGCGCCGGACGACGTCGACAGGTTGGTCGCGGTGCGCAGCGAGACCAGCGCCAGCGGGGCCGTGAACACGGTCCCGACCACCGTGCCCGCCACGATCGAGCTCACCGACGCCCACCAGCCGAGGCCGAACGACGGCGGCAGCCAGCCGAAGATGATCACGCCGAGGCAGAGGTTGGAGCCGAGCAGGATCGACACGAGATCGCGCGGGCCGCTGGTGCGTTCCGCGTCGGGGACGGTGTCGACTCCGCGCTGTTCTATCGGCATGGTGGGCCACCTCTTTCTTAGAGTGACGTTCAATGTGAACCGGGCGAGGGTGGCGCGTCAAGCATTCCGGATATGGCTTTCAAGGTTTAGAGTGATGCTCTAAAGGAGGGATACGGGATGAGGCTCACCCCCACGGAACGCGACCGGCTGCTGTTGTTCTCGGCCGCCGAACTGGCCCGCGCCCGCAAGGCACGCGGCCTGCGGCTCAATGTGCCGGAGGCCACCGCGCTCATCGCGGACACGGTGTGCGAGGCCGCCCGGGACGGGAGGCGGCTGGCCGAGGCCATCGAGCGCGCGCGGTCCGTCCTCGGCCCCGACGACGTCCTCCCGGGCGTCGCCGACGTCGTCACCGAGGTGCATGTCGAGGCCGTCTTCGACGACGGTTCGCGGCTCGCGGTGGTCTCGGACCCGATCGGCGGGGGACTCGCCGGGGACGCCCCGGGCGCCCTGCTCCCGGGACCCCCGCACGCCGAACCCGAGGCCGTCGTCCGCGTCACGGTCACCAACACCGCGACCGTCCCCGTCTCCGTGACCTCCCACTTCCACTTCTTCGAGGCCAACCCGCGCCTCGACTTCCCCCGCGCCGAGGCCTACGGCATGCGCCTCGCCGTCCCCGCCGGATCCTCCGTCCGCTTCGGCCCGGGCGAGAGCGCCGACGTCGGCCTGCTGCCGATCGGCGGCGAGCGCGTCGCGATCGGTTTCGCGGGCCTCGTCGACGGCCCGCTGGACGCGCCGGGCGCGAAGGCGGAGGCCCTGCGCCGCGCAACCGCCTGCGGCTACCTGGGAGTTGAGCAGTGAACCCGTACGAGTACGCCGCCACCCACGGCCCCCGCGCCGGCGACCGCGTCCGCCTCGGCGACTCGGGGCTGACCATCCGGATCGAGTCCGACTCGCAGCGCTACGGCGACGAGTTCCTCGCCGGGTTCGGCAAGACGGCCCGCGACGGACTGCACCTCAAGGCCGCCGCCGTGCGCGACACCTGCGACGTCGTGATCAGCAATGTGGTCGTGATCGACGCCGTGCAGGGGATCCGCAAGGTGTCCATCGGGATCCGGGAGGGGCGGATCTGTTCCATCGGGCGGGCCGGCAACCCCGACACCCTGGACGGGGTCGACGTCGTCGTCGGCACCGGTACCTCCATCGTGTCCGGCGAGGGACTCATCGCCACCGCGGGCGCGGTCGACACCCATGTGCATCTGCTCTCCCCGCGCATCATGGAGGCCTCGCTCGCGTCCGGGGTGACCACGATCATCGGGCAGGAGTTCGGCCCGGTGTGGGGCGTCGGCGTCAACTCGCCCTGGGCGCTGCGCCACGCGTTCAACGCCTTCGACGCCTGGCCGGTCAACATCGGCTTCCTGGGCCGGGGTTCGTCGTCCGACGCGGCCCCGCTGATCGAGGCCCTGGCGGAGGGCGGCGCGTCCGGCTTCAAGGTGCACGAGGACATGGGCGCCCACACCCGCGCGCTGGACACCGCGTTGCGGGTCGCCGAGGAGCACGACGTCCAAGTCGCCCTGCACAGCGACGGGTTGAACGAGTGCCTGTCCGTCGAGGACACCCTGCGCGTCCTGGAGGGCCGGACGATCCACGCCTTCCACATCGAGGGCTGCGGCGGCGGACACGTGCCGAACGTCCTGAAAATGGCCGGAGTTCCGAACGTCATCGGCTCCTCCACCAACCCCACCCTGCCCTTCGGCCGGGACGCGGTCGCCGAGCACTACGGCATGATCGTCTCCGTCCACGACCTGAAGACCGACCTGCCCGGCGACGCCGCGATGGCCCGCGACCGCATCCGCGCCGGGACGATGGGCGCCGAGGACGTGCTGCACGACCTGGGCGCGATCGGTATCACCTCGTCCGACGCGCAGGGCATGGGCCGGGCGGGCGAGACAGTCCGCCGTACGTTCGCGATGGCCGGGAAGATGAAGGCCGAGTTCGGCGCGCTCGGGGATTCTCCGGAGACGGACCACGACAACGAACGCGTCCTGCGCTACATCGCCAAGCTGACCGTCAACCCCGCGATCGCGCACGGACTTTCGCACGAGGTCGGCTCCATCGAGGTCGGCAAGCTCGCCGACATCGTGCTGTGGCGGCCGGAGTACTTCGGCGCCAAACCGCAGCTCGTCCTGAAGTCCGGGTTCCCGGCGTACGGCGTGGTCGGCGACCCCAACGCGGCGACCGACACCTGTGAACCCCTCGTCCTGGGGCCGCAGTTCGGCGCGCACGGCAGCACGCCCGCCGACATCTCCGTGGCCTTCGTGGCCCAGGCCGCCCTGGACCAGGGCGGCGACGCCATGCCAACCCGCCGTAGGCGCGTGGCAGTTCGCGGCACCCGGGGCATCGGGCCCGCCGACCTGCGGCTCAACTCCCGTACCGGAGCGGTCGATGTGGACCAGCGGACGGGCCTGGTCACCCTCGACGGCGAACCGCTGCGCTCGGAGCCGGCCGACTCGGTCTCCCTCAACCGCCTTTACTTCCTCTAGGACTTGGGACTTCTGATGAGTTTCCGTATGCCCCCCGAATGGACCCCGCACGAGCGCACCTGGATGGCCTGGCCCGGACCCAACCCGACCTTCACCAACGCCGACGAACTGGCGGAGGCCCGCGCCGCCTGGGCGTCGGTGGCCCGTGCCGTGCGCCGCTTCGAACCGGTGACGATGGTGCACGGGCCGGGTCAGGGCGACTCGGCGCGCGAACTGCTCGACCCGGACGTGGAGCTGATCGAGCGCGAGCTGGACGACGCGTGGATGCGGGACATCGGCCCCACGTTCGTCATCGACGGCAACGGTGAACTGGCCGCCGTGGACTGGACGTTCAACGGCTGGGGCGGACAGGAGTGGGCCCGTTGGGAGCACGACTCCAAGATCGCCCGCCATGTCGCCGACCTGGCCGGAGTCCCCGCGCTCAGCAGCACGCTCGTCAACGAGGGCGGCGCGATCCACGTCGACGGCGAGGGCACGGTGCTGCTCACGGAGACGGTCCAGCTCGGCTCCGGCCGCAACCCCGGCTGGACCCGCGAGCAGGTCGAGGCGGAGATCCACGCCAGGCTCGGCACCACAAAGGCGATCTGGCTCCCGCACGGCCTCACCGGGGACTACGGCGTCTACGGCACCCAGGGCCACGTCGACATCGTCGCGGCCTTCGCCGGGCCCGGCACCGTCCTGGTCCACAGCCAGCGCGACCCGGCCCACCCGGACCACGCCCGCTCGCAGGAGTACCTCGCCCTCCTCCGCGCCGAGACCGACGCGAAGGGCCGCCGCCTGGAGGTCGTGGAGATCCCCGCCCCGACGGTCCTCAAGGACGAGGACGGCGACTGGGTCGACTACTCGTACATCAACCACTACCTCTGCAACGGCGGGGTCGTCCTCTGCGCCTTCGACGACCCGAACGACGAGGTCGCGGCCGGGATCTTCCGCCGCCTCTTCCCCGAGCGGACGGTCACGCTGGTGGACGCCCGTACGATCTTCGCGGGCGGTGGAGGCATCCACTGCGTCACCCAGCAGCAGCCGAAGGTCCAGTGACCCGGCGGGAGGGAGCCGGACGATGGCCGGTGCGCGGAAGAACGCGCCGCCGCGCGAGGACGTCCTCGCCGCGGCCATGGGCATGATCGCCGAGCACGGCCTGGAGCAGCTCACCATGGCGGCGCTAGGCCGCGAGGTCGGCATGAGCAGCGGCCACCTCCTCTACTACTTCCACTCCAAGGACGAACTCCTGCTCCAGGCCCTGGAGTGGAGCGAGGGCAGGCTGGGCGCCGAACGCGGACGCCTGCTCACCCGTACGGGGGCGACGGCCCGCGAGCGCGTCGACGCGTACGTCGACCTGTATGTCCCGGAGGGCCACCGCGACCCGCACTGGACCCTGTGGCTGGAGGTCTGGAACCGCTCGCAGAACGCCGATGACGAGGCCCGCGACCGCCAGGCCGCCATCGAGGGCGTCTGGCACCGCGACCTGGTCGCACTGATCGCGGAGGGGGTGTCACGGGGTGAGTTCCGGGCAGTCGACCCGGACCGTTTCGCCGCCCGCCTCCGCGCTCTCCTCGACGGCTTCTCCATCCACGTGGCGATCGGGCTGCGGGGCACGGACCGGGGGCACGTGCTGGCCCATGTGCGGGAGTTCATCGCCGACTCGCTGCTCGCGCGCCCGGCGAGTTGATCAACCGACTGTTCGCATCATGAGACGGACGGTGAGCACGGACGAGGGGTGTGCCAGACTGCGTCCGTGTTCTCGTTCGCCACGATTATTGGCAGCAGGCGCGCCGGTCCGCAGTGACCGCCTCGTACGACCAGGTACGGGCGGCCACCGTCGTCACTCGACCCGCGCGCAGACCTCTCGCACCCGCGAGGGGTTTTTCGCTTTTCTGGCCCACCCGCAGCCGGGAAAGCAGTGCGAGGGATCATTGAGGGACGGTGGAGCCGGTCATTCCGGTACAGACCGAGATTCAGATCCTCAGGAGCCAGACCATGACGGAAACCAGCGAACTCGACGATTCGTTCCATGTCTTCGACACGACCCTGCGTGACGGCGCGCAGCGGGAGGGCATCAACCTCACCGTCGCGGACAAGCTGGCCATCGCTCGGCACCTGGACGACTTCGGCGTGGGCTTCATCGAGGGCGGCTGGCCCGGCGCCAACCCGCGGGACACCGAGTTCTTCGCCCGCGCCCGGCAGGAGATCGACTTCAAGCACGCCAAGCTCGTGGCCTTCGGCGCCACCCGGCGAGCGGGCGCGAAGGCGGCCGAGGACCCGCAGGTCAAGGCGCTCCTGGATGCCGACACCGAGGTCATCTGCCTCGTCGCGAAGTCCCACGACCGCCACGTGGAGCTGGCGCTGCGCACGACCCTCGACGAGAACCTGGCGATGGTCCGCGACACCGTCTCGCACCTGGTCGCCCAGGGCCGCCGCGTCTTCGTCGACTGCGAGCACTTCTTCGACGGCTACCGCGCGAACCCCGAGTACGCGAAGGCGGTCGTACGGTCCGCCGCCGAGGCCGGCGCCTCGGTCGTGATCCTCTGCGACACCAACGGCGGGATGCTCCCGGCGCAGATCCAGGCGGTCGTCTCCACGGTCCTCGCCGACACCGGCGCCCGGCTCGGCATCCACACCCAGGACGACACGGGCTGCGCGGTCGCCAACACCCTCGCCGCCGTCGACGCGGGCGCGACCCACGTCCAGTGCACGGCGAACGGTTACGGCGAGCGTGTAGGCAACGCCAACCTCTTCCCGGTGGCGGCGGCCCTGGAGCTGAAGTACGGCAAGAAGGTCCTCCCCGACGGCAAGCTCCGCGAGATGACCCGCATCTCGCACGCGATCGCCGAGGTAGTGAACCTCACCCCCTCGACCCACCAGCCCTACGTAGGCGTCTCGGCCTTCGCCCACAAGGCGGGCCTGCACGCCTCCGCGATCAAGGTCGACCCGGACCTGTACCAGCACATCGACCCCGAGCAGGTCGGCAACACCATGCGGATGCTGGTCTCCGACATGGCGGGCCGAGCGTCGATCGAGCTCAAGGGCAAGGAACTCGGCGTAGACATCAGCGGCGACCGCGAGCTGGTGGGCCGGGTGGTGGAGCGGGTCAAGGAGCGCGAGCTCAAGGGCTACACGTACGAGGCGGCAGACGCGAGCTTCGAGTTGTTGCTCCGCGCCGAGGCCGAGGGCAAGGCCCGCTCCTACTTCGAGGTCGAGTCCTGGCGCGCGATCGTAGAGGACCGCCCCGACGGCACCCACGCCAACGAGGCCACGGTCAAGCTCTTCGCCAAGGGCGAGCGCATCGTAGCCACCGCCGAGGGCAACGGCCCGGTCCACGCCCTGGACCGCGCCCTCCGCGTAGCCCTGGAGAAGATCTACCCCCAGCTCGCCAAACTGGAGCTCGTCGACTACAAGGTCCGCATCCTGGAGGGCAAGCACGGCACGTCCTCCACGACCCGCGTCCTGATCGCCACGTCGGACGGTTCGGCGGAGTGGTCGACGGTGGGCGTGGCGGAGAACGTCATCGCGGCGTCCTGGCAGGCGCTGGCGGACGCGTACACGTACGGCTTGCTGAAGGCGGGCGTGGAGCCGGCGGAGTAAGACAGCCAAACGCCGGAGGGGCTACTGATCAGCCCCTCCGGCGTTTGAGGAGCGGGGGTCCAGGGGGCAGAGCCCCCTGGCGGGGCCTGGGGCGGAGCCCCAGAAGGATGGGACGGGTAGGGGCGGCGGGGGCGAAAACCTACTGCAGATGCCACTTCTGGTTGGCGGCCCCGGTACAAGTCCAGATCTGCGCCCGAGTCCCGTTGACCGACGTATTGCCCGTCACATCAAGGCACTTGTTCGCCGCCGTATTCACCACATCCCCGGTACTCGCGTTGTACGACCACTGCTGCGCGGCGGTCCCATTGCAGTCGTACAACTGCACCTTCGCCCCATCCGCCGTCGAAGCCGACGTAACGTCAAGGCACTTGCCCAGCGCCCGCACCGTCCCGTCGGTCCCCACGGTCCACTGCTGCGCCGTCGAGGAGTTGCAGTCGTAGAGCTGGACTGCCGTGCCGTTGGTGGTCGAACCCCCGGCCACGTCAAGGCACTTGCTCGCGAGCCCGACGAACGCCCCGGTCTGGCTGCCGCCGCCGGCCTGCGTCCCCGTCCACGTGAACGTCGCGGACGTCTTCCCCGGCAACGAGTAAGTCGCGTGCTGCCCACCCCAGTTGATGGTCACGGTCTTGGCGGCGGAAGAGTCGTTGTACGCGATGAGCGCCTTGGACCCATCCGGATTACGCCAAGCGACGTTAGGCACGTTCGTGGACGCAGTAGAAGCGATCCGCTGAGCACCCGGCCGTACGAACTTCGTCAGTTGCCCCATCGTGTAGTACTCGACGGTGTAGTCGACGGTCCCGCTCGCGCCATCCCCGTTGTGCACGGTGATGAGCCCGGTGCAGGTACCACAACCCCCGTTGTGCGGGCCCATGTTCTGGTCCACGGCGAGCGACCACTTCGTCACCGACTTCGCCCAGTTCCGGGTGTAGTCGATGATGTTGTTCATGTCCTCGCGCTGCTGGTTGGCGATCCAGGTGCCACCGGAGTGCTCGGTGCCGAAGGCGTCCAGCGTCGGGTACTGGTTGTGGACGGTGGTCTGCTTGGTGACGTCACCGCCGTAGCCGTGCCAGGCGATCCCACCGAAGTTGGGGTTGGAGCGGACGGCCGCGTCGTCGACCGTCGAGGCCGCGTACGAGTCGTACACGTCCCAGTTCCAGTCGTGCGCCAGCACCTTCGTCGTCAGCCCGGACGCGTTGAGCTTCGGGAGCAGCTCGCTCTTCGTGAAGTACGCGAGCCCCGACGCGTTCCAGCTCATCGACGGGTAGCCGGAGCAACACGTCGGCTCGTTCTGGACGGTCACGTACGACACCGGAACGCCCTGATCCTTGTACGCCTGGAGGTACTTGACGAAGTAGTTGGCGTACGCCCCGTAGTCCTCGGACTTCAGCCAGCCCCCGTTGAGCGAACCGCTGTCCTTCATCCACGCCGGTGCCGTCCATGGCGAGGCCATGACAGTCAGAGAGGGGTTGAGGGTCAGCGCCTGCTTGGTCAGCGGCACGACATCGGCCAGATCGTGCGCGATCGAGAAGGAGTTGAGGTTCGGGTCGGTCTGCCCGGCGGCCACGTCGTCGTACGAGTAGCCGTACCGGGCGAGGTCCGACGCGCCCATCGGGTTGCGCAGGAACGAGAGCCCGATCCCGTCCGTGGGCGAGAACAGCTTGGTCATGGTCGCGTTCCGGGTCGCCGTCGACAGCGCGCCGCTGCTGTTCATCAGCCAGGCCGCCGTGTCCGTGAAGGACGCGCCGCCCCCGGTGAACGTCTGGTAGCGGGTGTTCTCGTCGACGGTGATGTTCTCGCCGCTGCCGCCTGTCCCGGACGAGAAGGCGAACGGCGTCTGGGCCTGGAGGCCGCGCGTGACATGGCGTCCGGCGGCGTCGTCGGTGGTGGTGAGCCAGGCTGTGACCTGCTCACCGGCGGCGTGTGCGGGGGGTACGGCCGCGGTGAAGCCGGCCACGGAGAGCAGTCCGGCGAGCAGCAGCCGGGCCGTGCGGGGGGTTCTCCTGGACATGGATGCGTTAGCCCTTCCTGACGAGACGTCTTGACGGGTCTGCGGGCCGTTAGTTAACTCACGGCGTGATCTAAGTCATGAGTGAACTGTGCGAACCCAGAGTGAACCAGAGCCTCAGAGCCGAGGGAAGGTCCATGCCAAGAACCGCCCTGCTCGTTTCCACCGCCCTGTGCGCCGCGCTGCTGTCACCGGCGGCCGTCTCCCAGGCGGCCGCCGCCGCCGATCCAGCGCCCACCCCCGTCGACCGCTTCGAGGGCGAGGTGCCCTTCGCGAGCCAGCCCGCCGAGGGCATCTTCGCCTGGGGCGGTGACACCGACGACCCGCCCCAACTCGCCCTGACCGCGAGACCGGACGCCCCCGAGGGCGCGAAGGTTCTTTCCGGCACGTACGACATCAGCGGCTACGGCGGCTTCACCCACGACTACGCCGCGACCGAACCCGGCCACGACTGGTCCGCCCACCAGGGCATCCGCTTCTGGTGGGACGGTCAGAACAACGGCAAGTCCACCAACTTCGAGATCAAGGACGGCGGCGCGAACGGCGAGGCCTCCGAGCTGTGGACGACGTCCTTCACGGACAATTTCACGGGCTGGAAGCAGATCGAGATCCCGTTCACGAACTTCGTCTACCGCACGGACTACCAGCCCGTCGGCGGCATCGACCACGTCCTCGGCCTGACCCAGATGTGGGGCTACGCGGTCACGCTCCCCGTCGGCGTCAAGGGCCAGTTCGCCATGGACGACGTCGAGTTGTACGGCAAGGCCGACCAGTCCCTGCGCGCCTCCGTCACCACCGACTCGGCCGTCTACCCGGTCAAGGAGGGCGGTACGGCCGCGGTCAAGGTCACCGTCTCCACCACCGGCGCCGTCCCGCTGGACGACCCGGTGACCGTCGCCTACACGTCCGACGGCGGCACCGCCACCTCCGGCAAGGACTACACCCCGGTCTCCGGCACGCTCACCTTCCCGGCGGGCACCGCGTCCGGCGCCACCCAGACCGTCAAGGTCCGCACGCTGAAGGACAAGTCGGCCGAGAACGCCGAGACGATCCCGCTGAAGCTCACGGTCACCGGCGCCAAGGCCCCGACCGAGAATCCGCAGGTCGTCGTCGACGCGCACGGACTGCCGTACCTGGACAGCAAGTTGCCGATCAAGAAGCGCGTCGCCGACCTCGTCAAGCGCATGTCGCTGGAGGAGAAGGCCGGGCAGATGACCCAGGCCGAGCGCGGTGGCATCGGCACGGGCGCCGACATCGCCACCTACGACCTCGGCTCGCTGCTCTCCGGCGGTGGCTCGACCCCGACGCCCAACACGGCGGCGGCCTGGGCGAAGATGATCGACTCGTTCCAACTCCGCGCGCAGGCAACCCGGTTCCAGATCCCGCTGATCTACGGCGTCGACGCGGTGCACGGCCACAACAACCTGGCCGGCGCCACGATCATGCCGCACAACATCGGCATCGGCGCCACCCGCGACCCCCAACTCGCCGAGAAGACCGGTGCGGTGACGGCCAGTGAGGTCCGCTCGACCGGCGTCCCGTGGGACTTCGCACCCTGCCTCTGCGTCACCCGTGACGAACGCTGGGGCCGCTCCTACGAGTCCTTCGGTGAGGACCCGGCACTGGTCCAGTCGATGGAGACGATGATCCAGGGTCTCCAAGGCGCCGCGAACGGCAAGCAGTTGAAGGACGACGACAAGGTCCTGGCCACCGCCAAGCACTTCGTCGGCGACGGCGGCACCGCGTACGGCTCGTCCACGACGGGCACGTACACGATCGACCAGGGTGTCACCACGGTCACCCGGCAGCAGCTGGAAGCCATCCATCTCGCCCCGTACCAGACGGCGGTCGACCGGGGCATCGGCACGGTCATGCCGTCCTACTCCTCGCTCGACATCGTCGGCGACGGTCTCGGCCCGGTGAAGATGCACGCCCGCGCCGACATGATCAACGGCGTCCTCAAGAAGCGCATGGGCTTCGACGGCTTCGTCATCAGCGACTGGAACGCCATCGACCAACTCCCCGGCGACTACGCCTCGCACGTCGACACGGCGGTCAACGCGGGCGTCGACATGATGATGGTCCCGTACAGCTACAAGGACTTCAGCTCGACGCTCATCGCCGAGGTGAAGGCGGGCCACGTCACCGAGAAGCGGATCGACGACGCCGTCTCCCGCATCCTCACCCAGAAGTTCAAGCTCGGCCTCTTCGAGAAGCCGTACGCCGACACCAGCAACGCCTCGAAGATCGGCTCGACTTCACACCGGGCCGTGGCGCGGCAGGCGGCGGCCGAGTCGCAGGTGCTGCTGAAGAACGCGGGTGGCGTGCTGCCGCTGAAGAAGAACCAGAAGGTCTACGTCGCCGGTTCCAACGCCGACGACCTCGGCAACCAGACCGGCGGCTGGACCATCACCTGGCAGGGCGCGTCCGGCACGAACACCACCGGCACGACGATCCTCCAGGGGATGAAGAACGCCGGGGGCAATGTCACGTACTCGAAGGACGCGTCCGCCTCGACCAGCGGTTATGACGTGGGGGTGGTCGTCGTCGGCGAGACGCCTTACGCCGAGGGCGTCGGTGACGTGGGCAATGGCAACGACCTGACCCTCACCCCGGCCGACCAGGCAGCTGTCGACAAGGTGTGCGCGGCGATGAAGTGCGCGGTGCTGATCGTCTCCGGGCGACCGCAGCTGATCGGGGACCGACTCCCCAAGATCGACGCCCTGGTGGCCTCCTGGCTGCCCGGCACCGAGGGCGACGGCGTGGCCGACGTGCTCTACGGCAAGCGGTCCTTCACCGGTCAACTCCCGGTCACCTGGCCGAAGTCGGAGGCCCAGCTGCCGATCAACGTCGGTGACACGTCGTACGATCCGCAGTTCCCGTACGGCTGGGGTCTGACGACGGTGACGAAGGCGCCGACGGGTGGCGCGGCCACGCTGAGGACGCTGGAGGCCGCGGCGGCGCACGCCAGGTCGGCGGCGACCGGCAAGGCGCTCGTCACCAAGGCGCGGCTGCTCGTGCAGGCGAAGGTGGGCCAGAACATCACGGCGGCGGTGTCGAAGCCGTTCGCCGACGCGGATCACCTGCTGCTGACCGGCAAGTACGCAGCGGCTGTGAAGAAGTTGGAGGAGGCGTACAAGGCGGCGTAGCAACCGCCCGTGTTCTCCCCGCACCCCCTGTGGCCTCAACGGCACGGGGGGTGCGGCTAGTTGGTCCGGGCGGGCAGTTCCACCGTGACGCGGAGGCCGCCGTCCGGGCGCGGGGTCAGGGTGAGGGTGCCGTCGTGGGCGCCGGTGATGGTCTTGACGATCGCCAGGCCGAGGCCCACTCCCGCGTGGTCGGTGTGGAGGCGTTCGGTGCCGCGCTGGAAGGGCTCGGTGAGGGTCGAGACCTGGTGCGGGGTGAGCGGGGCGCCGGTGTTCTCCACCGTGAGGACGACGGACCTGGGGCGGACGGCGGTGGTCACCCAGACGGTGCCCCGGTCGGGGAGGTTGTGGACGATCGCGTTCTGCACGAGGTTCGTGGTGAGCTGGAGCAGGAGGGCCTGGGAGCCGCGGGTGGGGGTGATGTCGCCGTCGGTCTCGATCGTGACGCCGTGTTTCTCCGCGAGGGGGAGGAGCGTCTCGGTGGCCTCTTCCGCGAGGAGGGAGAGGTCGACGGGTTCGCGGGTGATGGACCACTGGTTGGCGCGGCTGAGCAGGAGCAGGGCCTCGGTGGCGTCGATCGCCCGGGTGTTGACGGCGTGGAGGCGGTCGATGATCTCGCCGGTGTCCTGGTCCGGGTCGGCGCGGGCCAGGTCGAGCAGGGTCTTCGAGATCGCGAGCGGGGTGCGCAGTTCGTGGGAGGCGTTGGCCGCGAAGCGCCGCTGTTCGGTGACGTGGGCTTCGAGCCGGGCGAGCATCGTGTCGAAGGCGTCGGCGAGTTCGCGGAACTCGTCGGTGCGGCCCGGGAGTTGGATGCGGTGGGAGAGCGAGCCGTGCGTGGCCGTGCGGGTGGCCTCCGTGATGCGGGTCAGCGGGGCGAGCATCCGCCCGGCGAGGATCCACCCGCCCACGAGGCCGAACAGCAGCAGGAACGCGAGGACGGCGGCCGCCCGCGGCGCGAAGACCTCCAGGAGGGCGGAGCGGACGGGGAAGACCCCGTCCGAGGGCCGGTCGTCGGGGTTGATGAGCATCGCGCGGTTGGGGACGTAGCGGAGGAGGAACAGCCACACCGCCGTGAGCAGCAGGGCGCCCGCCACCATGAGGAACCCGGCGTAGCTGAGGGTGAGTTTGAGACGGACACTCATCCCGGGCGCCCTATCCACGATCCACCCCCTCGTGCGGCTGTACGGCGATGCGGTAGCCGACGCCCGCCACCGTGGCGATGATCCAGGGTTCGCCGAGCCGCTTGCGCAGCGCCGAGACGGTGATGCGTACGGCGTTGGTGAACGGGTCGGCGTTCTCGTCCCAGGCCCGCTCCAGGAGTTCCTCGGCGCTGACGACTCCGCCCTCGGCGGTGACGAGGACGTCCAGCACGGCGAACTGCTTTCTGGTCAGGGCGACATAGCGGCCGTCACGGTAGACCTCCCTGCGGAACGGGTCGACGCGCAGGCCCGCCAACTCCCGTACGGGCGGCCGGTTGTGGGCGCGTCTGCGGTCCAACGCCCGGAGCCGGAGCGCGAGTTCCTGGAGTTCGAAGGGCTTCGTGAGGTAGTCGTCGGCGCCGAGTTCGAACCCGCTGGTCTTGTCGTCGAGGCGGTCGGCGGCGGTGAGCATGAGGATCGGCATCCCGCTGCCGGACGCGACGATGCGGCGGGCGACCTCGTCTCCGGAGGGGCCGGGGATGTCGCGGTCGAGAACGGCGATGTCGTAGGCGTTGACGCTCAGCAGCTCCAGCGCGGTGTTCCCGTCCCCCGCGATGTCGGCGGCGATCGCGGCCAGGCGCAGGCCGTCGCGGATGGCCTCCGCCAGGTAGGGCTCGTCCTCGACGATCAGCACACGCATGGGTTCGATGGTAGGAGTCGGCACATATCGTCCGCGTATCGAAAACTCCATACGTGGCGGCAACACCGGACCGCCTTGAGTGACGGGGTGAAGATCCCCCGGATCCCCCGGATTCCTTTCGAACGGGTTCGTCTCGAACGGGTTCGTCTCGAACCCTGGAAACGTCGCCCGGAGCTCGCGGCGCTGGCCCTGCTGCTCGGCTTGCTGATGATGCTGCACTCCCACATTCCGAACATCGCGGGAGTCGGCAGCCTGGTGGAGAGCCTCCTGCCGTGGTTCGGCGTCTACGTGCCGGTGCTGCTGGCCGGGGCGCTGTGGCGCCGGTCCCCCTCCGCCGTGGTCGCGCTGGTGTTGCCGGTCACGGTGTGGCTGAGCCTCTTCGGCGGGCTGCTCACCGACAAGTCCCACCCCGGCGGCGACCTCACCGTCGTCAGCCACAACGTCGGCGCCGGCAACTCCGACCCGTCCGGCACCGCCCGCCAACTGGCGCTCTCCGGCGCGGACTTGGTGGCGTTGGAGGAGCTGACCGACCAGGCCCGGGGCACGTACGAGAAGGGGCTCGCGAAGGCGTACCCGTACCACGAGGTGCGGGGCACGGTCGGGCTGTGGAGCAGGCTGCCGCTGTCGGACACGCGGCCCGTCGACGTCGTACAGGGAGATGTCGGACCGCTGGCGAGGACCAAGCCGCCCGAGTCGGCGGCGGAGGCGGCGGCCGAGGTCCGGGCGCTGCGCACGACGGTGGCCACGGAGCACGGGCCGCTGGCGGTGTACGTGGCGCACCTGGGTTCCGTGCGGGTCATGCCCAGCCAGGGATTCTGGACGGACTCCCGCGACTTCGGCGCCCGCGCGCTCACCAAGGCCGTCGCCGCCGAACCGAACCAACGGATGCTCCTGCTCGGCGACCTGAACGGCACCACGGACGACCGTGCGTTCCACGGCCTGACGTCGCGGCTGACCTCGGCCCAGGAGACGGCCGGGAACGGCTTCGGGTTCACCTGGCCCGCGGCTTTCCCGATCGCTCGCATCGACCAGATTCTGGTACGGGGGGTGCGGGCGCGGAGTTCGTGGGTGCTGCCCGAGACCGGGAGCGATCACCTGCCGGTGGGGGCGCGGGTCAGCTGGTGAGCGGACGCGGGTGGGCGGACGCGGGTGGGCGGACGCGGGTGGGCGGACGCAGGTGGGCGGACGCGGGTGGGCCGACCAAAGAGACCGGCTTCCGGTAGCGTCGAATCATGAAGGCCGTCGTACGGATCCGAAGCCTCTCCGGGCTGCTGCTGGCCCTGCTGCTCGCGGCCCTGACCATGGGGTCCCCGGCCGCCGCGGACACCGGCGTCTCGACGATCGCCCAGGCGTTGCGCAAGAGCCCGGTCTACGTCGACCCGGCGGCGAGCGGTCAGCTGTCGGCGGCGGACGCCGACGCGCTGGCCAAGCGGATCAAGGACGCCGACAAACCCGTGTTCGTCGTGGTCCTCCCCGCCGACTTCCCGAAGACGAGCTTCACGACCCTCCGTACCGCGACCGGCATCACCGGCCTCTACGCGGTCCGCGTCGGGAACCAGTTCGCCGCCCGGGCCGACTCCTCCGTCCTGTCGAACACCGCCGTGCAGAACCTGGTCAGCAGCGTCCAGGGCGAGGACGCGAAGACCCAGCTCACCGACTTCACCGACCGCGCGCTCGCGAGCATGGGCGGTTCGGCGCCCGCGTCCTGGGGCGGCTCGTCGGACGGCGGCGGGGGAGTCTCCGGTACGGCGCTGATCGTCGCGGGCGGGGTGCTGGTGGCGGGCGGCGCGGGGGCGTACACCCTCGTGCGCCGGAGCCGTCGCCGCCGCGAGGAGGAACAGCGCGCGGCGCTCGACAGGCTGCGGGTGGTCGTCGACGAGGACATCACGGCCTTCGGCGAGGAACTGGACCGCCTCGAATTCCACCCGGCCGAACCCGGCGCCGACGACGCGATGCGCGCGGACTACGAACGCGCCCTCGACGCCTACGAGCAGGCGAAGTCGTACATGGCGGCGGCCACGAAACCGGAGGACGTCCGTTCGGTCACCCAGGCCCTGGAGGACGGCCGTTTTTCCCTGGCCCAGCTCGCCGCCCGCCGAGAGGGCCGCCCGCTGCCCGAACGCCGGGCCCCTTGCTTCTTCGACCCGCGCCACGGCCCGTCCGTCGCCGACGCCACCTGGACCCCGCCCGGCGGCGCACCCCGCGAGGTCCCGGTCTGCGCGGCCGACCAGGCCCGCCTCGCCGACGGCCGCGACCCGATGATCCGCGAGGTCGACACGGACCAAGGCCGCCGCCCGTACTGGGACGCCGGCCCGGCCTACGGCCCCTGGGCCGGCGGCTACTTCGGCGGCGGCATCCTCCCCGGCCTCCTGCTCGGCACGGTCCTCGGCAGCATGATGTCCACCCCGTCCTACGCCTCCGACTACGGCACGGGCTACGGCGACTTCGGCACCGGCGGCTACGACGGCGGCGACGTCTCCGGCGCGAACTTCGACCCGAACGACTTCGGCGGCGGCTTCGGCGACGGCGGGGGAGGGGACTTCGGGGGCGGCGACGGCGGCGGAGGGGATTTCGGCGGGGGCTTCTGAACCCGGCCGCGACGGTCAGCGCGCAGTCACCCGCAGCTGTTCGACGGACGGCAGCGCACTCGGCATCTCGTCGGTGACCCAGGCGTACTCCAAGCCCGCCAAGGTGGCGCCCTCGTCGGTCCACACCAGCAGCTCGCCGACGTAGTCGCCGGACCGGTCGTGGACGAGGGCGTCGACGGGCACCAACTCCGTTGCCATGGCGGCACGTTGCATCGGCTCCGTGACCCGCAGGTCGACGCTCACGGACCCGGCCGCCCAGAGGGCCACGACCTCCGTCCGGTCCAGCTGGCCGTACAACTCGGCGGCACCAGGGAAGTCCGCCGAGAGGATGTGCTCCAGTACGGCTCGCTCGGAGGCGTTCAAGGGACGGGGGTCAATGGGCACGGGCACAAGCCGATCATCCCCCCTCCGGCTGAGCTCTGCCCCTCAGGCCTTTCCCGCCTCCCCGGCCGCGTCCGCCAGCCGCTCCATCAAGGCCGATGCCAGCTCCAGCACCCCGCGCTCCGTCGCACTCAACGAAGCCAACGCCTCCGCCAGCCACACATCCCGCTCTGCCATGTCCTGGTTCAGCGACCGGTGTCCCTTCGCCGTGAGCGTGAGGACGGACTGGCGCCGATCCACCGGGTCCGGCGCACGCGCGATCAACCCTTCCGCCTCCAGCTCGGCGAAGACGCGGGTGAGGGACTGCGGCCTCTGCCGCTCGGTCGCAGCGACCTCGCCGGGGGTCGCCGACCCGTGCCGGTGCAGGTGTCCGAGGACGATCAGCTGGTTCGGGGTGAGTCCGGCCTCGTTGCTGCGTTCCTGCCGCAGCCGCCGGTTCAGCCGTACGACGCCACGACGGATGCGGGCGGCCTCGGAGAGATGATCCATGCCGGATATCGTACGCGGATACTTACTATCTACAGCCCATGCACCCCGCTATCCTCCTGATGTGACCGCCAAACTAATACGCAACGCGTACGAAGCGGCCCTGACGATGACCGCCGTGCTGCTCAGCTGGGGCATGGCCCTCTGGCTGGAGGGCGCCGAAGGGCTCCACACCGACGTGCTGGTCCTCGCGGTCGCCCTGACCCTCACCCTGTCCTCCAGCCAACGCACCGCCGACACCCGCCGCCGCCTCACCGCCCTCGTCCTGCTGCCCGTCACGGCCGGCGCCTCGATCTTCGTCGGCCGACTCCTCGCCGCCCACTACGTGCTCGGTGCCACCGTCTACACGGCGGGCATGGCGCTGGCGATCTGGATCCGCCGCTACGGCCCCGTCGCCACGAAGGCCGGCACCCTGCTGGCGCTTCCTCTCGTGGCCCTCCTCGTCGTACCCGGCCCCGCACTGCCGTCCAAGGCGCAGAGCGGGCTGGTGACTTGGGGCTGGTCGGCGTTGGTCGGGGCGCTGGCGTGTGCCGGGGTCTGGCTGGTGCAGGGGCTGGGCGACCGGTTCGGGCCCCGGCAGTGGCGCGAGGAATCCGCCCCCGAACAACCCCCGCGCCGCTCCCGCCTCCACCCCCGCCCCAGCACCCGTATGGCCCTCCAGATGGCGGCCGGGATCGCCGCCGCGTTCATCCTGGGGCGGCTGTTCTTCGACGACCACTGGCCATGGGTCGTCCTCACCGCGTACGTCGCCGCGAGCGGCAACCGCGGCCGAACGGACGTACTCCGCAAGGGACTTGAACGCCTCGCCGGAGCCACGGTCGGCACGCTGCTGGCTGCTGGAGTCGCGCTGGTCGGCGTCACCGGCCACACGGCTGTGGCGCTGATGTTCGCCGTCCTCGCCGTGGCGTTGTGGCTGCGCCCCCTCAACTACGCCTACTGGGCCGCCGGAATGACCTGCGCGCTCTCCCTCCTCCTCGGCTACTTCGGCCAGGACGCCCTGAGCCTGTTGCCCACGCGGCTCGAAGGGATCGCGGTCGGGGCGGTGTTGTCGGTGGCGTCGGCGTGGTGGCTGCTGCCGGTGCCGCGCGTCCGCCGCCGTCAGCCAGTTCTCGGCACGACAAGTCCCGTCTCGTAGGCCATCACCACGGCCTGTGTACGGTCGCGCAGCCCCAGCTTCGACAGGATCCGGCTGACGTGTGTCTTCACGGTCTCCTCGCCCACGTGCAGCCGTTCGGCGAGCTCGGGGTTGGACAGCCCCTCCGCGAGCAGCCGCAGGACGTCGGTCTCGCGTGGGGTGAGGACGTCCAACTTCCCCTGCGCGGGCGCCTTCGGCCGCATCCGCGCGAACTCGGCGATCAGCCGCCGCGTGATCCCGGGCGCGAGCAACGCCTCACCCGCGGCGACCACCCGTACCGCCTCGAAGAGCCGTTCCGCGGTCACGTCCTTCAGCAGGAACCCGCTGGCACCGGCCGCGAGCGCGTCGTAGACATGCTCGTCGAGGTCGAAGGTCGTCAGCACCAACACCCTTGGTGTGGCAGGGCCGTTCTGGAGTCGCGCGGTGGCCTCGATGCCGTCCATGACCGGCATGCGTACGTCCATCAGCACCACGTCGGGCGATTCCTCGCGGCAGACGCGTACCGCCTCCGCGCCGTCGCGGGCCGTGCCGACGACCGTGAAGTCGGCCTGGGTCGCGAGGATTCCGGCGTATCCGAACCGGACGATCTCGTGGTCGTCGGCGACGACGATCCGGATGCTCATGGCAGCGCCACCGCCTCATCCTCCGGCTTGACGGGCAGTCGCGCCTCGACGACGAATCCGCCTCCGGGCGCGGGCCCGGTGCGCAGGGTGCCGCCGACCGTCGCGGCCCGCTCACGCATGCCGAGCAGACCGTGACCGGAGAGGGCTGGGAGGTCGGCGGTGGACCCCGGCCCGTTGTCGCGCACCCGCAGCGCCAAGTCCTGGTCCCCGTAACGGAGTTCTACGTCCACCGCCGCGCCCGGCGCGTGCCTGCGGGCGTTGGTGAGGGCCTCCTGGACGATCCGGTACGCGGTGACCTCGATGCCGGGGTCAAGTGGGGTGATGGGGCCGCTGACGATGAGGCGGGTGCGGGAACCGGCCGCGTCGCGTGACTCGTCGACCAGGTCCATGAGTTGGGCGAGGCCGGGCTGGGGGCGGCGTTGGATGCCCGTGTCGGCGTCCTCCCGCAGCACGCCCAGCAGCCGCCGCATCTCGGTGAGGGCGGTGCGCGCGGTGTCGCCGATGGCGAGGAGGCGGGTGGCGCCCTCGGTCGGGAGGCCAGGGGTGGTGAGGCGGGCGGTCTCGGCCTGGACGGCGATCATCGAGATGTGATGCGCGACGACGTCGTGCAACTCCCGTGCGATACGCGCCCGTTCACCCCGGGCGGCGTGTTCGAGGAGGGTGTCCGCGAAGGCCTGTTCGGTCGCGCTGTGGGCCTGGGCCGTGCTGCGGACGTGGTGGGCGATGCCGGTGGCCGCGGCGGCGGAGGCGAGGGTGGCGACGAGGACGGCGACGATCCGGGTCAGTTCCTCGTGACTGCCGAGGGCGATCACGACGTAGGGGAGGACGAGCAGTCCGCCGAGGCGGGTGGCTCCGGCGCGGCCCAGCACGTACACGCACACCAGTTGGGCCACGACCCCGCCGACGGTGAGCCCTCCGAAGGGCACGAGGGAGAGCACGCAGGCGAGGCTGAGCGCGAGGGCCGCGCAGCTCCGCGCGAGGCGCCCGGTGCCGAGGACGAAGGCGAGAGGGAGGGTGGAGGCGAGGGCGAGCAGCAGCAGGGCGGCAAAGCCGCCGGCCAAGTCGGCGCTGCGGACGAGGACTTCGGAGAGCGAGAGCATCGCGAGGGCGACCCCCACGACCACGGCACGGGTGGCCGCTTCGGTGGTCCGCCACCGGGACATCACCACCTGTACGCCCCCGTTCCTGTCACCCACTCCGTCATTGTGCCGACCCCGCTCCCCGAGGGCGTCCCTCTCGTGAGGGACCCCCCTTGCGTGACGACGGGCGGGGTTCGTCGCCCC
This sequence comes from Streptomyces sp. N50, assembly GCF_033335955.1. Taxonomy (GTDB): domain Bacteria; phylum Actinomycetota; class Actinomycetes; order Streptomycetales; family Streptomycetaceae; genus Streptomyces. The sequence continues at coordinate 6,637,113 of NZ_CP137549.1, forward strand.
TAGCCTCCCTCAACATGAGTCACGCAACCGACGCAACCATCGAAGTCCGGGACCTGCGCAAGCGGTTCGGACGGACGCTCGCGGTCGACGGGCTGTCGTTCACGGTCGAGCCCGGCACGGTGACCGGGTTCGTCGGTCCCAACGGGGCGGGGAAGTCCACCACCATGCGGGCCCTTCTGGGGCTGGACGCCCTCGACGGGGGACAGGCGCTGATCGGCGGCCGTCCCTATCACGCCCTGCGCACCCCCTTGTTGGAGGTCGGTGCCCTCCTCGATGCCGCCGCCCTGCACCCCAGCCGCCGGGGGCGCGACCACCTCCGCTGGCTGGCCCACTCCCACGGGCTGTCGATGCGGCGCGTGGACGAGGTGCTCGAACAGGTCGGCATGGAGGAGGCGTCCCGGAGGAGAGCGAATGGTTACTCCCTCGGTATGCGCCAACGCCTGGGCATGGCCGTCGCGTTGCTCGGGGACCCTCCGGTGCTGCTCCTCGACGAACCCGTCAACGGCCTTGATCCAGAAGGGATCCAGTGGATCCGCGGCCTCCTCCGGCACCTCGCCGCCGAAGGCCGGGCGATCCTCGTCTCCAGCCACCTGATGAGCGAACTCGAAGACACCGCCGACCACTTGGTCGTCATCGGCCGGGGGCGGCTGATCGCCGACACGGCCGTGGCCGACCTCCTCGCGGCGGCCTCCGGCGACCGGGTACGGCTGCGCACGAGCAGTCGTACGGAGGCGATGGAACTGCTGGCCCGGGAGGGCGGGACGGTGGCCGTCAACGACCGCGACACTCTGACCGTCACGGGCTTGCCCGCCGAACGGATCGTGGAACTGCTTGCCGCGTCCAAGGTCCCCTTCGCCGAAGTGGGCGCGCACCGGGCGACGTTGGAGGAGGCCTACATGGAACTCACCAGGGACGCGGTCGAGTTCACGTCCACGCCCGCCGAGGAAGCGGACGAGGTGACCCGGTGATGACGACGACACCGACGAGGACGGTTCCTCCGTACCGCTCGGCGCTGCACCCGGCCCGCACCGGTTTCGGGCGGCTGCTGCGGGCGGAGTGGGCGAAGTTCTGGACGGTCAGGGCCTGGTTGCTGGTGCTGGCGATCGCCGCCGTGGTCACGGTCGTGGTCTGTCAGTTGGGCGCGAGCGGTTCCAGCGTCGGCGGCGGCCCCATGATCACCATCGGCCCGGGCGGCGAGGTCGTCAACGACGCCTTCCGCTTCACCTACCGCCCCCTGGCCGGTGACGGCACCGTCACGGCTAGGGTCACCGGACTGAAGGCCGCCGACGGCAAGGACCTGGAGCCCTGGGCGAAGGCCGGGATCATCGTCAAGTCGAGCCTGAAGCAGGGTTCGCCGTACGCGGCGGTGATGGCGACCCCCGCCCACGGCGTCCGCATGCAGTGGAACTTCACCCACGACACGGCGGGCCCGGGCAGCGACCTGGCGAAGACCCCGCAGTGGCTCCGCCTGAAAAGGCTGGGGGAGAAACTAACCGGCTATGCGTCGGTAGACGGTCAGAATTGGACCCGTCTCGGGGAGGTACGGGTTGGGGGGATGGGGAGGACGGTCCAGGTGGGCCTGTTCGTGACGGCCCCCGCCCACCAGGTCGTCCACCGCTCCTTCGGCGGCACGAGCGAGGTGCAGGGCGGCGGCGAGGCCGCCGGTACCTTCGACCACCTCACCCTCCAGGGCAGCTCGACCGCCACGCGCTGGGCGGCCGCGGACATCGGTGCCCCCGGTCCCAACGACCCCGCCCCGCGGAACGGCGGACCGGGCACGACGGAGGTGTCCGCGACCGGCACGTACACACTCACCGGCCACGGAGACATCGCTCCCGAGGAGAACAGCCCCGACATGGTCCAGATGAGCTTCCAGGGAGTCTTCATGGGCCTCCTGTTCATGGCCGCCCTGGGCACGCTCTTCGTGACGACCGAATACAAACGGGGCCTGATCCGTACGACGTTCACGGCGGCGCCGTCGCGGCTGAAGGTGCTGGCGGCGAAGGCGACGGTGATCGGGTCCGTCACCTTCACAACAGGCCTGCTGGCAACGGCGATCGGCTTCACCCTGGCCCAGAAGACACTGCGCTCCAACGGCTTCAAGCCCCCCGAGTTCCCGGACATCTCCCTCTTCCAGAACCCGGCCCTGAGAGCGGTGGTGGGCAGCGCGGTACTCCTCTCCCTGGTGGCGGTCCTGGCCCTCGCGCTGGGAGTGGTGCTGCGCAGCAGCGCGGGCACGATCGCAACGGTGGTGGTCCTGGTGATCCTCCCGCAGATCCTGTCCTTCGCCTTCCCGCTCCCCGCCGCGCAATGGCTCCTGCGGGTGACACCGGCGGCGGCCTTCGCGATCCAGCAGGGCGTCACGTACTACCCGCAGGTCCGACACAACTGCCTTCCGGAGAGCGGCTGTTACCCCCTCACCCCGTACCACGGCCTGGCGGTCCTGGTGGCCTACACGGCAGCGGCCCTGCTCCTGGCGGCCTGGACGCTGAGGAGGCGAGACGCGTGAGGTGGCTGGGTTCGTTCCACGCCGAGTGGACCAAACTCCGTACGCTGCCGAGCACTTGGTGGCTCCTGACAGCAACGGTCGCCCTGACGGCGGCGGTCGGCGCGGCAGCGGCCTCGTCCCTCACGACCCAGGTGTGCCCGACACCGACGGCCTGCCACGAGGACACGGTCAAACTGAGCCTCACCGGCATCCAGTTGAGCCAGTCCCTGTGCCTGGTACTGGGCGTGCTCTCGATCGGCGCGGAGTACAGCACGGGCACGATCCGCACGACGCTCACGGCGATGCCGGGACGGTGGCGGGTACTGGTATCAAAGGCGCTGGCTTTGTCGCTGCTGACGTCGGCTGCGGGGGTGCTGGCGGTCCTGTCTGCCCTGGCCCTGTCCCGCCTGATCCTTCCGGCCCCGCCGCCGGTGGACGGCGCGATGTTCCGCGCGGCGGGCGGTTCGATCCTCGTCCTGGTGCTGGTGACGCTCCTGGGCCTGTCCCTGGCGACCCTGCTCCGCGACACGGCCGGCGCGATCACCCTGGGCCTGGGCATCCTCTACGTCGTCCCGGTCCTGTCCCACGTCATCAACTCCCCAACCTGGCAACACCGTTTGCAACGCTGGGCCCCCATGCCGGCGGGCCTGTCCATCCAGGCGACAACGAACCTGGGGAGATTGGCGATCGGTCCGTGGCCGGGGTTGGGGGTGCTGGCGGCGTACGGGGTGGGGGTGTTGGTGGTCGGGGGAGCGGCGTTCAGACTGCGGGACGCGTGACCCCGTCCAGGAACTCTGTCCAAGTCCCGGGAGAGACAGTGAGGTTGGCACCGGCCGGGATCTTGGAGTCCCGGATGTGGATCGCGGTGGGGTGGGAGGCGACTTCGATGCAGTTGCCGCCCTCGCTGCTGCTGTAGCTGGACTTGAACCACGCCAACTGCTGCCGTGCTGCGGTGTTCATAGCTCTCCTAGCAGACGCGACCGAGGAATTCCGTCCAAGTGCCGGGTGAGACGGTGAGGATGCCGCCGGCGGGGACCTTGGAGTCACGGATGTGGATCGCGGCGGGGTGGGCGGCAACTTCGACGCAGTCCCCGCCCTCGCTGCCGCTGTAAGTGGACTTCCGCCAGGCGTAGGCGACTTCGATGCAGTCCCCGCCCTCGCTGCTGCTGTAGCTGGACTTGAACCACGCCAACTGCTGCCGTGCTGCGGTGTTCATTGCTCTCCTAGCAGTCGCTCCAGGAGGCGCATGCTCTCGGAGGGAGAGAGCGCCTGTGACCGCAGCATTCCATATTTCAGGTGATAGTTACTCACCTCTTCCGGGTCCTCGACGAGGAAGCTGGCGCGCTGAACTTCCAGGTAGGCGAGGCGGTCGTGGTCCGGGGTCTCCAGCAACACCAAGGGACCGCCGAGGGAGGCGTGGGGCATCCGGTCCATCGGCATGATCTGGACGCTCATGTGGGCCGGTTCGTTGGCCTCGATCAGTTTGCGGATCTGGTCCCGCATAACTTCCGGCCCGCCGACGTTCCGCCGCAGGACGCTCTCCTCGATGATGAAGTGCCCCACCGGGGGCCGCTCCCGCGTCCAGATCTCCTGTCGTTTCAGACGGTTGGACACCCATTCGTCGGCCGTCTCGTCCGCGACCGCCGGATGTCGGGCCTCGAAGACGCAGCGGGCGTACGCCTCGGTCTGGAGCAGACCAGGCACGACCTGCGTCTGGTACGACAGGATGGCGACGGCCTCCTGCTCATTGTCGACGAGCCCCTGCGCGAACGCCGGCATCCGCGCCTGCACCGGCAACTTGTCGACCAGGGCGAACAACGCCCCACCCGTGTGCAGCAGTTCATCGAACTCGATGGCCCGATGGTCCTGCAGCGCAAGCCGCCCTTGCTCGATGGACCTGATGGTGTCAACGTGCAGGTTCGCCATCTCCGCGAACTGCTCCTGTGTGAGCCCGGCCTGCCTCCGGAAGTGGGCGACCAGCCCGCCGACCGCCTGCCAAGTACCGACCTTCTTGGGCCTCTTCGCCGATTGCATGCGTGTCCCTTTCCCCCGCGCACACCCGAAGTCGTCGTAGTGAGGTCGTAGAGAAAACAAATACGACCTCACTCACTGCCCCACGATAGTGACTGCCTGTGACAGTGGCCCCATGAACGAACAACTCCAACAAGGCCACACCCGCGAGGCGTTCTACCGACGCGACCGCAGATCAGTCGCACTGGCCCGCACGTTCACCCGGAACACCCTCGCCGACTGGGAGATCACCGACCGCACCGACGATGTCCTGCTCTGCGTAAGCGAGTTGGCGACGAACGCGATCCTCCACGGCGTACCACCGGGCCGGGGTCTCGCCCTCCGCCTCTGCATCCACCTCGACGGAGTCCTCCGCGTCGAGATCCACGACAGCGGCACCGGCGAACTCCGCAAGGTCAGGACCCCGTACCGGGACCTCCACGCGGAGGACGGCCGCGGCCTGCTGCTGGTCTCCGTGCTCGCCGATAAGTGGGGGGTGGGGGAACGGGCGCCGGGGAAGGTGGTGTGGTGCGAGTTCGGGGTGGGTTATGGGTGAGCGTTCGAGGGTTTGGCGATGCAGATCTCGTCGCCGAACTCCCGGTACAGTTCCAGCGCTTGGCGAATGGCTGATCGTGCCTCCTCGGGGAGGTCGAGCTGGAGAAGCACGGTGTTTATGTTGGCCCGGGTCAGGGCCTCTCCGTGACTGTCGCGGAGAAAGCGGTACAAGCTCAATGCCCGGATGTGGGCGTCGAGCGCCTTTTTGTGCAACCCCAACTTGCTCCAGGTCACCCCCAGGTTGTTCCGGACGTCGGCCAGACCGTGCCAGTCGCCGGATTTGACGCACAGCCTCAGAACGCGCATGAAGGCGGTGACGGCTTCCTCATGACGGCTCAGCCTGAGAAGGGTGACGCCAAGGCCGTGACGGGCCCCTATCTCGCCACGCTTGTCGCCGAGTTCCACGTGGACGGCCAGGGCTTCTTCGAAGACGTCGTGTGCCTCTTCCATGCGACCCGCCTCACCCAGGGCAGTGCCGAGATTCAGGCGTGCCCTGGAAGCCTGCCGGACCAGGCCGATCTCGGCGGCGATCCGCGCACTGTGGGTGTGGGCATCGATCGCGTCGACATACCGTCGGAGTTGCTGCAGCGTGAGTCCGATGTGGTCCCACGCCCTGGCTTGTCCCTCGGCGTCGCCGGAGTCCTCGGCCAATCGTAGGGCTCGGCGCTGGGCGGTCTCTGCCTCCTCGAAACGCCGCAGATGGAACAGGGCTCCGCCGTGAACACTGGACGCGTGGGCCTCGGACCAAGAGTCGTGGACCCAAAGAGAAGCTTCGTACGCGGCCTTCGTCACGGTGGCCCCGTCGTCGAAGACGCGGCGAAGGATGAGGTAGCTGTCCAGGCTCAGGGCGATTAATAGAGAGCCGGGCCGCCGGCCCGTCCGGTGGGCAACCTCCAGCAGTCCCGCACGCTCGGAGGCGAGCCATTTCCGGGAGAATTCGTGTGTGTTGAAGTAATCCTGGGGTGTCTCTTCAGGGATCTTTTTTACGCGAGCGTTGGCGGATTTGAATATTAGGCTGTAGAACTCCACCAACCTAGTCCGGGCCTGGATCACTTCCTCATGCGCCTCAGGAGCTTCGGCGGCGACGAGTCGGACGTATACCCGTGTGAGGTCATGCATCATCCAGCGCTTACCAGTCGAGAGCGGGGTGAGGAGCGAGACAGCGGTCAGTTCGTCGAGGAGCGGTTCCAGGCACTCCGGTTCCAGCGAGGTCAGGACGATCGCGGTTTCGATCCCTATACTGTCCCCCGGCGCCTGCCCCAACAGCCGGAAAACCCGCGCGAGTTCAGGCTCCATCCGCGCATACATCACGTCGAACACGGGCCGCAGACTCAGTTCCTTGCCGTACTGATCAACCCCCTTCGCCCGCAACGCCCGCACCCGATCCTCGGCCGCCCGCAACTCACCCACCAGCGTGGAAACCGGCCGCTGCCGACGCCGCCGTAGCAACGCCGAGACGATCAGCAGGGCAAGCGGCAAGTGCCCACACAGCTCGGCGAGTTGACGTACGGCATCAGGCTCATCCGCAACCCGACGATCATCGGGGTCGAACCGCCGTAGCGACCGATCCACCAGCTCCCGCGACGCGTCCGGCGAAAGCCCGTCAACCCTGAACTGCCGCACCGGAAGCGAGTCCTGGACCTCCCGCGACGTCACCAGAACCCGATGCCCCGCGCCTTCTCCCGGCAACAGGGGAGCGATCTGGGCCGGGTCGGACGCGTTGTCCAGAAGGATCAACACCGGCTCGCGCGAACTCAACTCACCTCGATACCGCGCGTATTGCTCATCAGCCGTAGGCGGCAGATCCGCATCCCCCACCCCCAACGCCCGCAACAACGCCAGCACCGCCTGATCCGCAGTCACCGGAACGTCGTCGTACCCCCGCAGATCGACGAAGAGCGCACCCCCGGAAAACCACCCCCGCCCCCGCGCCGCATGCGCAACACACAACGCCAGCGCGGTCTTTCCGACACCACCCAACCCCGAGACAGCGGAGATGACAACAGACTCGGAACCCCCGCCGACCCCGGGATCGAGGGCACCCAACAACTCGGCCACCTCGTCCTCACGACCAGTGAAGACAGCCGGCGCGGCAGGCAGTGCCGACAGTGCCGTAGGAGAGGGTGCCGCACGCGGGGACTCCGACTTCCCCGTCACGGGCCCGTGGAACGTACCGCCCCGAAAGTCGAAGTAATCCCCGTCGCCCACTCGCCCCGCCCACCGCTCGTCCCCACGCAGCACCACCCGCTGCCGTACCCATAGTGCCCGCGATGTCAGTGGGGCGTCCTAGGGTCGAGAGGCACAGGCAGGGCGTCTGTTCGTTGCGGAAAGGGGCGACACGTGGGGGACGGCATTCAGTGGCTGGTGGGTGCTACGTCGAGCTCCGGGTGGATGCTGGACGTGTACTTCGCCCGCGGTATCGGCGTCGAGGAACTGGCCCTCCGCCTGGGCGCATCCCTCGGCGCCAGGGCGGAACCGATGACCGACGCCGAGATAACCGATCTCGACATCGACGCCTACCCCGACCGCGGGCCGGGCAGCGCCGTGATCCGCGTCGGCGAGGACGCCGGCTGGGCGTTCGCCATCACGTACGGCCCCTACCTCGACCGGCTGGCGGAGGTCTCGCGGGACGGCGTGGAAGCCGTCCACTACCACTACAACTCGGAGCACCCGCCCACGATCGTCCTGTACGCACGCGACGGCCGCACCGTCTGCGGATTCGGGCTCTGCGAGGAGGGAAACCGCTACGGACATGACCCCGGCCTGCTCCTGCCCGACCTCGTCGCCGCCGGGATCCTGCACCCGGACGGAGAGACCTACCGCGCTACAGGCATCGGCATCGGCATCGACGACTACTACGCCCGCAAGCGCCTCGGCCTGGCCGTCTTCGAGGACCGCTTCGGCCTCTCCCTGCCCCGCTCCGCACTCGCCGAAGACCCCCTCCCGGTGTACGCGATCATGGGTTCACCGGCCCCCGACTTCGAGGAGATCTCCGCGTGGGCCGCGGCCAACGGCAAACCCCTGCCCGACCCGCACCTGCGCCTGATCCCGGCCGGCCTGCGCAAGGAGTACGAACGGGCCACCGACCCTCAGTGGTGGGAGCGCCGGACACGCCCCCTCACTGGAGGCGTCGCCCTCGGCGGGCTCCACACCAGCGGGGTCCTGAAGAACCTGGAGGGCGAGACGGAGCGGTGACGGACCAACGCGATGGGGACGGCCCTGGACACACCTCAACTGCCCTTGCCCGCACGCGGATCGCCGCTCCGCATGGCCGCGTGTACGAGCTTCGTCGCATCCCTCGCCGAACCACCCCGCCCAGTGGGAGCCCCCATGCATGAACTGACCCGCCCCCAAGCCCGCCGCATCGCCGTCCAGGCCCAACTCCTCGACGCCCCCCGCCCCACGGAACTCCACGCCGTCGTACGCCAGTTGACCCTGCTCCAGATCGATCCGATCGCCGCGATCGCCCCCAACGCCGACCTGGTCGCCTGGAGCCGCCTCGGCTCGTCGTACGCACCGGACGAGCTGGCCACCGCGCTCAAGGACCGCACGCTCCTCGAACTGCGCGCGATGATCCGCCCGAGCGAGGACCTGGCGCTGTACCGCGCCGACATGGCCGTATGGGAAAGGGAGTCGAAGCACTACCGCGAGTGGGTCGCCGCCAACGAGGTGTGCAGGCGGGACATTCTGGAGCGGCTCGGCGGTCAAGGGCCGCTCACCTCACGGGAGTTGCCCGACACATGCGCGGTGCCGTGGAAGTCGTCGGGGTGGACGCACAACCGGAACGTCAGTCAGCTGCTTGAGCTGATGGTGCTCAGAGGGGAAGTCGCGATCGCGGGGCGCGCGGGTCGGGAGCGGCTGTGGGACCTGGCCGCACGCGTCTACCCGGACGAGCCCGCCGTGCCGGTCGATGAAGCGCGCCGCCGACGGAACGAACGGCGGCTGCGCGCCCTCGGTATCGCCCGCGCCACCGGCACCGCCCTCCCGGTCGAACCCGCCGTCGTCGGCGAGGCCGGCGAACCGGCCGTCGTAGAAGGGGTGAAGGGGGAGTGGCGGGTCGATCCGGCGTACCTGGAGCGGCCGTTCAGCGGGCGGGCCGCACTGCTCTCGCCCTTCGACCGCCTGATTCACGACCGGAAGCGCACCGCCGAACTCTTCGGCTACGACTACCAGTTGGAGATGTACAAGCCGGCCGAGAAGCGCCGCTGGGGTTACTTCGCACTGCCGATTCTCTACGGCGATCAGCTCGTCGGAAAGCTCGACGCCACCGCCGACCGCAAGGCCGGCGTGCTCCTGGTGAACGCCGTCCATCAGGACGTGGAGTTCAGCAGGAGCATCGCCGATGCCGTGGACGCCGAGATCGAGGATCTGGCGGTGTGGCTGGGCCTCAGACGCTCGGGCCTCAGGCGCTCTTGATCGCCGAGATGTCGAAGTTCAGCTTGATCTTCTCGGAGACGAGGACGCCACCGGTCTCCAGCGCCGCGTTCCAGGTGAGGCCGAACTCGGAGCGCAGGATCTCGGCCTTGCCCTCGAAGCCGACGCGCTCGTTGCCGAACGGGTCCTTGGCCGCGCCGTTGAACTCCAGGTCGATGGTGATCGGCTTGGTGGTGCCGAGGATCTCCAGGTCACCGGTGACGCGGTAGTCGTCGCCACCGAGGGACTCGGCCGAGGTGGAGCGGAAGGTCATCGTCGGGAACTCGTCCGTCTTGAAGAAGTCCGCGCTCTTGAGGTGACCGTCACGGTCCGGCGAGCCGGTGTCGATGCTGTCCATCTTGACGTCGAGGGACGCGGTGGACTTGGCCGGGTCGGTGCCGTCCAGGTGCAGCGTGCCGGTGAAGTCGAGGAACTTGCCCTTGACGTTGGTGACCATCGCGTGGCGAGCGGTGAAGCCGAGCGTGGTGTGCGCCGGGTCGATCGTGTAGTCGCCGGTCAGCGCGGCCAGGTCGGGGTTGACGGCGGCGGGTGCCGAGGTGGTGTCGGTCTCGTCGCTCTTGCGGCCGAAGATGCCCATGACGTGCTCCTAAAGGGGACGGGGAGTGTGCGGGGATGGTGCGGAGGCGATGCGGGATGGTGCGGGGATGAATCTGTTGAACGTTCAACGATGCCAACACGAAGGACCGTAGACCTATTCCATTCAATTTTCAACATCATCCGCAGGGTGTTACGTCAACTACTACGAGTACGCTCCTCCGGCGGTCCCGGCAACGCGAGAACCACTCCGCGAATCACTCCAGCGATGGCATCCGCCGCACGTGAATGTGAGGTGGCTCTCAGCTGTCGGGTTTGTGTAACCCCTACAACCACCATGCCCCGTGAGCAGTCGGAACGGCTGCATGCCGGTGAGGTTCTGTTCAGTGGCACCAGGAAAACGGTCCGGAGACTGTGCAGAGTCGACGGCGCCCTTTCCTTGGTCCCCTTCGTAGGGTCAGTACATGACCGTTTTGGATGAGGCGCCGGGTGAGCCGACGGACGCACGCGGGCGAGTGGCCGAGCTGCACGAAATCCGTGCGCGGGCACTGGCCGGCCCGAGCGAGAAGGCGACCGAGGCGCAGCACGCCAAGGGGAAGCTGACCGGCCGGGAGCGTATCGACCTGCTCCTCGACCCCGGGTCCTTCCGTGAGGTCGAGCAGTTGCGCCGGCACCGCGCCGTCGGCTTCGGCCTGGAGGCCAAGAAGCCGTACACCGACGGTGTCATCACCGGCTGGGGCACGGTCGAGGGCCGCACGGTCTTCGTCTACGCGCACGACTTCCGCATCTTCGGCGGCGCGCTGGGCGAGGCCCACGCCACGAAGATCCACAAGATCATGGACATGGCCATCGCGGCGGGCGCTCCGCTGGTGTCGCTCAACGACGGCGCCGGTGCCCGTATCCAGGAGGGCGTCAGCGCCCTCGCCGGCTATGGCGGCATCTTCCAGCGCAACACCAAGGCCTCCGGGGTCATCCCGCAGATCAGCGTCATGCTCGGCCCGTGCGCGGGTGGCGCGGCCTACTCGCCCGCCCTCACGGACTTCGTCTTCATGGTCCGCGAGACCTCGCAGATGTTCATCACCGGCCCGGACGTCGTCAAGGCGGTCACCGGTGAGGAGATCTCGCAGAACGGGCTCGGCGGCGCCGACGTCCACGCGGAGACCTCCGGCGTCTGTCACTTCGCGTACGACGACGAGGAGACCTGCCTCGCCGAGGTGCGCTACCTCCTGTCGATGCTCCCGCAGAACAACCGCGAGAACCCGCCCCGCGCCGAGTCGGGCGACGAGGCCGAGCGCCGCTCGGAGATCCTGCTGGACCTGGTTCCGGCCGACGGCAACCGGCCGTACGACATGACCAAGGTCATCGAGGAGATCGTCGACGACGGCGACTACCTCGAAGTCCACGAGCGCTGGGCCCGCAACATCATCTGTGCGCTGGCCCGCCTCGACGGTCAGGTCGTCGGCATCGTCGCCAACCAGCCGCAGACCCTCGCGGGCGTCCTGGACATCGAGGCCAGCGAAAAAGCTGCGCGCTTTGTCCAGATGTGTGACGCTTTTAACATTCCGATCGTTACGTTCCTGGACGTTCCGGGATTCCTTCCCGGCGTCGACCAGGAGCACGGCGGAATCATCCGGCACGGAGCGAAGCTGCTCTACGCGTACTGCAACGCCACCGTGCCGAGGATTTCGCTCATCCTGCGCAAGGCGTACGGAGGTGCCTACATCGTCATGGACAGCCAGTCCATCGGCGCCGACCTCACCTACGCCTGGCCCACCAACGAGATCGCCGTGATGGGCGCCGAAGGTGCCGCCAACGTCATCTTCCGCCGCCAGATCGCCGACGCCGAGGACCCCGAGGCGATGCGCACGCGCATGGTCAAGGAGTACAAGTCCGAGCTGATGCACCCGTATTACGCGGCTGAACGCGGTCTGGTGGATGACGTCATCGACCCGGCCGAGACCCGCGAAGTACTCATCCGCTCCCTCGCGATGCTGCACACCAAGCACGCGGACCTGCCCTCGCGCAAGCACGGCAACCCCCCGCAGTAACCCAGCGGACCCTCCGCGCTACCCGTGCGGAAACCTCTCTCACGGAGACTGAGACCTATGACCACGCCTGACATTCGTGTCGAGAAGGGCCACGCCGAGCCCGAGGAAGTCGCCGCGATCACGGCGATCCTGCTGGCTCGCGCGGCCGCCGCGCCTGCGGAGACCCCGGCTCACCGTCCGTTGCCTAAGGCCGGGTGGCGTCGGCTGGAGCGCGAGGGTGGATTCCGGGCTCCGCATAGTTGGCACTGAGCAGCGCTTCAGCGCGCTTACGACGGCCTCACTCTCCTGCGGGAGGGTGGGGCCGTTGGCGTTCGTGGGTCAGCGGATGGTGAGGTCCTTGACCGGGAGGTCGAGGGCGGTGATGGGATCGCCCTCGGGAGACTGGCAGGACACGATGCGCAGCGAGTTGAGGGAACTGAGGTCGCGGTAGATACCTGAGTCCCCAGGCACGACGCAGCTATACAGCGCGAGCGTCTCCAGTTCGGCCGGAAGGGGTTCACGTGCTGTCAGCCACTCTGTCAAGTGCATGTCGATGAGGCTGAGGTCATGGAGCCCAGGCATGGCGGAGACCCTACTCAGGCCACGTGGCGTATACCCGTTCGGGGTCGCCAGGAAGAGGTCTCTGACATTGGGGAAATTACTCAAAGCGGTCAGTTCGCTGGTCCCGCTCAGCTCGTAGAGGCTCAACCAGGACGTCATTGGCCCAAGACGCAGACTGTCGAGGCTGGCCGTGCCCCCATGGCCGAGCCCTAGGGACAAAAGGTGCCTCAAATTCTCCACGGATTCGAGCCCGTGCAGCCTGCCCTGCCCCAAAACCGTGAACCCTCGCAGCTGTGGGTGAGCCGTTAGTACTGAGAGGTCTCCGGGACCACGCAGGTCGTCGACCGACAGATCCTTCATGGGTGGGAGCTGATCCATGGCAGTGAGCGTCGTGAGCGGGTACTGGACCGACAGCGCCGTGATGGACTTCAATCGAGTCGCCGCTCGCCACTGTTGGGAGTGCGTGAGACTCACGAGGTGCCCCTCCAACGGCAGCCCGGCCAGTACCTCCTCGCCGTAGGCATCCGCGTCGAAGTACGCCCAGGCTTCGACTATTTCGTGGACGACATCGTGGCGCCGGTCCTCCGCGTACCTAACCATCAACGCCAGCGCCTCCTCCCCGCCGATCATCGCCACGGTCCGCACCGTCTGCCTCGCGGACTTCTCCGTCAGCTCGTCCAGTGAACGCGGCAATCGCCGCAGCAAGCTCGTCCCTACGGCAGCAAGAGCCGGTGCGTCCGTACGCCGACGAGCCGGAAGCAGCGCAGACATAGCCCCATCCAGCCGCCCCGCCAGTCCATCCGGAATCGTCGGCAACGTCTCCTGACAAGAAGCCGCAAGCAACCGCAACCCCCGCGCATACCGAGGCTCCGCCTCCGCCCGATCCAGGATCCCGTCCAACAACTCCTGCCGCTGACGGGAGTTGGCATGCCCCGCAGCCATGATGATCGTCTCGCGCCACAGATCCAGGTGGGCCCGCCCGACCAGATTCCCGATCCGGTCCTCCTCCGTGGCCTCCTCAGCGGCCAGGTACTCCTGAAAGGTCCGGTGGACGAAGTCGAGGCGCCCTTCCACGGGGGAGCGGAGGATGCCCGAGCGGTCCCGTAGCTGTTCCAGGACCCCGTGGCCGCCCTGCTGGACCTCCAGGTGCCGCATCGCCGAAAGCTTGGCCGCGACATGGACAGCCGCCTGGTCCAGGGCGATCTCGCTACGGTTGTTGTCCGACAGCCGCCAGGCCAGATCCCGCAGCACGACCAACTTGTCGCCGAGGCTCAGCTTGCTGTCCGCCGCACTCGGCACGTTCCGATCGGCATCGCGATCGTGGACCAGGGTATGGAGCGCGTTCCGGTACAACTCCATGCGATCCCGGGGGAGTTGGCTACCCCGGTTCAGATGCATCGCACACAGCATCGCCGCCAGCAACGGCGTCCCCGCCAGAGACTGAAGATGCGCGCGGTCCTTGAGACTGTTCAGCAGGGACTGCTCATAGCGCGGCAACTCCTCGACCCCGCAGGGAAGTTCGTCCCCCAGTTCCCGTACCGCCTCGTGCCACTGCCGTACGAACGCGGCCAGGTCCGGCGGCGTCATCCTGTCCAGGTGCAGCGCGGTGAAGTCCTCCCGGCGCAGCCAGTCCGCCCCGGCGGCGGTAGGACGCGAGGTCACCACCACCCGTATGCCGCCGTACGCCCCGAGCAGCTTGCGCAGCCAGTCACGGACCGACCGGCGCTCCGAGCCCAGCAACTCGTCCACCCCATCCACCAGCAACAGGACCTTGTTGTCCCGCAGTTGGCGCTCCACCCACCCCCTGGGCATGATCCCGGTGATGTTCCCGGCGACACCGTCCAGCAGCTCCTCCGGCTTCTTGGGCAGCGAACGGCCGCTGTACTCACGGAGCTTCACGAAGACCGGCGTCAGACCGTTCCAGTCGGCCAGTTCAGCCGTGAACGCACCCCTCGCCGCCGTGATCGCCAGCCAGCGCAGCAGCGTGGTCTTGCCAGAGCCCGCCTCGCCCCGCAGCAGCACCCGTGAGGCGCCCCCCAGCGCCGACTCCACCCGCATCCCGGAACTCTCCGTCCCGGACTCCTCCCAGCCGCTCAGATCCGGCCTGAGCGGCAGCGCGCGGACGGTGGCGCGGCGGCGGGTGCCGTCGTCACCCGTGGCGCGCAGGCTGACGTAGGCCACCGACAGCCGTACCTGCGCGGCGGCGCGGTCGGACGTGCGGCGGAACAGCTCGACCTCGTCGAGGGTGTTGCTGACCAGCTCCATGTACCAGCGGCGGAACTGGTGGTCCTGATCCGTGCCGTCGGGGGCGAACAGGGAGCGGTCCGGGAGGCGTTCGAGGACGCGGGCGACCCGGTCGCTCAACGAGCTGGTGCGGGCCAGGAGTTCGGCCAGGGTGCGCTCCTCGAAGACCGGGAGGGTGCGCACGATGCTGACGTAGTACTCGCAGCACTCGCTGAAGAGGATGTCGTAGAGGCGTGTTTCGGGTTCGTTCAGGCCTATCGGTGCGCTCACCGATGCCGTGATGTGGCGGATCAGTTCGGCCGGTTGGGCATCCGCCGCCAGGATCGCCTCGTCGGACAGGTCGGCGCGCTCGAACGTGTCGCACACCCCGTTGAGCGCCGCCTCCCGGCCGCTCTCGTCCAGGCCGCGGAACTCCTGCGCCAGGAACGGCTCGATCCGTGCGGCCACCGTGTCGGCCATCTCCTCGAACTGGCGCTGGACGCTGCGCTGTTGGCGCAGGCCCGGCAGCCGCCGCCGTACGAGATCGTCCATCGGGAGCCGGCGCTCCTGCTCCTGCCGCTTGCCTCCCAGCCATGTCTGCGCCGCCGCCTTCACCACGGTCGTCCCCAGGCGTAGTGCAGCCGCCTCCGCGCTCATCCCGTCCCCCTTGCCGAACCGAAGAGCGTTCATTGTGGCAGGGGGTACGACAAAGGGGCCTACTCCAGCCGGAGTTGGCCCCTTGGCGTGGTGATGCCGCGTACTACCGGAGGCGGGCCATCAGCGCGTGCTCGACCAGCGTGATCAGAGCCGACTTGGCGTCCGCGCGGTGGCGGGCGTCCGTCGTGATGATCGGGGTGTCCGGGCCGATCTGCAGGGCCTCGCGGACCTCGTCCGGGTTGTACGGCTGCTGGCCGTCGAAGCCGTTGAGGGCGATGACGAAGGGCAGGCCGCTGTTCTCGAAGTAGTCGACCGCGGGGAAGCAGTCGGCGAGACGGCGGGTGTCCACGAGCACGATCGCGCCGATCGCGCCGCGCACCAGGTCGTCCCACATGAACCAGAAGCGGTCCTGGCCCGGCGTACCGAAGAGGTACAGGATCAGGTCCTGGTCCAGGGTGATACGGCCGAAGTCCATCGCGACCGTCGTGGTCGTCTTGTCTCCGGTGTGGGTGAGGTCGTCGATGCCCGCGGACGCGGACGTCATCACAGCCTCGGTACGCAGCGGGTTGATCTCCGAGACGGCCCCGACGAACGTGGTCTTGCCCACGCCGAAGCCACCCGCCACCACGATCTTCGCCGAGGTGGTGGAGCGGGAAGGCCCTCCGCTAGAGCTTGCGAAGTCCACTGAGCACCCTTTCGAGCAGTGTCACATCTGGCTGGCCGCCGGCGTTCTCGTCGCCGCCGGGTTGATGGATGGCGACCAGGCCCGCCTCCGCCAAGTCGGCGACGAGGATCCTGGCCACACCGAGAGGGATCGTCAGGAGGGCCGAGATCTCGGCCACCGACTTGATCTCCCGGCAGAGGTTGCAGATCCGCTGATGCTCGGGCAACTGGCCCTGCATCTGGTGCGGCTGCGCGGTGGTGTGCACCAGCGCCTCGATGGCGAGCTGGTAGCGGGGGCGGGTCCGGCCGCCGGTCATGGCGTACGGACGCACCAAGGGGTTGCTCGACGACCCGGCGGGTGCCGACTCGGGTGAGCGTCGATGCGGCTGCACGGGCTGGATGCGCGGCGCCGGCGGCTGGTCGTACGGCGACGGACCGGGGCCCTGCGGGCCCTGGGGGTACTGCGGGCGGCGCGGGGACGGCGAGGAGGGGAAGTTGTACCGGTTCTGGGAACCGTCGCCCTGCCCCTGGCCGGGGCCGTACGACCAGTTGCCCGAAGACGAACCGCCTGGGGGTGTTGCCACTTTCTCCTCCTCCGACTGTGCCGGGCACCCATCAATGTGGAGCCGCGTCCCGAAACCTTATGGCCTCAGGACGCCAAAACGCACCGTCCGTCTGTTAGTTGAGAAGGCTCCCCTGGAGCTCTGCTCGAAGGTCCGGGGTCAGGACCGTACCGGCACGGTCCACCAGAAGGGCCATCTCGTACCCAATGAGGCCGATGTCCGCCTCGGGGTGCGCGAGAACCGCGAGCGAGGAACCGTCGGATACGGACATGATGAAGAGGAATCCCCGCTCCATCTCCACAACCGTCTGATTCACGCTGCCGCCCTCGAAGATGCGCGAGGCACCGGCGGTCAGTGAGGTAAGACCCGACGCTACGGCCGCCAGCTGGTCGGCACGGTCGCGCGGGAACCCTTCGGACATCGCCAGAAGGAGTCCGTCGGCGGAGACCACCACGGTGTGGGACACCCCCGGGGTGTTGTCCACGAAGTTGGTGATCAACCAGTTCAGGTTCTGCGCCGCCTGGCTCATCGGGCTCACACTAACGCTCCTGGTTGTAGGTGCTGTCAGAGCCGAAACCCTGACCGTTCGTTTCACTGCCTTCGCTGCGTCCCCGCTGGACCCCGCGGCGCAGGTTGCTCAGCCTGCCCCGGATGTCCTCGGGAGCGCGGGAGACCTGGGGGCCGCCCTGCGGGGTGCTCTCGGCGGTGCCCTCGACCAGGTTGGCCTTGGGTACCCGCCGCGGCAGGCCGGAGGAGGTGACCCCGCCCGCCTTCGGCTTCTTCAGCGCCGACGCCTGCTGCCAGCGCGCGTCGTTCGCCGACTGCCAGTCCACGGCGCCGGTGCTGCCGTTGCCGTTCGCGGTGCCGAAGACGTCGACCTTGCTCTCCGGCGCCGAGGCCGACGGCGCGGGCTGCGAGCCGTTCGTGCCGTTCCCGGACGAACCGCGGCGCGGCAGTCCGGCGTCGGTCAGCGCGTGGACGGCGGAGGGAGCCGGTCCCGGACGCTCGAAGCCTACGTGGTCCCGCTCACTCACGTCAGCGGCCTGCGTGGACTCCGCTTCCGGAGCGTACTGGTCCGGGTACCCGTTGCGGTAACCGTCCTGCTGCGGCCAGTCGTCCTGGTAGGACGGCTCTTCGAAGCTCGGATACGTCTCCGACCCCGTGGGGTGCTGCGACGGGTGCTCCTCCTGCGCCGGCTCGGCATAACCCGGCTCCGGGTAACCGCCGTTCGCCGGGAAGGAGTCGGGGAAGGCGTCGGTCCCCGGTGCCGTGCCGTTCGGCGGGAAGTACTGCTCGTCGTACGAGGGCTGGCGCGGCTCGTCGTACGACGTCTGCTGCTGCTCCTCGTACGCCGGCTGGCCGGTGAAGCCGGTCGGCTGGTCCTGGTAGGCCTGCTGGCCGTTGCCGTACGGCTGCTGCTGCGGGGCGTCGAACTCGTTGAACTCCGCGTACTCGCCCGCTTCGAGCTCCTGGCCCGGCTTCTGGGACTCCAGGGCCGCGCGGCGCTCCTCGCGCATCAGCGAGCGGCCCACCGGGTCCAGCTCGCGGATGTCGTCCGGTACCTCGGAGTAGCGGGTGTCGTCGAAGCCGAGCTCGGCGGCCGTGCGCAGCGGGGCCTGGTTGAAGTCCTCGCCCTGGTACTGCGGCTGCTGGGGCTGCTCCGGCATGATCTGCGAGACGGTGAACTCGTCGCGCTGGAGCTGCGACTCACCACCACCACCGTGCGTGATCGCGTCCGGCAGCATGACCAGCGAGGTCGTGCCGGCCTGCTCGCCCGAGGGGCGGAGCTGGACGCGGATGCCGTGCCGGTCGGACAGGCGGCCGACCACGAACAGGCCCATCCGCTGGGAGATCGCGACGTCCACGGTCGGCGGGTTGGCCAGCTTGTGGTTGATGTCCGCGAAGTCCTCGGCGGTGAGGCCGATGCCCTTGTCGTGGATCTCGATCATGACCCGGCCGTCGGGGAGCCGGGTGGCCGTCACGCGGACCTTCGTCTGCGGGGAGGAGAACGTCGTCGCGTTCTCCAGCAGCTCGGCGAGCAGGTGCACGAGGTCGGTCACGGCGCGGCCGTGGATCTCGGCCTCCGGGACGCCCGACAGCTCGATGCGCTCGTACTGCTCCACCTCGGAGGAGGCGGCGCGCAGCACGTCGACCAGCGGGACCGGCTGGTCCCAGCGGCGGCCGGGCTCCTCGCCGGCGAGGACCAGGAGGTTCTCGCCGTTGCGGCGCATACGGGTCGCGAGGTGGTCCAGGCGGAAGAGGTTCTCCAGCTGGTCCGGGTCGGCCTCGTTGTTCTCCAGGTCGGTGATGAGGGTCAACTGGCCCTCGATCAGCGACTGGTTGCGGCGCGAGAGGTTGGTGAAGATCGCGTTGATGTTGCCCCGCAGGAGCGCCTGCTCGGCGGCCAGTCGTACGGCCTCGCGGTGGACCTGGTCGAAGGCTCTGGCGACTTCGCCGATCTCGTCGGTCGTGGTGATCGGGATCGGGGAGATCCGGGTGTCCACGCGTCCGGGGTCGGTGCGCGAGAGCTGGTCGACCAGCATCGGCAGGCGCTGCTCGGCGATACCGAAGGCCGCGTTGCGCAGCTGGCGCATCGCGCGGCTCATCTGGCGGGCGACGGCACCGGCCAGGATGAAGGCGAGGAGCAGGGCGACGACGACGGCGGCACCGGTGATGATGGCGTCGCGCTTGGCGTTGTCGGCGATGCCGGACGCCTCGCTCACCGCGGTGTCGGCCTTGTCCTCTTCGATCTTGCGGTACGCGTTGTACTTGAGGGTCGTGCCCGCCCACCAGTTCTGGGCGGTGATGCCCTTCTCGGCGAGCGCGGCGCGCGCCGAGGGGTCGGTGGTCTGCAGCTGCGACATCCCCGTGATCATGTCGATCGGGTTCGCCGGCGGCGGCACATACGTCTCGTTGGCGGCCTTCGCCTGCGCGGCGGCCTGCTTGACCATGGCCGCGCCGTCGGTCTTGACCTTCGCCAGGGCCGTGTTCAGCCGCGCGATGTCCGCGTCGGTGCCACCGGCCTGGTACTCCTGGATGGCGATGCCCTCCAGGTACGCGTACGAGGTGATCGCGGTGCGCTGCGTGGCCAGGCTGCCCTCGCCGGGGCCGGGCTTCACCAGCAGGTGCATGCCGATGGAACGCTCCAGCGAGAGCGCGCCCTTGGCGAGCGCGATGGCGTAGACGGAGCGGCCGTAGCTGGTGATGTTGCCGGTGCCGAGGCCCAGTTCGTTCGAGAACTCGAGGAGCGGGTGCTCCAGGTTGACGTAGGCCTCTTCGGTCTGCACACCCGTGAACTTGGTGGTGTACGCGGCGGCCCGGATGGACGTCAGCTGCGGTTCGACCTTGCGGAAGCGGCTGAGCCGGCGTTCCAGGCCCGACTGGTCCGGCATGTTCTGCGCGGCCTTGTCGAAGGTGTCCGCGGCGTCGTCCGTGGCCTTGCGGGCGGCGACGACCGTCGGGTCCTTGACGCCCTTGCCCAGCAGCAGCGGTGCGGCGGTGGTGTCACGCTCGTTGGTGATCGCGTTGCTGTAGGTCAGGGCCGCCTGCACCAGGCGGGCGGTCTTCTCCGCGTCCTCCGCGTTCTGCCAGGTGTCGATCGAGCTCTTCACCTGGAAGCCGCCCATGACGAGGCCGACCACCACGGGTATGAGCAGAATCGCGTTCAGCCTGGTCGGCACCCGCCAGTTGCGGGGGGAGAAACGGCCGCCGCTCGGAGCGGGTGGCGCCGTGGGCTCCGAGCCTGGCACAGGGGCGGGCGCCGCTCCGCGCGGCGGCGGGGTGAAGTTGCCCCGGGCCGACGGCTCGGGACCGTTCTTGCTTCGCCTCACTCGACCAACAACCTTCCGGCGGTCGGCACCTATCGTCGTGCCGCAGTGTCTCAAGCCCGTCAACGACCTCTGCTTATCAGTACGTCGTTGACTATTGGGCAGTTCACGCATTCCAGCACGTCAGCATGCGCGATTCCAAACAGTCGGAACCGCGGATTCCGAGTGATGTAAGCCCCAGATAAAACGGTCATAAAGAGCGAGCCCCGCCAAAAGACGGGGCTTTGTTAGCGCAGTGGCACCGGATGACCGCGACGCGTTGCGGTACCACCCGATTCCTCTGCCGAAACGTTATGAACACCGGGGCCGACCGTGTCAAAGGCCACAGCCGGCTCCGGGGTGTCTACGACAACTGCCGTATGGCGCTGCCGACTTGAGCACTGCATTCAGGGCCCGCCGCGTGCTACCGCAGCCGGGCCATGAGCGCGTGCTCGACCAGCGTGATCAGCGCACTCTTCGCGTCCGAGCGGTGCCGGGCGTCCGTCGTGATGATCGGTGCGTCCGGACCGATCTGCAGCGCCTCGCGCACCTCTTCCGGCGAGTACGGCTGGTGCCCGTCGAAGCCGTTGAGGGCGATGACGAAGGGCAGCCCGCTGTTCTCGAAGTAGTCGACCGCGGGGAAGCAGTCGGCCAGCCGGCGGGTGTCGACCAGGACCACGGCGCCGATCGCGCCGCGCACCAGGTCGTCCCACATGAACCAGAAGCGGTCCTGGCCCGGCGTACCGAAGAGGTACAGGATCAGGTCCTGGTCCAGGGTGATGCGTCCGAAGTCCATGGCCACCGTGGTGGTGGTCTTGTCCCCGGTGTGGGTGAGGTCGTCGATGCCCGCGGACGCGGACGTCATGACGGCCTCCGTGCGCAGCGGGTTGATCTCCGAGACGGCACCCACGAACGTGGTCTTGCCGACGCCGAAGCCACCCGCCACCACGATCTTCGCGGAGGTGGTCGCCCGCCCTCCGTCAGAGCTTGCGAAGTCCACTGAGCACCCTTTCGAGCAGCGTCACGTCCGGTGCGCCGCCGTTGTTCTCGTCGCCGCCCGGCTGGTGGATGGCCACCAGACCGGCCTCGGCGAGGTCCGCGACGAGGATCCTGGCCACACCGAGGGGCATGGCGAGGAGTGCCGACACCTCCGCGACCGACTTGACCTCGCGGCACAGGTGGCAGATGCGCTGGTGCTCAGGGAGCAGTCCCATCAGCGCTGCCGGGTCGGCCGTGGTGCTGATCAGCGCCTCGATGGCGAGCTGGTAGCGCGGCCGGGTCCGGCCGCCGGTCATCGCGTAAGGACGTACCAGCGGCTGGTCGCCCTCGTCCCCGTACGGCTCGGCGTACGGATCATGAGAGGCGGTGGGCGGGGTCATGAATCCTCCGGGCGGGACAGCAAGTCGGTCGGGCTAGCCGTCTGACAGGGCCGGTGGGGGGATTGTGGCGGCCGGACGGTGATTTGGTGAGACGGGTGGTGCCGGGGCCGGTCAGTGAAGCAGACTGCCCTGGAGTTCGGCGCGCAGGTCCGGCGTGAGGACCGCCCCCGCGCGGTCGACGAGCAGTGCCATCTCGTAGCCGACGAGACCGATGTCGCACTCGGGGTGCGCGAGCACTGCCAGGGACGAGCCGTCCGAGACGGACATGAGGAAGAGGAATCCCCGCTCCATCTCTACGACCGTCTGTGCCACGTCGCCGCCCTCGAAGATCCGGGATGCCCCGGCCGTCAGCGAGGTGAGCCCGGAGGCCACGGCCGCGAGCTGGTCGGCGCGGTCGCGCGGGAACCCTTCCGACATGGCCAGAAGGAGTCCGTCCGCGGACACGACGACGGTGTGGGACACACCCGGGGTGTTGTCCACGAAGTTGGTTATCAACCAGTTGAGGTTCTGTGCCGCCTGGCTCATCTGGCTCAACTAACGCTCCTGCTGGTGAGTGGGGCTGGGGAAGCTGCCGGTCTGGCCGGTACCCGTACCGGCCTGTCGACCCTGTGCGATGCCCCGACGGAGATTGGTCAGCCGGCCGCGTACGTCGTCAGGCGCACGGGAGACCTGCGGACCGGTTTGGTGCTGTTGCTGCTGAGCCGTACCCGGGACGAGGTTCGCCCTGGGCACCCGGCGCGGCAGGCCGGAGGTGGTGACGCCGCCCGCGGCCGGTTGCCGTACACGCTCTGCCTGCCGGACGAGGTCGTCGTTCGGCGAGCTGCGCCACGTACCGCCCGTGGAACGCTGAGGGGGTGTTGTCGCCGGAACCGACGGTGCCTGCGGCTGCGGGGCGGGAGCTGAGCCGTTGGTCTGGCTCTGCTGCTGTTCCGCCTGCTGGCCGTGGAACCAGTTGGTCTCCAGCGTGTCGTACAGCGGCGTCCTGCCGTCACCGGGACCCGTGGCAGGCGGCAACGCCTCGGGCTCCTGGCGGGTGGGACGCTGCGGGGCGGGCGGCCGCTGGGCGCCGAGGTCGGCGCCGTTGCGGTTCCCGTTGACCTGCGGCCGCTCGAACTGCCCGGTGTTCGCGGGGTTCTGACGGTTCGGCAGATTGTGCTGACCGGTGGAGCCGTTGTCAAAGCCGGGGGTCGCGAACTGGCCCGTTGAGCTGGGGTCGTACGCCTGCGGGACAGCGAACTGTCCCGTGTTGGCCGGGTTCGACGGGTTGTTGGCCGGGGTGTTCGGGGCGCCGAAGACGTCCGAGCGGACGAACTGGCCGCCGTTCTGCGGGGAGTTGGCGTCCGGCCGGGGGAACGAGCCGGTGTCCGCCGG
Organism: Streptomyces sp. N50; assembly: GCF_033335955.1. Taxonomy (GTDB): domain Bacteria; phylum Actinomycetota; class Actinomycetes; order Streptomycetales; family Streptomycetaceae; genus Streptomyces. The sequence continues at coordinate 6,660,384 of NZ_CP137549.1, forward strand.
TCCGCCCGCGTTCGGCCGCGGGAACTGTCCGCCGCCCTGCGATCCGTTCGCACCGGGACGGGCGAACTGCCCTGTGTCCTGAGGCCCGTTGGCGCCCTGCCGGGGGAACTGGCCGGTGTTCTGCGAGCCGTTGGCACCGGGACGCGGGAACTGCCCCGTGTTCTGCTGCCCGTTCGGGCGCGGGAACTGGCCGCTGTCCTGGGCGTCGAGGCGCGGTATCGCCGGCATCTCCGTCGTGGCCGCAGGGCCCTGGCGGTCGTCGATGCGCGGCATCCGGGAGGTCTGCTCGGCGTCCCGCTCGTCGTGACCGCGCGGGGCGTCGAGGTTGCCGCGGCCCAGCGGGGGCTGCGCGTTCTCGTCGCTCCAGCTCGGGCGCTGGCCGTTGTTGCCGCCGGGCAGCTCGGCCCGGGCGCCACCGCGCGGCGGAAGCTGCGGCTGACGGTTGCGGCGCCGGCCACCACCGCGGGGCGGCTCGGGCTCGTCGTTGCTCGTGCGCTGCGGCGGCACCGGGTTGCCCTGCGGCGGGGGTCCGCCGAAGGCGTCCTGGCGACCGTCGCCGAAGCCCTGGGGGGCACCGGGACCGGCCGCCTGCATCCCCTGCGGGGCACCCGGGGCCTGGCCGAAGAGACCGGCACCGGAACCCGTGGCCGGACGGCCCTGCGGCGCCGAGGGACCCTGAGGTCCACGCGCACCGCCCGGGCCACCGGGACCGCCGGGTCCGCCCGGACGTCCACCGCCCGTACCGGGCAGCGCGGCCCGCGGGCCCTGACCGGCGCCGACCTGGCCGCGCGGAGCGGCCCCGGCACCGAGAAGTCCACCGTTGCCGGCGGCGGGCGCGCCCGCGCCGAGCGCGGAGCCGTTCTGGCCGTTGCCCCGGCGGGCCGCACCGGCACCGGCCGCGGCGGCAGCCGCCGCGGAACCGACGGCGGCCTGACCGGGCTTGCCCGGAGCGGGCTTCTTGCCGCCCTGGGCGACGTCGACGGGGAGCATGACCAGCGCGGTCGTACCACCGGAGTCGGAGGGACGGAGCTGGATGCGGATGCCGTGGCGCTGCGAGAGGCGGCCGACCACGAACAGACCCATGCGGCGGGAGACCGAGACGTCCACGGTGGGCGGCGAGGCGAGCCGCTCGTTGATCGCCGCGAGGTCCTCGGGGAGAGGCCGATACCGGTGTCGTGGATCTCGATCAGCACGCGGCCGTCGGGCAGCGCGTGACCGGTGACCTTGACCTTGGTCTGCGGCGAGGAGAAGGAGGTCGCGTTCTCCAGCAGCTCTGCGAGCAGGTGCACGAGGTCGTTGACCACACGGCCGGCGACTTCGGTGGTCGGCACGGAGGAGAGCTCGATGCGCTCGTACTGCTCCACCTCGGAGGCGGCGGCGCGGAGCACGTCGACCAGCGGGACCGGACGGGTCCAGCGGCGGCCGGGCTCTTCACCGGCGAGGACCAGGAGGTTCTCACCGTTACGGCGCATGCGGGTCGCGAGGTGGTCGAGCTTGAAGAGGGAGGACAGCTGGTCCGGGTCGGCCTCGCGGGACTCCAGCTCGGAGATGAGCGAGAGCTGACGCTGGATGAGGCCCTGGGAGCGGCGCGAGAGGTTGGTGAACATCGCGTTGACGTTGCCCCGCAGGAGGGCCTGCTCGGCGGCGAGCCGGACGGCCTCGCGGTGCACGTCGTCGAAGGCCGCGGCCACCTGGCCGATCTCGTCCCGGGAGTGCACACCGACCGACTCCACGGACGTGTCGACGTCCTGCGGGTCGGACTCGGAGAGCTGCTTGACCAGCTCGGGCAGCCGGTCCTGCGCGACCTTGTTGGCGGTCTCCTGGAGGCGGCGCAGCGAGCGGATCATGGACCGGGCGATGACGAAGGCGCCGACGAGGGAGACACCGAGCACGAGCAGGATCAGCGCACCGGAGATGATCGCCTCGCGCTCGGAGGCGGAGCGCAGCTCGCGGGCCTTCTGCTCCATGTCCTCGAGGAGCGTGTGCTCGATCTTCTTCATCTGCTCGATCTTGGTCGAGCTGTCGTCCACCCAGTCCTTGTAGGACCGCTTGTCCAGCGAGGCCAGGCCGTTGGCGTTGTCGAGGACGCGCTGGGCGTAGGTGTCGGCCGACTCGATGGTCGGGTTGCCGTCCTCGATGGGCGCGATGAGTTCCTCGGCGCCCTGGTTGCCGTAGATGTTGCGGAAGATGCTCAGTTCCGACTTCTCGCTCTCCAGAGCGGAGTCGGCGTAGAGCCGGTCGTTCGGGGAGAGGCTGCCCAGCTGCGTGTTGTTGTTCGGCAGGGCCGCCGCGATCACGGCGCGCTGCACGGACGAGAACTCCTTGGCGGCGGAGAAGGCCGCCAGGGCGCGCGTGCGCTGGATCATCTCCGGGTTGCTGGTCGCCTCGGCCATGTCTTGCGAGAGGTCCAGCAGCTGGCTGATCAGCCGGTGGTAGGCGTCGACCGTCTGTGTCGAGTTGCCCTTCGACTGGTACGCCGACTTGCGGATCTTGTCGAGGTTGTCCAGCTCGGTCGCGAGACCGACCAGGCTCTCCCGGACGCCCTGGAGCTGGCCGGACTTGCTGGCGCTGTCCACCTCTTCCGAGGCGTTGATGAAGTTGTCGCGGGCGCGGTCGGTCTTCTCCTCGTAGCCCTTGACCTCGTAGTCGGTGGCCTTGCCGCCGTGCGAGAGGGGACCGGCCGACTGGTCGCGCTCCTCCTGGAGCGCGGTGGCCAGCTCGGTGGCCTGCTTGGTCATGTCCGTCAGCAGCTTCATGTTGTCGAGCTGCTGGATGTCGGTCATGGAGTCGCTGATGCGCAGGGCGCCCAGCGAGGTGGCCGCGACCACCGGGAGCGCGAGCAGCGAGACCAGGCGCGTGGAGATGCGCCAGTTACGCAGAGCGACGCGCGATCCGGGTCCTGGCGCGCCCGACGGCGGCTTCACCGGGGGCACGGGGGTCGGGGCTGCGGACGCACCGGGGCGACCGGCGCCTCCACCGTCTCCTGACGGGGCCGGGCCCGGGTTCTGGGCGTGCTGGGGCGAGGAGCTGCCGGTCTTGGGGCCAGCCCCGCCATGCGGCTCCGGCTCCGCCGAAGCACTGCCATCCCTCTTGAAACGTCCCTGCACTAGCGTCGCAACCTCTGGACCAGGCGCCCCTCCGCGCGAACGGAAGGACGGTGTCGGCGTCTTAGGGAGCGCCCTGAACGCGCCCCCCAGTGTGTGGTCGTGAGTGACCGGCGCTGCTCCCCCTTCCGCCGCCCCTGGCGCTGTGTTGCGCCCTCTGAGCGCCGGGCTGATTCTGCGGCGGTCCGTGGAATTCCAGCACAGTGCCGGATCTCCAACAAGGCCCATAGGCCAGGCTGTGACCTGAGTGACACCGCGTGAGGAGTGCGTCACGAGACGTAGAAAGCTATTCACTCCAAAGGGGGCATATCCCTACGACCCCTGGGGGCATGTCATGTGCCCAAGTCGCCATGATCAGGAGCGGAATGACAGCTTCAAGGGGGCAATGTCCGTTTCGTTGAGGTGAGTTGAGGGTCCGAATTGGACGCTTTGCCCAGGCGGCCGTGAGCAAACTCACACGCAGATCAGGGGTCCTTCGCGTCTTCGGCCGGGAATTGGATGTTTAGCCTGACGCTTTACATGAGGGCACATACTGCCAACCGCCCACCCACGGACGACGAGGGTCAAGCACAACGATGAAGACCACGATGATGTTCCACAACATCGCCAACCCGCGCCGCACGACTCTGGCACACCTCACGGACGCCGAGCCGCTGCAGACGCCGGAGCTGCAGGAACACTCCCTCGACCTGCCGGCCCAGACGGCCAACCCGCGCCGCACCATCCTCATGGAGATCCCGGTCACCGCCGCCGCGGAGTAATCGCGCGAGCAGGGGTCCCGCACCGCGTTAGCCTGGAGCGTCAGACTCCAGCCAGCTCAGTGAGGGGCGCCAGGATCCCGTGCGCATCGCCAGATTCTCCATCGACGGGAACGTCGCCTTCGGCGCGGTCGAGGGCGACAAGCCGGACGAGCTCGTCCTCGACATCATCAAGGGCATCCCGTTCGCGGACTTCGAACTCTCCGGTACGAAGGTCCCGCTCAGCAAGGTCAGGCTGCTGCCGCCGGTCCTCCCGAACAAGGTCGTCGCCTACGGCCGCAACTACGCCGAGCACGCCCGGGAACTGGGCAACGACGTGCCGGACGTCCCCTTCGCCTTCTTCAAGCCGTCCACCTCGGTGATCGGCTCCGGCGACGACATCCAGTACCCCTCCTTCACCGAGGACCTCCACCACGAGGCCGAACTGGCCGTCGTCATCGGCCGGATGTGCCGCGAGGTCCCGCGCGAGCGCGTCAAGGACGTCATCCTCGGCTACACCTGCGCCAACGACATCACCGCGCGTGACGTCCAGAAGCGCGAGAAGCAGTGGGCCCGGGCCAAGGGCTTCGACACCTCCTGCCCGCTCGGCCCCTGGGTGGAGACGGACATCGACCCGAGCGACCTCACCATCCAGCTCACGGTCAACGGCCAGCAGCGCCAGCTCGGCCGCACCAGCGAGATGATCCACTCGATCGAGGACCTGATCGTCAACATCACCGAGGCCATGACGCTGCTCCCCGGCGACGTGATCCTCACGGGCACCCCGGCAGGCGTCGGACCGCTCACCGTCGGCGACGAGGTCGCCGTCACCATCGAAGGCATCGGCACTCTCACCAACAAGGTTGTCAAGCGTGGCTAGCGCACCCGTACGCGTCCGTTTCTGCCCCTCGCCGACCGGTAACCCGCACGTGGGCCTGGTCCGCACCGCCCTGTTCAACTGGGCGTTCGCCAAGCACCACCAGGGCACCCTGGTCTTCCGCATCGAGGACACCGACGCGGCCCGCGACTCCGAGGAGTCGTACGACCAACTGCTCGACTCGCTGCGCTGGCTGGGCTTCGACTGGGACGAGGGCCCCGAGGTCGGCGGCCCGCACGCGCCGTACCGCCAGTCGCAGCGGATGGACATCTACAAGGACGTCGCCCAGAAGCTCCAGGACGCCGGCCGCGCCTACCACTGCTACTGCTCCACGGAGGAGCTGGACGCCCGCCGCGACGCCGCCCGCGCCGCCGGAAAGCCGTCCGGCTACGACGGCCACTGCCGCGACCTCAGCGCCGAGCAGATCGACGCCTACAAGGCCGAGGGCCGCACGCCGATCGTCCGCTTCCGGATGCCCGACGAGACGATCACCTTCACGGACCTGGTCCGAGGCGAGCTGACGTTCACCGCGGAGAACGTGCCGGACTACGGCATCGTCCGGGCCAACGGCGCCCCGCTGTACACGCTCGTCAACCCGGTCGACGACGCCCTGATGGAGATCACCCACGTCCTCCGTGGGGAGGACCTGCTCTCCTCCACCCCGCGCCAGATCGCCCTCTACAAGGCGCTGATCGACCTGGGCATCGCGAAGCAGATCCCGTCCTTCGGGCACCTCCCGTACGTGATGGGCGAGGGCAACAAGAAGCTCTCCAAGCGCGACCCGGAGTCCTCGCTCAACCTCTACAGGGAGCGCGGTTTCCTGCCCGAGGGACTGCTCAACTACCTTTCCCTGCTGGGCTGGTCGCTCGCCGCCGACCGGGATGTCTTCTCGATGGACGAGATGGTCGCGGCCTTCGAGATCTCCGACGTGAACCCGAACCCGGCGCGCTTCGACCTGAAGAAGTGCGAGGCGATCAACGCCGACCACATCCGCCTGCTCGACGTGAAGGACTTCACCGAGCGCTGCGCCCCCTGGCTGAAGGCGCCGTTCGCCCCCTGGGCGCCGGAGGACTTCGACGAGGCCAAGTGGCAGGCGGTCGCGCCGCACGCGCAGACCCGCCTGAAGGTGCTCTCCGAGATCACGGACAACGTCGACTTCCTGTTCCTGGCGGAGCCGGTCGAGGACGAGGCGTCCTGGACGAAGGCCATGAAGGAGGGCTCGGACGCCCTTCTCCGCACGGCCCGCGAGAAGTTGGAGTCCGCGGACTGGACCTCGTCCGAGTCCCTGAAGGAGGCCGTCCTGGCCGCCGGTGAGACCCACGGTCTCAAGCTCGGCAAGGCGCAGGCCCCGGTCCGCGTCGCCGTCACCGGCCGCACGATCGGCCTGCCGCTCTTCGAGTCCCTGGAGATCCTCGGCAAGGAGAAGACCCTCGCCCGGATCGACGCGGCCCTCGCCAAGCTGGCCGCGTAACGCACGCACGCGTGAAGGGGCGGCAGCCGCAACGGCCTGCCGTCCCTTCGGCGTTGTCAGTGCGGGGCGTTAGGGTTCCGGATCATTGAAGATCGTTCAGGAGAGGCGCCTTTCATGCCGATGACCGCTCGTGACTACACCTGGCTGTTCACGCCGGGCAGCGAGTTCAGGGAGGACGAGACCGGCACGGTCGGCGTGATCCACCTCGTCGACGGCGGCCAACTCTGGCTCCCCACCGGCCAGGTGATCGCCTGCGACCCCTTCGTCGGCCTCGGCCAGGGCGAAGCGGAACCCTTCACGGTCGCCGTCACCCCCGGCCACTACCGCGTCGAAGCGGCCGTCGCCACCCTCACCCAGCCCGACCAACTCCCGTCCGACGACCCGCACTTGCGCGTGGCCGCCGCCCGCCTGGTCATACGGGACGAGCCGACCACCGCCTGGGAACTCGCCCTCCAGCCCGGCCAGGACCTCGCCGAACTCACGGAGGACGAGTTCTACGGCTACGGGGTCGACACCGGCACGGGCGCGTTCTACGACGCGTCGGTCGACGGCTCCTTCCCGGAGTGCGAGGGCGACGAGGGCCCGCTGTGGGACGCCTTCGAGCAGAACAAGTGGGCCCCGGGACCCCACCTGATCACCGCCCCCGACACCGGGCACAACCTGATCGCCTTCACCTCGGGCTGGGGCGACGGCGCGTATCCGACCTTCATCGGCCGTACGGCGGCCGGTGAAGTCACCTGCTTCGTCACGGACTTCTTCGTCGTCCCCGTGTGACAGCAGGTGGGGGGCAGACGCGCCCCCAGGCCCCGGGTTACCGTCGGATCATGACCATTCGGGCCGTTGTCTGGGACGTCGACGACACCTTGTTCGACTACACGGGTGCGGACCGCGCGGCCATGCGCGAGCACCTGCTGGCCGAGGGACTGGCCGACGGGCACGAGAGCCTGGCGGACGCCCTGGAGCGCTGGCGGGTGGCCACCGAGTTCCACTGGGCACGCTTCTCGGCCGGCGAGGTCACCTTCGAGGGACAGCGGCTGGACCGCGTCCGGCTGTTCCTGGACCGGGAGTTGACCGACGCCGAGGCCGAGGACTGGTTCCAGCGCTACAAGGCCCACTACGAGACGGCCTGGGCCCTCTTCCCGGACGTCCTGCCCGTCCTGGACGCCCTCGCGGCCACCCACCGGCACGCCGTCCTCTCGAACTCCAGCCTCACCGTCCAGGACCGCAAACTGCGCGCACTCGGTGTCTACGACCGCTTCGAGTCCGTCCTGTGCGCGGCCGAGCTGGGCGTCTCCAAACCCGAGGCCGGCGCCTTCCTCGCGGCCTGCGAGGCGCTGGAACTGCCGCCGCACGAGGTGGCGTATGTCGGAGATCACCCCGAGATCGACTGGCGGGGTGCCGCGGACGCCGGACTGCTGTCCGTGTGGATCGACCGTCGCGGCGGGCACGCCCCAGGTGAGGCCTTCGTGGGGCGGCACCGGATCGCCTCGCTCGCCGAACTCCCCGCGATCCTCGGCGCTGATACCCGTTTTGGAGCCCCGTCCACCTTCAGGTAATGTTCTTCCTGCGCCGCCGGAGAACAGACCGCAAGGTCGGCTACCTGGGGGCGAACGCTAGAACAAGATCCCGGCAGGGATTGAGTCTTAGTGGCCTATGGTGTAATTGGCAGCACGACGGTTTCTGGTTCCGTTAGTCTAGGTTCGAGTCCTGGTAGGCCAGCTCGCAGAGCTCATCTGCAACCGCAGAGGTCAACTCTGCAAAGCCCCCGTTGTGTAGCGGCCTAGCACGCTGCCCTCTCACGGCAGTAGCGCCGGTTCGAATCCGGTCGGGGGTACAGATCCTTCCCAGGAAGGTGGTCGGGTCGCACCCGCCGCCTCTCATGCAGGATCGCTAGGGCCCCCGTTGTGTAGCGGCCTAGCACGCTGCCCTCTCACGGCAGTAGCGCCGGTTCGAATCCGGTCGGGGGTACGCTTTACCTTGCATCGCCTTGGTCTATGGTGTAATTGGCAACACTACGGTTTCTGGTACCGTCATTCTAGGTTCGAGTCCTGGTAGACCAGCTTTGATCTGCGGCTGTGTAGTTTTCAAAGCCTGCACGATCTGGGCCCCCGTTGTGTAGCGGCCTAGCACGCTGCCCTCTCACGGCAGTAGCGCCGGTTCGAATCCGGTCGGGGGTACTTACAGCAGAGCCCCTCCACCTCGGTGGAGGGGCTTTCGCGTTGTCCGCCCGGTGTGTCAACTCGGCCTGGTTCACCAGGAGTTCGGGGACCGGACATGACGAAGGGCCTGCCGCGGCGTTGAGGCAGGCCCTCCTTGAGATCTTCCCGGTGGATCAGCCGGTGCGGCGCAGGGCCTCGGAGAGGCGCGCGGCGGCGTCGATGACCGCCTGGGCGTGCATACGGCCCGGGTGGCGCGTCAGGCGCTCGATGGGGCCGGAGACGGACACGGCGGCCACCACGCGGTTCGAGGGGCCACGCACCGGCGCGGAGACGGACGCGACGCCCGGCTCGCGCTCGCCGATCGACTGGGCCCAGCCCCGGCGCCGTACGCCCGAGAGGGCCGTGGCGGTGAAGCGGGCGCCCTGGAGGCCGCGGTGCAGGCGCTCCGGCTCCTCCCAGGCCATCAGGATCTGCGCGGACGAACCGGCTTTCATCGTGAGGGTCGAGCCGACCGGGACCGTGTCCCGCAGTCCGGACAGGCGTTCCGCCGCGGCGACGCAGATGCGCATGTCGCCCTGGCGGCGGTAGAGCTGCGCGCTCTCGCCGGTGATGTCCCGCAGGTGTGTGAGCACCGGGCCCGCCGTGGCGAGCAGGCGGTCCTCGCCGGCGGCCGCGGCCAGCTCGGCGAGACGGGGGCCGAGGATGAACCGGCCCTGCATGTCGCGCGCCACCATGCGGTGGTGTTCCAAAGCCACGGCCAGCCGGTGTGCCGTGGGTCGTGCCAGCCCGGTCGCCGCGACCAGACCCGCGAGGGTGGCCGGACCGGACTCCAGAGCGCCCAGGACAAGGGCTGCCTTGTCCAGGACGCCGACGCCGCTACTGTTGTCCATGAAACGATACTCGCGTCTCACTCTGTGAAACGCAAGTTCCTTTTTTCGTGAGACGCGCAACTCTTGTAGGCACAGCGGCCCGCGTACCGAACGGGCCAGGCGGCGGCTGCCCGTGAACCAGGGGTGCGAGCGCCGCCTCCTCAAAGATCTCTAGTTGGGCCGGCGCTGTCTTGCCGGCCGGAGGGAAAGCGATGGGTAGGACACTCGCGGAGAAGGTCTGGGACGACCATGTCGTCCGGCGCGCCGAGGGCGAGCCCGACCTCCTCTTCATCGATCTGCACCTGCTGCACGAGGTGACCAGCCCGCAGGCCTTCGACGGTCTCCGTCAGGCGGGCCGTCCGGTGCGGCGCCTCGACCTCACCATCGCCACCGAGGATCACAACACCCCGACCCTCGACATCGACAAGCCCATCGCGGACCCGGTCTCCCGGGCCCAGCTGGAGACGCTGCGCAAGAACTGCGCCGACTTCGGCGTGCGCCTGCACTCCCTGGGCGACGTCGAGCAGGGCGTCGTCCACGTCGTAGGACCGCAACTGGGTCTGACCCAGCCCGGTACGACGGTCGTGTGCGGTGACTCCCACACCTCCACGCACGGCGCCTTCGGGGCGCTGGCGTTCGGCATCGGCACCTCCCAGGTGGAGCACGTGCTGGCCACCCAGACGCTGCCGCTGGCCCGCCCGAAGACCATGGCCATCACGGTCGACGGCGAACTGCCCGACGGCGTCACCGCCAAGGACCTGATCCTCGCCATCATCGCGAAGATCGGCACCGGCGGCGGCCAGGGCTACATCCTGGAATATCGCGGCTCGGCCATCGAGAAACTCTCGATGGAGGCCCGCATGACCATCTGCAACATGTCGATCGAGGCCGGCGCCCGCGCGGGCATGATCGCCCCCGACGAGACCACCTTCGAGTACATCAAGGGCCGCGCCCACGCCCCCGAGGGCGAGGACTGGGACGCGGCGGTGGAGTACTGGAAGACCCTGAAGACCGACGACGACGCCGAATTCGACGCCGAGGTCGTCATCGACGGTCCCTCGCTGGCGCCGTTCGTCACCTGGGGCACCAACCCCGGTCAGGGCGCGCCGCTTTCGGCGAACGTCCCCGACCCGGCTTCGTACGAAGACGCTTCGGAGCGCTTCGCCGCCGAAAAGGCCCTGGAATACATGGGGTTGGAGGCCGGCCAGCCGCTGCGTGACATCAAGGTGGACACCGTCTTCGTAGGTTCGTGCACCAACGGCCGTATCGAGGACCTGCGTGCGGCCGCCGCGATCGTCGAGGGACGCAAAGTCGCCGACGGCGTACGGATGCTGGTCGTCCCGGGCTCCGCGCGGGTCGGTCTGCAGGCCGTCTCCGAGGGCCTGGACGTCGTGTTCAAGGAGGCCGGCGCCGAGTGGCGGCACGCGGGCTGCTCGATGTGTCTGGGCATGAACCCGGACCAGTTGGCGCCCGGTGAGCGCTCCGCGTCCACCTCCAACCGCAACTTCGAGGGCAGGCAGGGCAAGGGCGGCCGTACGCACCTCGTCTCGCCGCAGGTGGCCGCCGCGACCGCCGTGCTGGGTCACCTGGCCTCGCCCGCCGACCTGTCCGACGCCCCTGTGCCCGCTGGAGTCTGAGAGTCATGGAAGCATTCACCACGCACACCGGCCGGGCCGTCCCGCTGCGCCGCAGCAACGTGGACACCGACCAGATCATCCCCGCCCACTGGCTCAAGAAGGTGACCAGGGACGGCTTCGAGGACGGGCTCTTCGAGGCCTGGCGCAAGGACGAGAACTTCATCCTCAACCGCCCCGAGCGCAAGGGCGCCACGGTCCTGGTGGCCGGCCCCGACTTCGGTACGGGTTCCTCGCGTGAGCACGCCGTGTGGGCGCTGCAGAACTACGGCTTCAAGGCCGTCATCTCCTCGCGGTTCGCCGACATCTTCCGCGGCAACTCGCTCAAGAACGGCCTGCTCACGGTGGTTCTGGAGCAGAAGATCGTGGACGCGCTGCAGGAACTCACCGAGAAGGACCCGCAGGCCGAGGTCACGGTCGACCTGGAGGCCCGCGAGGTGCGCGCCGAGGGCATCACCGCCGCCTTCGAACTCGACGAGAACGCCCGCTGGCGGCTGCTGAACGGCCTGGACGACATCTCCATCACCCTCCAGAACGAGGGCGACATCGCCACGTACGAGGCCAAGCGCCCCTCGTACAAGCCGCGGACGGTCCAGGTCTGACCCGAAGGACCTCACGAGGCCTTCCCCGAGTCGAGATTCGGCCACGCGACACCCCCGTCTGTACCCCCGATCGCCACGATTGGGGGTACAGCCATGTCTGCACCCGAACGGCCCTGCGCGCCTGCAACGCTTTGCTCAACTCCCTGTGTTAGACAGGGTGTTGACGGGGTAGGCGCAGCTTTGAGCCAAGGCTGCCGCCGGGCTCCGGAACGCTGTCTGAGGCACCAGTTGCTACCCCCGCAGGCGACAACTCGCCCCAGATGGCACAATCTGTGCATGGAACACGACGGCCAACTCAAGCTCTATGCGGCAGTCGCGGACCAACTCAAGGAAGCGCACACAAGGGTGCGCGCACTGCAAGTCCCGGAGGGCGTACGGATGGCGCTGGCCCGGAAGCTGCTGGTCATTACGGCCGCGGCCAAGCACGATCTCGCCGACGCGACAAGGCGGCTGGACCGGTTCACAGAGGACCTCGACGCGGGTCGATTCCCGGAAGAGGAACGCTGAAACAAGTCCAGGACAGCCGAAATCGTTGCGGCGCACGGGTGATTAGCCCGTTTCGTGTTTGATTTGCGGTATATATCTGCCTAACGTGCGAAAAAGCCGGAGCAGTTTCGTTCCGGCAATGTCTCCGAAGGGGAAGACGTGAACAAGGCGCAGCTCGTAGAAGCGATTGCGGACAAGGTCGGTGGCCGTCAGCAGGCCGCCGAGGCGGTCGACGCGGTTCTGGACGCAGTCGTCCGTGCCGTCGTCAATGGGGACCGGGTTTCGGTCACCGGCTTCGGTTCGTTCGAGAAGGTCGACCGTCCGGCCCGTTACGCCCGCAACCCCCAGACGGGCGAGCGGGTTCGGGTCAAGAAGACCTCCGTGCCGCGCTTCCGCGCGGGCCAGGGTTTCAAGGACCTGGTGAGCGGCTCGAAGAAGCTCCCGCGCGGCGGCGAGGTCGCCGTCAAGAAGGCGCCCAAGGGCAGCCTGAGCGGCACCGCTTCGGCGACGGTCAAGAAGGCCGCGGCCAAGAAGACCACCGCCAAGAGGGCGACCGCCGCCGCGAAGAAGACCGTGGCGAAGAAGACGGTCGCCAAGAAGACCACGGCCACGGCCAAGAAGGCCACGGCCAAGAAGGCGACCGCCAAGAAGACCACGGCGACGGCCAAGAAGACGGCGGCCAAGAAGGCCACCGGCACCGCCAAGAAGGCGACGGCCAAGAAGGCCCCCGCCAAGAAGTCGGCGACGCGCAAGACCACCGCCAAGAAGGCCACCACCCGCTAGTCACGGGGCGCAAGGGCACTCACGCGCCGGGCCGGACTCCCTCTGGGAGTCCGGCCCGCGGCGTATGCACGGCCGGCCTACGGGTGTTCAGAAGGTCTGCAGCGTCACCAGCGTGACCCTGAGGCCGTCCCTCGGCCCCTCGGTCTCGATCCGCACCCGCTGTCCCGGCCGCAGCAGCCGCAGCCCGCCCGCGTCGAACGCGGCGGCGTCGAAGGACACCGGGGTGCCGTCGTCGAGCAGCACACTTCCGGTACGGGTCCCGGCGTCGTAGGTGTAAGCGGTCGCCTGCATGGGCGCAGCCTACTGCCGGTCACTGGCCCGGAATCAGCAGCCCCGCCGCCGCTGCCGCCGTGCGCGGACCCACCCCGAGGGCCAGGGCCGCCCGCAGGTCCTCGCCGGTGTCCACGTCCTGCCGTACGGAATCCACCGCGTCCAGGGTGAGTTCGTTCGCCCCCGAGGCGCGATGGCGGGCGCGGGAATCCGTGCCGAAAGCCGGGCGCAATTCGCGGCCCTCTCGGGCGGTGAGCAACGTGGTGCCGATTGCGGCCGCGTCCGGGAGAAAAGCGCGCGGGAATTCGGCGGCCGCGTCCAGGACCCGGGCCAATTCCGCGGGGCGCAGAGCCGGCAGATCGGCGTTCAGGGCCGCCACGGCGCTTTCGGGTCGGGAAACCCGCACGGCCGCCGCCGCGTGCCGCAGAGCGGCGTTCAGGCCGCCTCCCGGCTCGTCCGCGACGATACGGGCGCCCAGCGCGGCCAGTTCGCGGCCGGCCAGGGCGTCGTCCGTGACGACCGCCACATCGCGGACCGCCGGGCAGGCCAGCGCGGCCGCCACGGTGTCCTGGGCGAAGGCGAGGGCGAGGCCCGGGCGCAGCCCGTCGCCCGCGGTGTCCGAGAGCCTGCTCTTGGCGCGCGCCAGAGGCTTCAGGGGGATGACCAAGGTCCACTGCACGGGCGTTCCGCCCCTCTCTTGTCGCGGCCATTGTCACCCGGCACCCCTGGCGGTGTCGGTGGCGGGGCGTACGGTGTTCTCGACAGACCGACGGCCTGGGGCGACACTTGTGCGGCCCCCCAGGTCCAAGAGGAAGGTGTTCGCGTGCCCCGCCGCAGAATCGGGTTCTGGTACCGCTTCGCAGCGGTCCTCTGCAAACCGCCGCTGGTGGTTCTGATCAAGCGGGACTGGGGCGGAATGGAACACATTCCGGCCGAGGGCGGGTTTATCACCGCCGTGAACCACAATTCACAAGTCGACCCCTTCGCATACGGACACTTTCAGTACAACACCGGACGTGTTCCGCGATTCCTGGCGAAGAGCAGCCTTTTCGGGAAGGGATTCGTCGGCGCCGCGATGCGCGGCACCGGACAGATCCCCGTCTACCGCGAGACCACGGACGCGTTGAGTGCCTTCCGCGCCGCGATCGCCGCTGTGGAACGCGGTGAGTGCGTCGCGTTCTATCCCGAGGGCACCATCACCCGGGACCCCGGCCAATGGCCCATGACCGCCAAGACCGGTGCCGCGCGGGTGGCCCTGCAGACCCAGTGCCCGGTGATTCCCGTAGCGCAGTGGGGCGCCAACGAATTGCTCCCGCCGTACGCCAAGAAGTTGCACGTCTTCCCGCGCAAGACCAGCCATGTGCTCGCGGGCCCGCCGGTGGACCTCACGCGGTTCTACGGCAAGGAGATGACCCCGGACCTCCTCAAGGAGGCGACCGAGGTCATCATGGCCGACATCACCCGCCTGTTGGAGCGGATCCGCGACGCGAAGGCGCCCGAGGTGCCCTACGACCCGCGCCGCGAGCGGATCGAGCAGCGGCGCCGGACGGCCGCGGAGACACAGGAGTTGGAGGCTCAGGCCCACGCGGCACTCGAGCCGAAGGTCGAGCAGGAAGAGGGGCAGGGCACGTGAGCAAGCCGGTCAAGGCGGCTGTCTTCAGCGCCGGTTCGTGGGGCACGGCTTTCGGCATGGTGCTCGCCGACGCGGGGTGCGAGGTCACGCTGTGGGGTCGTCGCGCGGAAGTCGTCGAGGCCATCAACTCCACGCGTACGAACCCCGATTACTTCCCCGGTGTCGAACTCCCGGAGAACCTGCGGGCCACCACCGACGCCGCCGAGGCCGCCGCCGACGCCGACTTCACCGTCCTGTCGGTGCCTTCACAGACGCTGCGCGCCAACTTGGCCGACTGGGCACCCCTGTTGGCGCCCGACACGGTCCTCGTCTCGCTCATGAAGGGCGTCGAGCTCGGCTCCGTCATGCGGATGAGCGAAGTCATCGAGGACGTCGCGAAGGTCGGCCGGGACCGGATCGCCGTGGTCTCCGGACCCAACCTCGCGCGCGAGATCGCCTCCCGGATGCCGGCCGCCGCGGTGGTCGCGTGCACCGACGAGGCCGTGGCCCGCCGGCTCCAAACCGCTTGCCACACGCCGTACTTCAGGCCGTACACCATCACCGACGTCGTGGGCTGCGAGCTCGGTGGCGCGGTGAAGAACGTGATCGGGCTCGCCGTCGGTATCGCGGACGGGATGGGGCTCGGGGACAACGCGAAGGGGTCGCTCATCACGCGCGGTCTCGTCGAGACGACGCGGCTCGGGCTGGCGATGGGGGCGGATCCGTTGACGTTCTCCGGGCTTGCGGGTCTGGGTGACCTGGTGGCCACTTGCTCGTCGCCGTTGTCGCGCAATCACACCTTCGGGACGAATCTCGGTAAGGGCATGACCCTTCAGGAGACGATCGCGGTCACCAAGCAGACCGCGGAGGGCGTCAAGTCCTGTGAGTCCGTGCTGGACTTGGCCCGTCGGCACGATGTCGATATGCCGATCACGGAGACGGTGTTCGAGATCGTGCATGAGGGGAAGTCGCCGGTTGTCGCGGTGAAGGAGCTCATGTCGCGGAGTGCCAAGCCGGAGCGGCGCTGAGGGCTCCGCCCAAGGGGGTGCCGCATTCGGTCGTCGGGCGGCTGCGGCTCCGTCGTGGCTTGTCGCGCAGTTCCCCGCGCCCCTTAGGGCGCTGTCCGACCGCGTGCTTCAAGGCGCGGCTTGAACCGCCGCTCGTCAACGGACGCTGACTCAACGCACTACCACCGGGTACTCTCATCGCGATATGAGCACCGAGAACCTCTCCCAGAGTCCTGAGCAGCCGCCTCGTAAGCCGCGTGTGGCCGTCGTGTTCGGCGGTCGCAGCTCCGAACACGGGATCTCCGTGGTCACCGCCGGCGCCGTCCTCGCGGCCATCGACCGGGACAAGTACGACGTCCTGCCGATCGGCATCACCCGCGAAGGCCGCTGGGCCCTGACCGCCGACGCCCCGGAGCGGATGGCGATCACCGACCGCCGTACCCCGGACGTCGACGAACTCGCCGAGTCGAGCGAGGGCGGCGTGGTGCTCCCGCTCGACCCCGGAAACCGTGAAGTCGTCGTCAGCGAACCGGGATCCGTGCCGAAGGCCCTCGGCGAGGTCGACGTCGTCTTCCCCGTCCTGCACGGCCCCTACGGCGAGGACGGCACCCTGCAGGGACTCCTGGAGCTGTCCGGTGTGCCGTACGTGGGCGCGGGTGTGCTCGCCTCGGCCGTCGGCCAGGACAAGGAGTACATGAAGCGGGTGTTCACCTCGTTCGGCCTCAAGGTCGGCCCCTACGTGGTGATCCGGCCGCGCGAGTGGCAGCGGGACCAATCCGCCGCGCGCAAGAAGATCATCGACTTCGCGGGTGAGCACGGCTGGCCGCTGTTCGTGAAGCCCGCGCGCGCGGGGTCGTCGATCGGTATCACCAAGGTCGACGACCTGGCCGGTCTCGACGAGGCGATCGAGGAGGCGCAGCGGCACGACCCGAAGATCCTCGTGGAGGCCGCGCTGCGCGGCCGCGAGATCGAGTGCGGGGTGCTGGAGTTCGAGGACGGTCCGCGCGCGAGCGTGCCGGCCGAGATTCCGCCGCCCCAGGAGCACGCGTACTACGACTTCGAGGCGAAGTACATCGACTCGACCCCCGGTATCGTGCCCGCCCCGCTGACGCCGGAGGAGACCGCCGAGGTCCAGCGGCTCGCGGTGGACGCCTTCGACGCGGCCTCCTGCGAGGGGCTCGTGCGGGCCGACTTCTTCCTTACCGAAGACGGCGAGTTCGTCATCAACGAGATCAACACGATGCCCGGCTTCACGCCGATCTCGATGTACCCGCAGATGTGGCAGGCCAGCGGCGTTCCCTACGGGGAGTTGGTCGACCTGCTGGTGCAGGCGGCGCTGCGCCGGTCGACGGGCCTTCGCTGAGCCGGTCGCCCCGGTCCGTCTAGTCGGCGATCCCTTCGGGGATCGCCTTCTTCACGGATTTCGCGAGGTCGACCAGGGGCGCCATGCCGTCCCCGGTGCGGTCCTTCGGGATGGTCACCTCTACGTAGGCCTTCCGCAGCGTCGTGGTGAAGCGGAAGGAGCCGTCGTCCTCCTTCTGGAGGAGCCAGCCGACGCCGTTCACCTCGACGCCGTCGGCCTCCGGGTCGTTCATCTTCGCGGGTCTGACGACACCGCAGCGCAGTATGATCGCCGGGTTCCCCCAGCCCGCGGTCAGTGCTGACGCGGGCTCGGGATCCCGGCGGCCCTGGTCGTCGACCTTCGACGGCAGCATCTTGTCCAGGTTCCGGCACAGCCCGGTGACCTTCGCGCCCGGCGAGGGAACCGCCGCCGACGCGCTGTCGTCTGCTGAGGAGCAGCCCGCGACGGTGATCAGCGCGGCGAGCACGGACAGCCCGATGACAGAACGGTGCCGGTGACGGAGAGAGTTCACCGGCCAAGGGTAGACGGGGGCTACAGATGCACCACCGGGCAGGTCAGGGTGCGGGTGATGCCGTCCACTTGCTGGACTTTGGCGACCACCATGCGGCCGAGGTCGTCGACCGTGTCGGCCTGGGCCCGCACGATCACGTCGTACGGTCCTGTCACGTCCTCGGCCTGGATCACTCCAGGGATCTTGCTGATCGTTTCGGCGACGGTCGACGCCTTGCCGACCTCCGTCTGGATCAGGATGTACGCCTGTACCACGGAACCTCCAGGGCGGCCACGAGGATCATGTGGGGAAAAGGAACGCCACGGTATCGCGTCGCCGCTCGCCGCGGGGAGACCCGCGGAGGCCCGACACGACCTGGTCCCCGTGCCGGGGCGCGGGCACGACTGAAGGCGACGGTCATCTCGACCGTACCGAGCACACGGACGGCTCGCGACCGGGCGCTGCCGTCACGAGAAGAGGACGAACGATGAAGGGCACCGTCGGTGAGTTGGGGGAGTTCGGGCTCATCAGGGAGCTCACTTCCCGGCTCACCACCACCCCCGCGGTCCGGGTCGGCCCCGGCGACGACGCCGCGGTCGTGGCCGCGCCCGACCGTAGGGTCGTGGCGAGCACCGACATCCTGCTGGAGGGCCGCCACTTCCGCCGCGACTGGTCCACCGCCTACGACGTAGGACGCAAGGCCGCCGCGCAGAACCTCGCGGACATCGCCGCCATGGGCGCCGTACCGACCGCGCTGCTGCTGGGCCTGGTCGTACCGGCCGAACTCCCGGTCACCTGGCCCATGGAGCTGATGGACGGCCTGCGCGACGAGTGCCAGGTCGCGGGTGCCTCGGTGGTCGGCGGCGATGTCGTACGGGGCGACACGATCATGGTGTCGATCACCGCGCTCGGCGATCTGCGCGGCCGTGAGCCGGTCACCCGGGGCGGCGCGCAGCCCGGTGACGTGGTCGCCGTGACGGGGTGGCTCGGCTGGTCCGCGGCCGGGTTCGCGGTGCTGTCGCGGGGCTTCCGCTCGCCGCGCGCGTTCGTGGAGGCGCACCGGCGCCCCGAACCGCCGTACCACGCGGGTCCGGCGGCGGCAGGGCTCGGCGCGACCTCGATGTGCGACGTCAGCGACGGGCTGATCGCCGACCTCGGGCACATCGCGGAGGCCAGCAAGGTCCGGATCGACATCCGGTCCGGCGCGATCGACGTCCCGACGCAGATGAACGACATCGGGCAGGCCGTCGGCGTCGACCCCATCCAATGGGTGCTCACCGGGGGAGAGGACCACGCGATCGTGGCGACCTTCGCGCCGGACGTGAAACTGCCCGCCCGCTGGAAGGTGATCGGCGAGGTCCTCAACCCCTCCGCGCTGCCCCAGGTGACGGTCGACGGGGCGCCGTGGACCAGCAAGGGCGGCTGGGACCACTTCGGGGACATCGAGTCGTGAAGCCCCGTGTCCTGACGGTGGCCGGCTCCGACTCCGGTGGAGGGGCTGGAATCCAGGCCGACTTGAAGACGATGCTCGCGCTCGGCGTGCACGGCATGAGCGTTGTCACGGCGGTCACGGCGCAGAACTCCCTCGGTGTGCAAGGTGCTTGGGAACTTCCGGCGGAGGCGGTGCGCGCCCAGTACCGCAGCGTCGTCGACGACATCGGCGTACAGGCAGTGAAGACCGGGATGCTCGCGTCGGCCGAACTCGTCGAGACGGTCGCGGAGTTGATCGGCGGCACGGCCGTCCCTACGGTCGTCGACCCGGTCGGCATCTCGAAGCACGGGGACTCGCTGCTGGCGGACTCCGCGCTGGGCGCCGTGCGGACGAAGCTGCTGCCGGTGGCGACCGTGGCCACGCCGAACCTGGACGAAGTGGCGCAACTCACCGGCGTACGGGTCGAGTCGGAGGGGCAGCTGCGGGAGGCCGCGGCTGCTGTGCTGTCGTACGGGCCGCGTTGGGTGTTGATCAAGGGTGGTCATCTGCCGGGTGACGCCGTGGATCTGCTCACCGACGGTTCCGAGGAGCACTGGCTGCGCGCGGCCCGGCACGACAACCGGCACACCCATGGGACCGGCTGCACGCTCGCCTCGGCGATCGCGTCACAGCTCGCCAAGGGGCATTCGGTGCCGGAGGCGGTGACGGCGGCGAAGGCGTATGTCACGGGGGCGATCGCGGCGGGGTTCGCGCTGGGGGGCGGGATCGGGCCTGTCGATCACGGCTGGGCGTTGCGGAACGGGCTCTCCTGAAGCGCAGGCTTCCTGAAGCCCGGGTTTTCTGAGAGAGCACGGCAAAAAGCCGGCCCACACGAGGTGGACCGGCTCGATGCAGCGAACCAGCAGTGGCCGCGCGCTAGCAGTACGTCAGCGCGAGACCTTGCCGGCCTTGATGCACGAGGTGCAAGCGTTCACGCGCTTCGGCGTCCCGCCGACCACGGTACGAACGCGCTGGATGTTCGGGTTCCAGCGACGCGGTGTACGGCGGTGCGAGTGCGAGATGTTGTTGCCGAAGCCCGGCCCCTTGCCGCAGACGTCGCAGTTGGCAGCCACGGGTCACTCCAAAGACTTCAGATGCACAGATGCACTTACGGATGATCCCGGCATGCCGGGATCGAGATCGTGGGATCTGGAAGTGGCACTGCCAGGGGGGATGGCCCGATCGGGATCGGGCAACCGGAGCAGCATACAACGACCGCGCCAGTACAACGAAACTACCATGCCTGGTCGGGGGCCCGCTCCGGCCCTCCTCGGGTCCGGACCGTTCCGGGGTCTACGCTGCGTTGCCAGTCCAGCAGCTCAAGGAGGCGCAGGTGCCGCAGGTGCCGCAGACATTCTTCGATGCTCTCGCGGTGCGCACCTGGTGCGGTCTCGCGCTGCGGGCGCTGGGGCGTGCGCGCGAGGAGATCGACGCGATCAACGTGTACCCGGTGGCCGACGGGGATACCGGCACCAACCTGTACCTGACCATGGAGTCCGCCGTCGCCGCGGTCGAGGCGGTGTTCGACGGACACGGCACCCTGGCCGAGCGGAAACCGCCGCTGGCCGACGCCGCCCGTGCGATGGCCCACGGCGCGCTCATAGGGGCGCGCGGCAACTCCGGGACGATCCTCGCGCAGCTGCTCCGGGGCATGGCCCAGGTCCTCGCCGCCGACGGTGAGACGGCTCACACGGATGGGGAGGGCCTACGGCTCGCTCTGCGCCGTGCGGCCGACTCCGCCCGGCATGCGGTCGCCCACCCGGTCGAGGGCACGGTCCTCTCGGTCGCCTCGGCTGCGGCGGACGCGGCCGACGGCACCGAGGGCGACTGCGGGAGCGTGGCACGGGCCGCCTACGGGGGAGCGTGCGCGGCGCTGGCCGCGACCCCGGGGCAGCTGGCCGTCCTGGAGCGCGCGGGAGTCGTCGACGCGGGCGGGCGGGGGTTGGTGGCGGTGCTGGCCGCGCTGGTGGAGACGTTCACGGGGGAGTCGCCGGTTTTCGGGGCGCACGCACGCGTGGAGGTTGTTCTGGCTTCCGGCGCTCCTGATGTCGCCGATGTCACCCTGTGCGGTGACGGCCCCGAAGCCGTCCAGGAGGGTGGCCCGGCCTTCGAGGTGATCTACCTCCTGGAGGCCGACGACTCCGCCGTGACCCGGCTGCGGCAGCGGCTCGACGTCCTCGGCGACTCGCTCGTCGTGGTCGGCGGCGACGGCCTGTGGAACGTGCACGTGCACGTGGACGACGCGGGCGCCGCCGTCGAAGCCGGCGTCGAGGCCGGTCGGCCGTACCGGATCCGGATCACGCACTTCGGGCTCGGTGACGTGCACACCACCGGTGCTGAACGGCCGCCCAGGGAGCGTGCGCAGCGGGCCGTCGTCGCCGTGGTGCCGGGGGAGGGGCTCGCCGGGCTCTACGGCGAGGCCGGCGCGACCACCGTGCTCGCGCGCCCCGGGGAGCCGCCCGCCAGCGGGGAGTTGGTGGCCGCCGTACGGCGGGCACACGCGCGTGAGGTCGTGCTGCTGCCCAATGACGCCGAGCTGCGGCACACCGCCGCCGCTGCCGCCGAGCAGGCCCGGGCCGAGGGCATCCGGGTCGCGCTGATCCCGACGCGCTCCGCGGTGCAGGGAATCGCGGCGCTCGCCGTGCACGAGCCGGAGCGGCGGTTCGACGAGGACGTCGTCTCGATGACCTCGGCGGCGGGCGCGACCCGGTACGCCGAGGTCGCCGTCGCCGAGCGCCAGTCCTGGACCATGGCCGGGATCTGCCAGGCCGGGGATGTGCTGGGCCTGGTCGACGGCGATGTGGCGGTGATCGGCGCCGATGTCACGGCCACCGCCCGGGCCGTCCTCGACCGCATGCTCGCGGCCGGCGGTGAACTGGTCACGCTCGTCCTCGGCGACGAGGCACCCGTGAGCGTCGCCGACATCCTGGAGATCCACGTCCGGGAGACGTACCTCGCCGTCGACACGGTGGTGTACCGGGGCGGCCGGCAGGGTGCCCTGCTGCTCATCGGCGTGGAGTAGACGCCAACTTCCTTTACTTGTCGGTCTGTTCCTCCATCAGCTGGAGCAGCTGCTCCGCCTCGGCGCGACGGGCCCGTACCGTCTCGTCGCCGTCGTCGGCACCTTCGTAGGCCTTGAGTACGCCACGCGCGCGTGCCGCCGCGTCGGCGGGGCGGCTGAGGTCGGCCTCCAGCCAGCCCGCGGCGAGTTCGGCGCCGGTGCGGGTGTGCACCGCGCCCTCCCCGAGGGCGGCGAAGACGGTGACCGACTCCGCGGTCTGGGTCAGGGCGTCCTCGAACGCGGCCTGGATGGCGGTGTCCTCGGCCTCCTCGGCGACGGAACGGGCCAGCAGCTCGCCGAACTGCCGGTGCGTGTGGCCGAGTTCACCGGTGAGCCGCTGCCGCGCCTCCTGGTCGTCCGTCACGAGCAGCGCGGCCTCGCACTCCTCGATCGCGCCCGCCATCAACTCCCGCGCGCGGTCCAGCCCTTGGTCGGCGCGCAGCGCCAGCCACGCGCGGGCGCGCAGGGAGCGGACCAGCCCGTGCACGTTCCCCAGGGACCGCCACAGGTCGCCCGCGCGCTCGTACGCCTGGTCCGCCTCGGCGGGCAGGTCGGCGTGGCCGAGCGACTCGGCGGCGAGGTGGGCGAGGGTCGCGTGGTCGTTCTGCTCGGGCCAGGTCCGGGCGATCTCGGCCGCCTGCAAGCGCCGTTCGGCAGCGGCCCGGTGTTCGCCCAGCTCGCTGAGACAGTCACCGAGCCACCACTGCGTCTGGACGATCGCGCCGTCGCCGTGCGTCTCGGCGCTCAGGTCGGGCAGCGCCGACTCCAGCACCTCGGCGGCCTCGGCCCAGCGCCCCTGGCGCAGCAGGAAGCCGCCCAGCTGGTGCCGCGCATAGGCACCCAGCGTCGGCCCCTCGCCGGCCTCGTCGGCCCAGTGAGCGGCCTCCAGGGCGTGCTCAGCGGCCTCCTCGGACCGTCCCCGGCCGCCGAGGACCTCGGCGAGCTGGAGATGCAGCTGAGCCCGCCCAGGGGCTTCCAGATACGGTCCGCCGTGCTCCAAGGCGGCCCGCAGCGCGCGCTCCGCCTCCGTGATGTCGCCGAGCTGATGGGCGAGCCCGGCCAGCCGGGCCTCGTACTCCACCGCGAACCACGGCAGCCCCGCGACCACGAAAGCCGTCGACGCCTTCGCGAACAGCCGCACGGCCGTCTCCAAGTCCCCGGCCCGCACCGCGAGTTCGGCCAGCATCGCCTGACCCTCGGCACCCCGCGCGGCCAGCCGCACATCGGCCACGTCACCCGGGAGGGGCTGCCCCTCGACCAGCGCCAGCACCTCCCGTACGGCGGCTTCGGCGGCGGCCAGGTCCCCGCTGGCGGGGGTGTGGTCGGGGGAGTCCCCGTGAACCCTGCGCATCAGGATGCGCGCCCGGCTCATCAGCACGGCCGCCGTCTGCCGTACGCCCGTGCCGTCCTCGGAGTACAGGGCGAGGACCCCGTCGTACGGCTCGGCGATCGCCGCGAGGGCCTCGTCGACCTCGCCCGTGAGAGCGCGTACGTACGCTCCACGCGCGCGTGCCGCCCATGCCTCCCCGGGGTCGCCCGCCTCGGCGAACAGCTCGGCCGCGTGCTCGAAGAGGCCGATGCCCTCGGGGCCCTGGTCCATCGCCTGATGGTCGGCGATCTCGGCGCGGTCGCGGGCGGACAGCTCGACGCCCTCGGCGGCCCGGGAGACCGCCAACCAGGCCTCCACGGCGTGCGGTTGGAGGGTGTCCGACAGTCGTCGCGCCTCCGTGAGGAGCGCGGTGAGGTCCTTCTCCGGGATGACCTCGGGTACCGCTGTCGGCACCGGTGCCGTGACCGGCCGGGCCGCCGAACGCACTCCCAGGGGGAGCCGTTCCACCAGGGGCCGCTGGTCCATGCGCGCGCGTGCCCGGTCGCCGACGTGGGTCGTGCCGTTGCGCTGGTCGAAGCGGGCGGCCAGGGAGAGGGCCTCCACGCGTGCGTGGACGGCGAGTTCGCGTGCCGTCCAGGTACGGCCGGTCGGCCCCGGCACCTGCTGGTCGCCGAGGCCCAGCTCGGTCAGCCGGTCCATCAGCAGCGCTACCACCGACAGGAAGTCCAGCCCGCTGCCCGGATTCCCGGAGTCCGTGAAGTACACCGGACGCTCCGCGAGCAGCTCCAGACCACGCGCCTCGTTGCCGCTCAGCGCGCAGAACTCCACATGGTCCGCGTATGCGCCCCGCATGCTCTCCATGGGCCGTACGAGACGGAAGCCCCGCAGGTGGTGGGCGCGGGCCTCGTCGGTGCGCCCGAGGCGCAGCAGCGGCGCCAGGGAGGACGCCAGCGCGGCGTGCGGCTCGTGGGCGCAGGTCAACTCGCCCTCCAGGACCGGCGCCCACAGGTCGAGCGCCTCGGCGTACCGTTCCTGCTTCACCTGCCACTCGCCCTGGGTGTGCAGTTCGCACGCGTGGCAGTCGGCCATGGCGTCGCGGTCGGCGGCCAGCCACGCGGCGTACGCCCGCTCGGCCCGCGCGAGGTCACCGATGTGCGAGGCGACGCTGAACTCCGCGCTGCGGACGGCCCGTTCGGAGTGTCCGGCCAGCCGGTAGCGGTGCTCCATCTCGCCGAGCCACTTCTCGATCGAGGCGAGCGGGATGTGCGGCTGGCCGAGCATGCCGGACGACATCCACTTGAAGACCCAGTGCAGCGAGTGGACCTCGTACTCGTCGAAGTCCTCGGGCCGTTCGTCCCACATGCGCAGCAGGCGCGCGAAGGGGACGAACATCTTGTCCTTCTCGGAGCTGTAGTTGTAGACCTTCAGCTGGTGCCCGAGCGCCTCGATGACCGCGAGCGGGATGTCCAGCTTCTCGGCCTCGGCGAGCAGGTGCTCCGCGCGCGCGTTGCGGGCCGGTCCCTCCGGCTCCTCGGAGTTCTCCGCCATGGCCCGGCGCAGCGCGTCGAAGTCCGTGATCCCTGTCATCAGTGGTCGCCCTCCCCGTGTGTGGCCCACTCCAGGAGGCCGATGAACGCCCGGTTCAGCAGAGCCGAATCGGCGGGGCGCAGTGGTCGCTGCGCCATCAGGAGTGCCTGCCCGTAGAGCGACTCCGTGGCCGTCCCGATCAGGTCCCGGTCCCCCAGCGAACTGATCCGCCGGATCAGCGGGTTGAGGTGGTTGAGCACGAGACGCGCGCGTGGAGCACTGCCCCGCAGCGAGCCCAGGATGCCCGCCCACAGGTCGTCGGCCTGCTCCTCGGCCTCCGCACGGGCCTGCTCGTGCCGGGCCGAGCGGTCGTCCAGGTGCAGCGCGGGCACCGACAGCGGATGGAACGCCCGTAGGACGACATCACACCCCAGGGGGTCCAACTTCGCCCGCGCGGCGGCCAGGAAGTCCGCCAGCGCCAGCTCCTCGGCCGGGTCGACGGAGTCCAGGTGCGCGGTCACGGTGTCCGAGTCCAGCTCGGCGACCACCGTCCCCGGGCGCACCGACGGCAGCGCCTCGACCAGCTCGCCGTCGTAGGTGTAACCGCCGTTGATCACTCCGATGCCCTGCGCGGACGCGATCGGGGCGACCTGCCGGTACTCCTCCACGGTCCGCGTGAAGTGCACCACCGGGTGGCGCTGCGCGAACTCCTCCAGGGACACCCGTCCGTCGGTCGTCTCGAACGGGAGCCACGGCAGCATCGTGCGCAGCATCTCCTTGTCGTGCCGCGCCAGGGACTTCACCCCCAGGTGATGCACCGACAGGAACGCGGCGAGCCGCTCCGGATCACCCGCCGCGAGCCCGGTCAGCCAGCCCCGGATCCGCTCGCCGAGCGCCTCCCGTACGGCGGCCAGCGTCTCGTCCTCGTACAGCGACTCGCGCGAGGCCGTGGGCCGCAGGCTGTCCGTGTCCAGCACGCAGCGCACGAAGAACGCCCAGTCGGGCAGCAGCTGTTCGGCCCGCTCGGTCAGCAGCATGCCCTTGAGATGCACCCGGTGACTCGCCCGCTGCGCCGGACTCACCGCGCCGGGAAGGACGTAGGCGACTCCCCGGATCCCCGCGAGCGGCACGGAGAGGTCGATCGAGTCCAACGGCGTGAACCCGAACAGCTCGTGACAGTGCCGCGCCAGCGCCACCCTCCGGGTGCTGGGACTCGGGTACGACCGGTCCCAGGGCGCGGGCAGGTCGGTGACCGCCTCGCCGTCCACGCGCACGTCGTACGGCAGCAGGGCCCCGAAGTCCCGCGCCAGCGCGAGGACCTTCTCCTTGGTGAGCCACTCGCCGGCGCCCGCGCGGGCCACCAGGTGCACGGTGGTGCCCGGTTCGGGGCGCTCGCTGTCGGGCAGGGTCCGCACGGTGTACGAGCCGTCGTCGGTCGCCGTCCACTCCACGGGCGGCGCGTCGGGCGTACGGGCGCTGCGGCTGACGACCCGGATCCGCTCGGCGACCACGAAGCAGGCGAGCAGCCCGATGCCGAACTGCCCGAGGAAGTCGGAACGGGCCTCCTGGAGCCCGTCGGCACGCTTGGAGCTACGGCCGATGGTGGCAAGGAGGTTGTGCACGTCCGCCTCGGTGAGGCCGACGCCGGAGTCCTCGACGCGCAGGGTGCCCCCGTCGGCGAACAGCCGCACCAGGGCAGGGGAGTCGGGCTGCTCGGCCCGGCGGGCGGTGATCGCGTCCACGGCGTTCTGCAGCAGCTCGCGCAGATAGACCTTGGGGCTGGAGTAGAGGTGATGGGAGAGCAGGTCCACCAGACCGCGCAGGTCGACCTGGAACGTGTGAGGTGACTGGGATGCCTGGGATGACTGTGAGGTCTGGGAGTCCATCGTCGCAGCGCCGAGGTGGGGGAAGTGCGAACGGCGCGAGGGTCGGGCGGTCCCTGTGAGGCGGTGACCGCGGGGGATGGCCGGAGCGCGCCATCCTAGGCCTCGAACGACCCGCCTGACCAGGGGTTTCGCAAGACGTATACGGCATTGTCAGTGGCGTGGTGTGCAATGGATCTCGTGCCCGCACTGGAAGAACCACTCAAAAAGGTGCTCGGCCCCGCCACCGCGAAGGTGATGGCCGAGCATCTCGGCCTGCACACAGTAGGCGACCTCCTGCACCACTACCCGCGCAGATACGAGGAGCGGGGCCAGCTCACGCACCTCGCCGAGCTGCCGATGGACGAGCACGTCACCGTGGTCGCCCAGGTCGCCGACGCCCGCCTGCACACCTTCGCGTCCAGTAAGGCCCCCCGGGGCAAGGGCCAGCGTCTCGAAGTCACGATCACGGACGGCAGCGGCCGGCTCCAACTCGTCTTCTTCGGCTCGGGAGTTCACAAACCCCACAAGGAACTCCTGCCGGGCACCCGCGCGATGTTCGCCGGCAAGGTCTCCGTCTTCAACCGCCGCCTGCAACTCGCGCATCCGGCGTACGAGTTGCTGAAGGGCGACGCCGAGGAAGCGGTGGAGACCTGGGCGGGCACCCTGATCCCCATCTACCCCGCCACCGCCAAGCTGGAGTCCTGGAAGATCGGCAAGGCCCTTCAGACGGCACTCCCCAGCGCCCAGGAAGCCGTGGACCCCCTCCCGGACTCCCTGCGCGAAGGCCGAGGCCTGGTCTCCCTCCCGGAGGCACTCCTCAAGATCCACCGCCCGCACACCAAGGCGGACATCGCCGCGGCCCGCGACCGCCTCAAGTGGGACGAGGCCTTCGTCCTCCAGGTGGCCCTGGCCCGCCGCCGCCACGCGGACGCCCAACTCCCGGCGGTGGCCCGCAAACCGACCCCGGACGGCCTCCTCACGGCCTTCGACGACCGCCTTCCGTTCACCCTCACGGATGGGCAGGTGAAGGTGTCCAAGGAGATCTTCGATGACCTGGCTACGGAGCATCCGATGCACCGGCTGCTGCAAGGGGAAGTGGGTAGCGGAAAAACAATGGTGGCCCTCCGAGCCATGCTCGCCGTGGTCGACGCCGGCGGGCAGGCAGCCATGCTCGCGCCCACCGAAGTGCTCGCGCAGCAGCACCACCGCTCCATCACCGAGATGATGGGGGAGTTGGCCGAGGGCGGGATGCTGGGCGGGGCCGAGCGGGCGACCAAGGTCACGTTGCTCACGGGTTCCATGGGGACGGCCGGGCGGCGTCAGGCCCTCCTCGACCTCGTCACCGGTGAGGCCGGGATCGTGATCGGCACGCACGCGTTGATCGAGGACAAGGTCCAGTTCCACGACCTGGGCCTGGTCGTGGTCGACGAACAGCACCGCTTCGGCGTCGAACAGCGCGACGCCCTGCGCGGCAAGGGCAAGCAGCCCCCGCACCTCCTCGTCATGACCGCGACCCCCATCCCGCGCACGGTCGCCATGACGGTCTTCGGCGACCTGGAGACCTCGGTCCTCGACCAACTCCCGGCCGGCCGCTCGCCGATCGCCAGCCATGTCGTCCCCGCAGCGGACAAACCCCACTTCCTGGCCCGCGCCTGGGAGCGCGTCCGCGAGGAGGTCTCCAACGGCCATCAGGCGTACGTCGTCTGCCCCCGCATCGGCGACGAGGACGACGACCCCAAGAAGGCCGGCAAGGCCAAGAAGAAGTCCCCCGAGGACGAGGCGGAGAAGCGCCCACCGCTCGCCGTCCTGGACATCGCGGCCCAGCTCGCCAAGGGCCCGCTCCAGGGGCTGAAGATCGAGGTGCTGCACGGCCGTATGCACCCCGACGACAAGGACGCGGTGATGCGCCGTTTCGCCGCCGGGGACACGGACGTCCTGGTCGCGACCACGGTCATCGAGGTCGGCGTCAACGTGCCCAACGCCACGGCCATGGTGATCATGGACGCCGACCGCTTCGGCGTCTCCCAGCTCCACCAGCTCCGCGGCCGGGTGGGCCGCGGCTCGGCCGCCGGCCTCTGCCTCCTGGTCTCCGAAATGCCCGAGGCCAGCCCGGCCCGCCAGCGCCTCAACGCCGTCGCCTCCACCCTCGACGGCTTCGAACTCTCCCGCATCGACCTCGAACAGCGCCGCGAGGGCGATGTGTTGGGGCAGGCGCAGTCCGGTGCCCGCACTTCGCTCCGGGTCCTGTCGGTCATTGAGGACGAGGAGGTCATCGCGGAGGCGCGGGAGGAGGCGACGAAGGTGGTGGAGGCCGATCCCGACCTGGAGCACCTTCCGGCCCTGCGGACAGCTCTGGACGCCCTACTGGACGAGGAGAGGGAGCAGTACCTGGAAAAGGGCTAGGGGTAGCCCACCCAGGGGCGCGGGGAACTGCGCGACCAGCCACAATGAACCTGAAGCCGCCCACAACCAAGGACCCCAGATGACCCGCGTGATCGCCGGCGAAGCCGGCGGACGTCGACTCGCCGTGCCGCCAGGCACCGGCACCCGCCCCACCTCCGACCGTGCACGCGAGGGCCTCTTCTCCACCTGGCAGTCCCTCCTCGGCGCCCCCCTCAACGGCGAACGCGTCCTGGACCTGTACGCGGGCTCAGGCGCCGTAGGCCTGGAGGCACTGTCCCGCGGCGCGAGCCACACCCTCCTCGTCGAGGCCGACCCGAAGGCCGCCCGCGTCATCAGGGAGAACGTCAAGAACGTCGGCCTCCCCGGCGCCGAGGTCAGGGCGGGCAAAGCGGAGCAGATCGTCCAGACGCCGGCGTCGGCGGACCCGTACGACATCGTCTTCCTCGACCCGCCGTACGTTGTCCCAGATCACGATCTTCGGGAGATTCTCCTCACACTCCGGTCCGGGGGCTGGCTCGCGCCGGACGCGCTCGTCACCGTGGAGCGCAGCACCAGAGGCGGCGAATTCGGGTGGCCGGACGGGTTCGACGCGATCCGGGCCCGTCGCTACGGCGAGGGGACCTTTTGGTACGGTCGCGCCGCCTCTACGTGCGAAGACGCACGATGACCGGACCGGAGAGCGAGGGAAATCAAGTGCGCCGCGCTGTTTGTCCGGGGTCCTTCGACCCCATCACCAACGGACACCTCGACATCATCGCCCGGGCCTCCCGGCTGTACGACGTCGTGCACGTCGTCGTGATGATCAACCAGTCGAAGAAGGGCATGTTCACCGTCGACGAGCGGATCGGGCTGATCGGCGAGGTCACCGCCGAGTTCGGCAACGTCCAGGTCGAGGCGTACCACGGCCTGCTCGTCGACTTCTGCAAGCAGCGCGACATCCCGGCCATCGTCAAGGGCCTGCGCGCGGTCAGCGACTTCGACTACGAACTCCAGATGGCCCAGATGAACAACGGACTGTCGGGCGTCGAAACCCTGTTCATCCCCACCAGCCCCACCTACAGCTTCCTGTCGTCCTCGCTGGTCAAGGAGGTCGCGCAGTGGGGCGGCGACATCTCCCACCTGGTGCCGCCGATCGTCCTGGAAGCGCTCCACGAGCGGCTCGGACAGGACTGAGGCACTGACAGTGCGTCACCCGGTGTCGGGCGGGGCGGGAGTGGTCGTACAGTCGACCCGTCCGTCTCCAACACGTCGGTAGAGAGTGGCGAGCACACGGTGGACGTGCAGAAGAAGCTCGACGAGATCGTCGCCTCGGTCTCCAGCGCCCGTTCCATGCCCATGTCGGCCTCGTGCGTGGTCAACCGCGCCGAGCTGCTCACGCTGCTCGAAGAGGTGCGCGCGGCCCTGCCGGACTCGCTTGCGGAGGCGCAGGAGCTGATCGGCGGCCGGCACGAGATGGTCGAGCAGGCCCGTCAGGAGGCCGAGCGGATCATCCAGACCGCGCACGCCGAGCGCGGCTCGCTGATCTCCGACACCGAGGTCGCCCGCCGCTCGCAGAACGAGGCGGACCGCATCCTCGCCGAGGCCCGCCAGGAGGCCGAGGAGGTCCGTGCGGAGGCCGACGACTACGTCGACTCCAAGCTCGCCAACTTCGAGGTCGTCCTCACCAAGACCCTCGGCTCGGTCGGCCGCGGCCGCGAGAAGCTGCTCGGCACTGGCCCCGGCATCGACGACCAGGGCTACGAGGACGAGGACGCCCCCGAGCGCAGCCACGACCCGGAGACCCTGCGCCGCGACGCCGACGCGTACGTGGACGTCAAGCTCGGCGCCTTCGAGGCCGTGCTCGCCAAGACCCTGGAGGCCGTAGGGAAGGGCCGGCAGAAGCTGCACGGGCGGATCGCCAGCGACGACCTCGGCGCCCTCTCCCTCGACGACGACGGCAACCAGGTCCAGCACACCAGCGACGCCGACTACCTCGCCGACCTCGCGACCGTCACGGACACCCCGGTCTCGGCGACCCCGCTCCAGCCCGAGCAGCAGGACTACGCCCCACAGGCGGCCTACGACTACCAGCAGACCGCCCAGCAGCAGGACCCGTACGGCTACCAGCAGCAGGGTTACGCCCAGCCCCAGCAGCAGGACCCCTACGGGTACCAGCAGGCCGACCCCTACGCCTACCAGGGCTACGACACCGGCCAGCAGCCCGTGTACGACCCGAACCAGATGCAGCAGGCCCAGCAGCTGGACCAGCAAGGCCAGCAGCAGGGTTACGCCCTCGACGAGACCAGCCTCTTCGACACCGGCATGATCAGCGCCGAGCAGCTGCGGGCGTACGAGCAGGGCCGAGGCCTGTAAGGGACCACCGGATTGGGCCGTGAGCGAAAGGTCCAGTATCCTGGCTCTTCGGTCGCGTGTACGTCCGCGATCACCGCTGCCCGGAAGCACCGAAGGGCAGCGCCCCATGAGCTCAGCAGACCGAAAGACAGGGATGGCTCTGAACGCCCGCCTCGACCACCGCAACCCTCTCGTGTTCGACACTCACGAGCTGGGTCGGCGTCCTGGTGCGCTGCAGCGCCTGAACCGTTCGATCGACGCTCCCAAGGATCTCGGGATCCAGGGAGTCATCGGAGTGCCGGAAGGCGCCCCGGTGGAGCTCGACCTCCGCCTTGAGTCGGTCATGGAAGGGGTGCTTGTCACAGGCACCGCCCGTGCAACGGCCAAGGGGGAGTGCGTAAGGTGTCTGGAGCCGCTTGAGCTGTCGCTCGAAGCGGACTTCCAGGAGATGTTCTCGTACCCTGACGCCGACGACCGTGGCCGTGTGAAAGCGGAACCGGTCGACGACGCCGAGGAAGACGAGGACAGGCTCTTCATCGAGGACGGCTTGTTCGACCTCGAATCCGTGCTGCGGGATGCGGTGGTGCTCGCACTGCCGATGCAGCCGGTGTGCCAGGACGACTGTCTGGGCCTGTGCTCCGAGTGCGGGGTACGGCTCACGGACGACCCGGACCACCACCATGACGCCGTCGACATCCGTTGGGCGGCACTGCAGGGACTCGCCGGTTCACTCGAAGACGGCGAGAAGGACGAGATCAGTGGCGAAGCGCCCCGACCGGCGCGCGCCAACGAGAAGCAGGAGAAGTAGCCGTGGCTGTTCCGAAGCGGAAGATGTCGCGCAGCAACACGCGCCACCGCCGGTCGCAGTGGAAGGCTGCGGTCACCCCTCTGGTTGCGTGCGAGCGCTGCCACGAGCCCAAGCAGCAGCACATCGCGTGCCCGTCTTGCGGCACGTACAACAAGCGCCAGGTCCTCGAGGTCTGAGCGGCTGGTGAGAGGCACCATGTCTGACGTCAAGGCCGACTCAGTCGCCAAGAAACACGCGGACACAGCCTCGTCCCACACGCTGTTGGAAGGGCGGCTCGGGTATCACCTCGAGTCCGCCCTTCTGGTGCGTGCGCTGACCCACCGTTCGTACGCGTACGAGAACGGCGGTCTGCCGACGAACGAGCGGCTGGAGTTCCTCGGGGACTCCGTGCTCGGCCTCGTCGTCACGGACACGCTGTACACGACCCACCCCGACCTGCCCGAAGGCCAACTGGCCAAGCTGCGGGCCGCGGTGGTCAACTCTCGTGCGCTGGCGGAGGTCGGTCGCGGTCTGGAACTCGGCTCCTTCATCCGGCTCGGCCGCGGTGAAGAGGGCACGGGAGGCCGGGACAAGGCGTCCATCCTCGCCGACACCCTGGAAGCGGTGATCGGCGCGGTCTATCTCGACCAGGGCCTCGACGCGGCCTCCGAACTGGTGCACCGCCTGTTCGACCCGCTCATCGAGAAGTCCTCGAACCTCGGTGCCGGCCTGGACTGGAAGACCAGTCTCCAGGAGCTCACCGCGACCGAGGGGCTCGGTGTCCCCGAGTACCTGGTCACGGAGACCGGTCCCGATCACGAGAAGACCTTCACTGCTGCCGCCCGCGTCGGAGGCGTCTCGTACGGCACCGGCACCGGCCGCAGCAAGAAGGAGGCGGAGCAGCAGGCCGCCGAGTCCGCCTGGCGGTCCATCCGGGCCGACGCGGACGAGCGAGCCGAGAAGGCCAAGGAGGCGGCCGAACAACAGGCCGTCGAGACCGCCGCCGAGGCCGCTGAGCAGCCTGCCGAGGAGAACACCGACACGTCGTCGGCGTCCGCCTGACCGAACAGCGCGACCCGAGCGCCCGTCCCCCAGTGGGGCGGGCGCTCGGATCGTTCACCCGTGACCAGCAGGGGATGCCATGCCCGAGTTGCCCGAGGTCGAGGTCGTCCGGCGCGGTCTGGAGCGCTGGGTCGCCCAGCGCACCGTCGCCGACGCCGAGGTACTGCATCCACGTGCGGTACGGCGGCATGTCGCCGGCGCCGACGACTTCGCGCACCGGCTCAAGGGGCATCGCATCGGCACCCCGAGCAGGCGCGGCAAGTACCTGTGGCTGCCGCTGGAGGACACCCACCAGGCGGTCCTCGCGCACCTCGGGATGAGCGGTCAACTCCTGGTCCAGCAGCACGAGTTCCCCGACGAGAAGCACCTGCGCATCCGGGTCCGGTTCGCCGACGCCCTCGGCACCGAACTCCGCTTCGTCGACCAACGCACCTTCGGCGGGCTGTCGTTGCACGACACCACCCCGGACGGGCTGCCGGACGTCATCGCGCACATCGCGCGCGACCCCCTGGACCCGTTGTTCGACGACGAGTTGTTCCACCAGTCGCTGCGCCGCAAGCGCACGACCATCAAACGGGCCCTGCTGGACCAGTCGTTGATCAGCGGGGTCGGCAACATCTATGCGGACGAGGCCCTTTGGCGGGCCCGCGTCCACTACGAACGCCCGACCGCGACCTTCACCCGCCCGCGCACCGCCGAACTCCTGGGCCACGCACGGGATGTGATGAACGCGGCCCTCGACGTGGGCGGCACCAGTTTCGACAGCCTGTACGTCAACGTGAACGGGGAGTCGGGCTACTTCGACCGCTCGCTCGACGCGTACGGCCGCGAGGGTCTGCCGTGCCGGCGCTGCGCTACGCCGATGAGGCGGCAGGCGTGGATGAACCGGTCGAGCTACTTCTGCCCCAAGTGCCAGAAGGCGCCCCGGGTTTGAGGATCCCGCGGGTCTAGAGGCCGGCGCGCGTCTCGTCGTAGCGCGTGCGGGCCGCGAGGACGTCGTCCATGCGGGACTCCACGAAGTCGACGAGCCCCATCAGGCGTTCGGCGACGCCGTGTCCCAGCGGGGTCAACTCGTAGTCCACGCGCGGTGGGTTGGTCGGCTGGGCCTCGCGGTGGACCAGGCCGTCGCGCTCCAGGGCGTGCAGGGTCTGCGAGAGCATCTTCTCGCTGACGCCGTCGACGCGGCGCCGCAGTTCGTTGAAGCGCAGCGAGCCCTCGTGCAGCGCGCACAGGGTGAGTCCGCCCCAGCGGCCCGTGATGTGCTCCAGGGTGCCTCGGGAGGGGCAGGCCTTCGCGAAGACGTTGTACGGGAAGTTCTGCTCCTCCGTACGCTCCTGGGTCGTGTCCATGTCGTCAGGGTACGCGAATACAGCGCTAACCAAAAGGGAGCACTAACCGGTGGTTAGTGCTCCCTGTGGGTGTCCTGCGGTGTCGGACTAGTACCCGAAGTCCTGCGTCCACCAGGGGCCGCCGGTGCCGAAGTGCACACCGACGCCCAGGGTCTTGAAGTCGCAGTTCAGGATGTTGGCCTTGTGGCCGGGGCTGTTCATCCAGGCGTCCATGACCGCGGCCGCGTCGGCCTGGCCGCGGGCGATGTTCTCGCCGCCGAGGTTGGTGATGCCGAGCTTCTCCGCCCGGTCCCACGGGGTGGCCCCGCTGGGGTCGGTGTGGTCGAAGAAGTCCTGGTCGGCCATCTGCTGGCTGAAGTTCTCGGCCAGGGTGGTCAGCGAGCTGTTGGCGGCCACCGGGCTGCAGCCGACGAGCGCGCGCTGTTCGTTGACGAGCTTGAGCACCTCGGCCTCGGCGGCTGCCTCCGTGGAGACCGTCACCGGTGCGTCGGCGGACTGCGTGGGCGCCGGAGTGGTGGGCTTCGCCGAGGGGGCCTTGGTCGTCGGCTCCTCGGTCGGGGTGGCCGCCGGCTTCTTCGTCGGGGCCTTGGTGGCGGGCGCGGTGGCGGACTTGGTCGGCGCCGCCGACGGGGAGGCCGCGCGGTTCGCGTCGCGGCTCGTGGACGAGCCGTCGTCGCGGGACTCCGCGCTGCCGGAGGTACCGCCCTGCTCGGTCGCCGAGTTGGACGGCGAACCGGCCGCCTGCACCTTGTCCGAGCCGCCACCGCCGCCGAGCTTGTAGTTGTCCAGCCCCGGCATCGCACCCGCGGCGACCGCGACCGTGCCGATGGCGACGGCGGCGGAGACACCGAGCAGGCCGGTCTTGACCGGCGTCGCGGTCTTGCGCTTGCGGCGGCGGCCGCGGCCCGGGCGTGAGCCGTCGCCCCGGGAGGCGGTGGCGCCGGCCGCCTCGGGGAAGACCACGGCGTAGTCCTCCTCGGTGGCGAAGAGATAGGCCTCGCTCTTGCGGCGGGAGTCGGCCTTGAGGCGGCTCTCGGCCTTCAGGCGGGCCTCGCTCTTCGGCGGGACCTCGTCGCCGTTCGCGTGGACCTGGCGGACCCGGTGGTCAGAGGGGCCCTGGTGGTTCACGTGGGTCGGGTGGAACTCGGCGGGGCCCTCCGGGTGGAGATAGGGCGCCATGCCGATCGTCGAGCCGTCGGCCGGGTTCCAGGCGAAGCGGTCGTTCCGGTCGGAGTGGTCGTTCCAGTCGTACGAGTCATGCGGGTCGTAGCCGCTCGTGTATGAGCCGTGCGTCTCTGTGACCCCCGTGGCGCGGCTCGTGGCGGCGCGGCCGGCGGCGGAGCGTCGGTGGCGTCCCATGTCCTTGCCTTTCGTCCTTGCGGTCAACTCGTCCGTGCGGTGACCCAGCTCACTCGATCGAGTGAGTTTCATATGAGATTCATTGGGGCGGACGGTACCGCATGGCGCGTGGGGAGCAAGTGCCCCGAGAGGTTTTGGCCGGTTAGGTTGCAGCCATGAGCGAGGATGTGCGGATGGTCGCCTGGGTGCGAGGGCGTGTGCAAGGTGTGGGTTTTCGGTGGTTTACCCGTGCCAAGGCTCTGGAGATCGGGGGCCTGAGTGGTTTTGCTCTCAATTTGGGCGACGGACGCGTGCAAGTGGTCGCAGAGGGGTCACGCGAGGGCTGCGAAGGACTCCTCGACTGGCTCCGGGGGCACGACACGCCCGGGCGCGTGGAGGGCGTGACCGAGATCTGGGACACACCCCGCGGCGGCTACGACGGCTTCGCGATCCGCTGAGCACAATCTGCGAAACGGTGTAAAGCGGCCCTGGCGGAAGCGGCGGGACATGCCACCGGCAGCTGCCCCTAGCGGAAACTGCCTGGTGGTTGCCAAGAACGGCTCGCTCTGGCAGGCTCCGCACCTAAGGATGATCGCCACATCCAGCGAGGCCCCGCAGGAGTCGCCGTGCCGCCCGGTCAGGGCCGCGTGCCCCCGGGTAGCCCGCCAATACGGGGCGTGATCGTGTTGACCGTCAAACTTTTTGGTGAGACTCTGAAAGCCCCGCGCACCTTAGCTGTTTGGCATGGAAGAACAGCAGAGCAACACCCAAGACTGTCAAGCACCGCGGGTGCGATTCCCTCACGACCCACACCGCTTCGGTCGGTCACTCAGTGTGGAGGACCATCCATCATGGCAAAGGCGCTTCTCGGTTACGTCGGCGGCTCCGACCCGCGACTCCTCGCCGAGATGCGACGGCTCCAGCAGCGCGTCCAGGACCTGGAATCCGAGCTCGTTCGGATCCAGGAAGAGAACGACGCGCTGACGGCTGCCGCAACTCACGATTCGCTTCTCGAGCTCGACGCACGCCAGGCGGAGCCCGCGCTCACCTGATCACTGCGACGCATCGCATCACATGACAAGCAGTGGTTGGGCGCCCTGCATCAACCGCTAAGTTGTCAGAGTTTGCAAGGGACGCTTCGGCGTCCCTTCTTTCTTTCCCCCGCAAGCCTCCACCCTCTTTAACGTTTGGTGTGCCCTGCACGTTCAAGGGCGAAACCGCGGGGAACCGGACGTTCATGGAGAGAGCGAGCGGCGGAAGGTAGAGTCCAGCGGCGTGCACCTCAAGGCCCTGACCCTGCGGGGGTTCAAGTCGTTCGCCTCGGCGACCACGCTCCGGTTCGAGCCGGGGATCACGTGCGTGGTCGGACCGAACGGCTCGGGCAAGTCCAATGTCGTGGACGCGCTCAGCTGGGTCATGGGCGAACAGGGCGCCAAGTCGCTGCGCGGCGGCAAGATGGAGGACGTCATCTTCGCCGGCACCACCGGCCGCCCCCCGCTGGGCCGCGCCGAGGTGTCCCTCACCATCGACAACTCCGACGGCGCACTGCCCATCGAGTACGCCGAGGTCACCATCACGCGGATCATGTTCCGCAACGGCGGCAGCGAGTACCAGATCAACGGCGACACGTGTCGCCTCCTCGACATCCAGGAGCTCCTTTCCGACTCCGGCATCGGCCGCGAGATGCACGTCATCGTCGGCCAGGGCCAGCTCGACTCCGTGCTCCACGCCGACCCCATGGGCCGCCGCGCCTTCATCGAGGAGGCGGCCGGCGTCCTCAAGCACCGCAAGCGCAAGGAGAAGGCGCTCCGCAAGCTGGACGCGATGCAGGCCAACCTCGCGCGCGTGCAGGACCTCACGGACGAACTCCGCCGCCAGCTCAAGCCCTTGGGCCGCCAGGCCGCGGTCGCCCGCCGCGCGGCCGTCATCCAGGCGGATCTCCGAGACGCGCGCCTGAGGCTGTTGGCCGACGACCTCGTACGACTGCGCCAGGCGCTGAACACCGAGATCGCCGACGAGGCCGCGCTGAAGGGCCGCAAGGAGGCCGCCGAACTGGAGCTGCGCAAGGCCCTCCAGCGCGAGGGCCTCCTGGAGGACGAGGTACGGCAGCTCACGCCGCGCCTCCAGCGCGCCCAGCAGACCTGGTACGAGCTGTCCCAGCTGGCCGAGCGGGTACGCGGCACGATCTCGCTGGCGGACGCCCGGGTGAAGAGCGCGACCTCCGCACCCCCCGAGGAACGCCGGGGCCGCGACCCCGAGGACATGGAGCGCGAGGCCGCCCGTATCCGCGAACAGGAGGCGGAACTCGAAGCAGCCCTTGAGGCGGCCGAGCACGCCCTGGAGGACACGGTCGCCCACCGCTCCGAACTGGAACGGGAGTTGACGGCCGAGGAACGCCGTCTGAAGGACGTGGCCCGTTCCATCGCCGACCGCCGCGAGGGTCTGGCCCGCCTCAACGGCCAGGTCAACGCGGCCCGTTCACGCGCGGCCTCCGCCCAGGCAGAGATCGACCGCCTCGCCTCCGCCCGCGACGAGGCCCAGGAACGAGCGGTCACCGCACAGGAGGAGTACGAGGTCCTCCAGTCCGAGGTGGACGGCCTGGACGCAGGCGACGCGGAACTCTCCGAGCGTCACGAGGCCGCCAAGCGCCAACTGTCCGAGGCGGAGGCCGCGTTGACGGCAGCCCGGGAAGCGGCCACAGCGGCGGAACGCAAGCGGGCCGCCACCCAGGCCCGCCACGAGGCACTCGCGCTGGGCCTACGGCGGAAGGACGGCACCGGCATACTGCTCGGCGCACGGGACAGGCTCACCGGTGTTCTGGGTCCAGCGGCGGAGTTGCTGACGGTGACGCCGGGCCACGAGGTAGCCCTGGCGGCGGCCTTCGGCGCGGCGGCGGACGCGATCGCCGTGACGACTCCGGCATCGGCGGCAGACGCAATCCGCTTGCTGCGCAAGCAAGACGGGGGCAGGGCGGCGCTACTGCTGGCAGGAGCCCCGGACGATCCAACACCGGGCACGAGCACACCCCCAAGGGGCGCGGGGAACGGCGCGACCAGCCACGACGTACCTGCAGACGCCCAACAACGTTTCGCGGCAGACCTGGTCCGCGCCCCCTCCGAACTCATGCCCGCAGTCCGCCGCCTCCTCCACAACTACGTCGTGGTCGAAACCCTCGAAGACGCCGAGCAACTCGTATACACCCACCCCGAGTTGACCGCGGTCACCGCCGAAGGCGACCTGCTCGGCGCCCACTTCGCCCACGGCGGCTCCGCCGGCGCCCCCAGCCTCCTCGAAGTCCAGGCCTCCGTAGACGAAGCCGCCGCCGAACTCGAAGAACTGGCCGTCCGCTGCGAGGAGTTGGCCGACGCACAGCAGACCGCAGGCGAGCGCCGCAAAGAAGCCGCCGCACTGGTCGAGGAGTTGGGGGACCGGCGCAGGGCGGCAGAGCGCGAAAAGTCGGCCGTGGCACAGCAGTTGGGACGCCTGGCCGGGCAGGCACGCGGCGCCGCCGGAGAGGCCGAGCGGTCGACCGCGGCGGCGGCACGAGCACAGGACGCCCTCGACAAGGCCGTAGAAGAAGCCGAAGTCCTCGCTGAACGGCTTGCTGTCGCTGAGGAGATGCCGGTCGAGGAGGAGCCTGACACCTCCGTGCGGGATCGGCTTGCCGCTGATGGGGCCAACGCTCGGCAGACCGAGATGGAGGCGCGGCTTCAGGTCCGTACGCACGAGGAGCGGGTCAAGGGGCTTGCCGGGCGGGCCGATTCGCTGGACCGGGGGGCCCGAGCGGAGCGCGAGGCGCGGGCGCGGGCCGAGCAGAGGCTCGCGCGGCTGCGGCATGAGGCCGCCGTCGCCGAAGCCGTCGCCTTCGGGGCGCGGCAGTTGCTCGCGCACGTCGAGGTGTCCCTGCACCGCGCCGACGAGGAACGCACAGCCGCCGACGCCGCCAAGGCGCGCCGCGAGCAGGAGTTGGCCGCTGCCCGGAACCAGGGGCGTGACCTCAAGGGCGAGCTCGACAAGCTCACCGACTCCGTGCACCGGGGGGAAGTGCTCGGGGCCGAGAAGCGGATGCGGATCGAGCAGCTGGAGACCAAGGCGCTGGAGGAGCTGGGGGTGGAGCCCTCGGGGCTCGTCGAGGAGTACGGGCCGCATCAGCTCGTGCCGCCCTCGCTCGCCGCCGAGGGCGAGGTGCTGCCCGATGATCCGGAGGATCCACGCAACCAGCCCCGTACCTTCCACCGCGCCGAGCAGGAGAAGCGGCTCAAGTCAGCCGAACGGGCGTACCAGCAGCTGGGAAAGGTGAACCCGCTCGCGCTGGAGGAGTTCGCGGCGCTGGAGGAGCGGCACAAGTTCCTCAGCGAGCAGCTGGAGGACCTGAAGAAGACCCGCGCCGACCTGCTTCAAGTGGTGAAGGAGGTCGACGAGCGCGTCGAGCAGGTCTTCACCGAGGCGTACCGGGACACGGCCATCCAGTTCGAGGGGGTCTTCAGCCGACTGTTTCCGGGCGGCGAGGGCAGGTTGATCCTGACCGACCCCGACAACATGCTGACCACGGGGGTGGATGTGGAGGCCCGCCCGCCCGGCAAGAAGGTCAAGCGGCTCTCCCTGCTCTCCGGCGGTGAGCGGTCCCTGACTGCCGTAGCGCTGCTCGTGTCGATCTTCAAGGCCCGGCCCAGTCCGTTCTACGTGATGGACGAGGTCGAGGCGGCGCTCGACGACACCAACCTCCAGCGGCTGATCCGGATCATGCAGGAGCTGCAGGAGGCCTCGCAGCTGATCGTGATCACCCACCAGAAGCGGACGATGGAGGTCGCCGACGCGTTGTACGGCGTCTCCATGCAGGGCGACGGGGTGTCGAAGGTCATCTCGCAGCGCCTTCGCTAGATCTCCATCGCGTGTTCAAGTCTTGAACGCATGGCTGTCACCTGTGGGGTTGGATTTCACAGGGGACCCCCTATTGACTTCGAAACTTGAAGGCATAGTCTCTGCAACGTTGCTTTTACCTTCAGGTGGTGGGCAGCGGGAAGCTGTGCGCCACTGGAAGGGTCGCCCCCCCACCCCGGCAGCGACGCCGGTGGCCTCAGGAGTTACACGTGACCAGCACTGCGCAGGCACCTCAGTCAGGAGCCGGGTCGGCTCATCCCGAACATCTCGCGCACGTCATCTTCATCGCGGCGGCGGCCGCGATGGGCGGCTTCCTCTTCGGCTACGACAGTTCCGTGATCAACGGTGCCGTCGAGGCGATCCGCGACCGCTACGACGTGGGCTCGACGGTCCTGGCACAGGTCATCGCCATCGCCCTGATCGGCTGTGCCATCGGCGCGGCGACCGCCGGCCGGATAGCCGACCGCATCGGCCGTATCCGTTGTATGCAGATCTCCGCCGTGCTGTTCACGATCAGCGCCGTCGGTTCGGCGCTGCCCTTCGCGCTCTGGGACCTCGCCTTCTGGCGGGTCATCGGCGGTTTCGCCATCGGTATGGCCTCCGTCATCGGCCCGGCCTACATCGCCGAGGTCTCCCCGCCCGCCTACCGCGGCCGGCTCGGCTCCTTCCAGCAGGCCGCGATCGTCATCGGCATCGCGATCTCGCAGCTGGTCAACTGGGGTCTGCTGAACGCCGCCGACGGCGACCAGCGCGGCAAGCTCATGGGCCTGGAGGCCTGGCAGGTCATGCTCGGCGTCATGGTGATCCCGGCCGTCCTCTACGGCCTGCTCTCCTTCGCGATCCCCGAGTCCCCGCGCTTCCTGATCTCCGCGGGCAAGCTGACCCGCGCGCACGACGTGCTGCGTGAGGTCGAGGGCGACGACGTCGACCTGGACGCCCGCGTCGCCGAGATCGAGCACGCGATGAAGAGCGAGCACAAGTCGACGTTCAAGGACCTGCTCGGCGGTGGCGGCTTCTTCTTCAAGCCGATCGTCTGGGTCGGCATCGGCCTCTCGGCCTTCCAGCAGCTCGTGGGCATCAACGTCGCGTTCTACTACTCCTCGACGCTGTGGCAGTCCGTCGGCGTCGACCCGACGCAGTCGTTCTTCTACTCCTTCACCACGTCGATCGTGAACATCATCGGCACCGTGATCGCCATGATCTTCGTGGACCGCATCGGCCGTAAGCCGCTGGCCCTCATCGGCTCGGTCGGCATGGTCGTCGGTCTCGCGCTGGAGGCCTGGGCCTTCTCGTACCACCTGGTCGACGGCAAGCTGCCCTCCGCGCAGGGCTGGACCGCGCTGATCGCGGCCCACGTCTTCGTCCTCTTCTTCGCCCTGTCCTGGGGTGTCGTGGTCTGGGTCTTCCTCGGCGAGATGTTCCCGAACCGGATCCGCGCCGCCGCCCTCGGTGTCGCCGCCTCCGCGCAGTGGATCGCCAACTGGGCCATCACCGCGAGCTTCCCGTCGCTGGCCGACTGGAACCTCTCCGCGACCTACGTGATCTACACGGTCTTCGCCGCGCTCTCCATCCCGTTCGTCCTGAAGTTCGTGAAGGAGACGAAGGGCAAGAGGCTGGAGGACATGGGCTGACCGGCCCCCAAAAACCGGGTCCCGTGAGCCGGGGCCCCATGAACTCGGGGAGACGGGCTCCATCCCCCGCCGCCCGTCTCCCCGAAACCACCCCTCAGTCACCAGATGAGGACGCCGCCGCCGATCTCCCGGGCCCGGAGAGCGGCGGCCTCGATGTTGTCCAGGCGGCTCTCGACCAGGTCGGAACGCTCCCCGACCGCCGCGGCGACGGCTTCCAGATGCTCCCGCAGCAACGCCAGCTCGCGCAGGAACTCCGCTACGTCCGAGGCCTCGACGTACAGGTCGCTGGAGGCCAGCACGGGGAGGTACACGCAGCCCAGCGCGCGCACGGGCGCCGAACCCCACACGGTCTCGCGCCAGTTCTCGAAGCCGGCCGAGTCGTTGCACCCCTCCGGAACGTCGAGCACGTTCCACTGGCCGTCCGCGTCACGCAGGAACACATCCACAGCCAAGGTCATGACCGCAGTGGACCACCGGTCGACCGGCCGGTCCACCGGTTGCGGGTAAAGGTCACCCTCCGGATCGGGGGCACGCTCCTAACTGGGGTCACTCCCCGAGCCGCGGCAGCACCCGCTCCGCGAACAGCCGCAGGCTGCGCCATCCCTCGTCCACCGGCATCCCGCCCGACAGCGGATGCAGTACGAGGTTGTCGAGCCCCAGCGCCACGCACTCGTCCGGTGTGAGGATGCGGTAGACGCCCTCCGCGCGCAGCTCCGCCACGGTAGTGGCCCCGGATTTCACCGCCGAGCGGATGTCCCCGGACTGCCAGGACGCGTAGGTCCGCGCCTCGTGCAGGAAGTGCGCCCCGTACTCGGCCCAGGCCCGGTCCGGGTCCTCGGCGATGTGCAGCAGCGGGGTCTCGGCCCCCGGCATCATGGTCCAGCCCTCGGTGCCGTACTCGACGAGCCGGTCCTTGTAGTAGGCCTCCAGGTCGGGCAGGTGCGCGCTGGGGAAGAAGGGCAGGCCGAGCCGCGCGGCCCGACGTGCGGCGGCCTTCGAGGAGCCGCCGACCAGCAGCAGGGGGTGCGGGTCGGAGAAGGGGCGCGGGGTGACCCGTACCGTACGGCCGCGGTACTCGAACTCCTCGCCGGACCACGCCTTCAGCACCGTCTCCAGCAGCTCGTCCTGGAGCCTGCCCCGGCGCTTCCAGTCCACGTCGAACTGGGCGTACTCCTCGGGCCGGTAGCCGATCCCGGCCACGGTCACCAGCCGGCCGCCGCTCAGCAGATCCAGTACGGCGATGTCCTCGGCCAGCCGCAGCGGGTCGTGCAGCGGGCCGATGATCGCCGACACGGTCACGGCGATGTGCCGGGTCGCGCCGAACACCGCGCCCGCGAAGGCGAAGGGCGAGGGCAGCCAGTTGTTGGCCACGCCGTGGTGCTCCTCCGTCTGCACGGTGGTGATCCCGTGCTCGTCGGCGTACGCGGCCATCTCCAGGGCGGCCCGGTAGCGGGCGCTCAGCGAGGCGGGGGTGGCGCCGGGTTCGACGAGGTTGAAGCGTACGACCGAGACGGGCATGGGAGGTCCCCCTTCGGGTGTGGCGGGGTCGGGTGCGGTGGGGCCGGGTGTGGTGGGGGACGGTAGCTGACGGTACGTCAGATGGCCATGGGTGTGACTAGGGGCT
Organism: Streptomyces sp. N50; assembly: GCF_033335955.1. Lineage (GTDB taxonomy): Bacteria > Actinomycetota > Actinomycetes > Streptomycetales > Streptomycetaceae > Streptomyces. The sequence goes on from NZ_CP137549.1 coordinate 6,704,508, forward strand.
TCCGGGGCGCGGGGCTCGGCGCGCGCGGGTCCGGGCGCGCCCGCGCTGGGCCCCGGCGAGACCCATGGCTGATACTGGGTGGGTTATGGAAACCGTCATCCTTGCTGTAGTCATCGCCGTGGTCGTGCTCGGTGCGCTCGGCGGGCTCGTCGTCGGCAGCCGGCGCAAGAAGCCGCTGCCCCCGCCTCCCACCTCCGTGCCCGACATCACCGCCCCGCCGGCCGAGCCGCACGTCGGCGACGAGGCCGAGACCCCGCGCGACGAAGCGCGCCGGACCATAGAGGAGGTGGATCTCCCCGACGGCTCGGCCCCGGCCGCCGTCGAGGAACCCCCCGTACTGGATGTCCCCGAGCTGGATGTTCCCGAGCCCACCGCCGGACGGCTCGTCCGGCTGCGGTCCCGGCTCTCCCGCTCGCAGAACGCGCTCGGCAAGGGGCTGCTCACGCTCCTGTCGCGCGAGCACCTCGACGAGGACACCTGGGAGGAGATCGAGGACATCCTCCTCACCGCCGACGTCGGCGTGGCTCCCACCCAGGAACTCGTCGACGGGCTGCGCGCCCGCGTGAAGGTGCTCGGCACGCGTACCCCGCAGGAGCTGCGCACGCTGCTGCGCGAGGAGCTGCTCAAGCTGGTCGGCACCGATGTCGACCGGACCGTGAGGACCGAGCCGGAGGATCGCAAGCCCGGCATCGTGATGGTCGTCGGGGTCAACGGCACCGGCAAGACCACCACCACCGGGAAGCTCGCGCGGGTCCTCGTGGCCGACGGGCGGACCGTCGTGCTCGGTGCCGCCGACACGTTCCGGGCCGCTGCCGCCGATCAGTTGCAGACCTGGGGTGAGCGGGTCGGTGCGCATACCGTGCGCGGGCCCGAGGCCGGGGATCCTGCCTCCGTCGCGTTCGACGCGGTGAAGGAGGGCAAGGAGATGGGGGTCGATGTCGTCCTCATCGACACGGCCGGGCGGTTGCACACGAAGACCGGGCTCATGGATGAGCTCGGGAAGGTCAAGCGGGTTGTCGAGAAGCATGCGCCGCTTGATGAGGTGTTGCTCGTGCTGGACGCGACCACAGGGCAGAACGGGCTTGTGCAGGCTCGTGTATTTGCCGAGGTTGTCGACATCACCGGGATCGTGCTGACGAAGTTGGACGGCACGGCCAAGGGGGGCATCGTGATCGCCGTTCAGCGTGAACTGGGCGTTCCGGTCAAGCTGATCGGGCTTGGTGAGGGTGCGGATGATCTGGCGCCGTTTGAGCCGGAGGCGTTTGTTGATGCCCTTATCGGGGATTGACGCTCCGCGGGTTGGGCGGTTCTTTGACTGCCGGTCGGTGGGGGCTGGTCGCGCAGTTCCCCGCGCCCCTTTGGGGCGCGCTGTAGCCGCCCCCCTTCGAAAAAGTGCCCTTCTCCAGCTTGGAGAAGGGCACTTCGTCGTCTACGACCTACGCGCGCGACCTGTGTGCCACGTACGCCAGTGTGCCCAGCAACAGCCTTGCCGCCGGGGGCTTTGTCGCTGAGTCGAGGGCGGGGGAGCGGAGCCAGTGGACCGGGCCCTGGCCGGCCCGGTCGGAGGGTGGGGCGGTGATGTGGGTGCCGGGGCCCAGGCCTCGGAGGTCCAGGGAGGTGGGGTCGTCCCAGCCCATGCGGTAGAGGAGGGAGGGGAGTTCGGCGGCGGCGCCGGGGGCGACGAAGAAGTGGGCGCGGTGGTCGGGGGTCGCCGCGACCGGGCCGAGCGGGAGGCCCATGCGCTCCAGGCGGGCCAGTGCGCGGCGGCCGGCGGGTTCGGCCACCTCGATCACGTCGAACGCGCGGCCCACCGGCAGCATGATCGCGGCGCCCGGCAACTCGGCCCAGGCGTCGGTGACTTCGTCGAGGGTCGCGCCGGCCCGTACTTCCGGGGCGAAGGTCAGTGGATGTGCGCCCGGCGCGGGGCACTTGGTGTCGCCGCAGGAACACGCGCCGCCCGCGGCCCGTGCGCCGGCGACCACGTCCCAGCCCCAGAGGCCGGTGAACTCGGCCACCGCTGTGCACTCCGACGCGCGGCCGCGGCGGCGCGTGCCGGACCGGATGTCGCGGATGGTCCGGCTGCTGCCGATCGTGAAGCCCATGCCCCCTCCAACGGGTCCAACGCACCGGTGGTTACGAGACGGATGCGTGTCGTCACTCTGTGTTCACGCCTGCCCCGCGCCGCGTGGTCCAGGCAGCGTCCGGGAGTGCCTCGGGTGGTGTGTCCGACGGTGCGCGCCCCTGCGTGCACCGCTGCGCCCACCTTCGGCCGTCCTATGTCAAGTGAATCGTGCGCGGGCAACCGTAGGTTCATTCGAAGGGGTGGCGAATGGTGGCGTTTCCGCGATCGCCGTGGCTGGACGGGTGATCGTAGGATTACTTTGAGTGCACAAGCCCATGGGGCACATGCACTCGTGGGTATGCCGCAGGCAACTCGTCATCTCGTTCGAAGGGTGACAAGTGCGGGACGGGAAGCCGTATTTACCGGCATTCTGATAGGGCTTGGCGCACAGCGGCGACAAGTGGTTCCAGGGATGGGGGCGTTCCAGTGGGCGGCAACGGCGGAAGCGGGACAACCGCGGCCAGTACGGACAAGCGCCCCAATGAGCTGCTCGGCTCGTGGTTCGTGCGCAGCGGCTGGTCCAAGGGTGAGCTGGCGCGTCAAGTGAACCGCAGGGCACGGCAGTTGGGGGCCAACCACATCTCCACGGACACCTCGCGCGTGCGCCGCTGGCTGGACGGCGAGAACCCGCGCGAGCCGATCCCGAGGATCCTCTCGGAGCTGTTCTCCGAGCGCTTCGGCTGTGTCGTCTCGGTCGAGGACCTGGGCCTGCGCGCGGCCCGCCAGGCACCCTCCGTGTCCGGCGTCGACCTGCCGTGGACGGCCCCGCAGACGGTGGCCCTGCTCAGCGAGTTCTCCCGCAGCGACCTCATGCTGGCCCGCCGCGGCTTCCTCGGGGCCTCGCTGGCCCTGTCGGCGGGACCGTCCCTCATCGAACCCATGCAGCGCTGGCTCGTCCCCGGCCCCTCGGCCCACCAGCCGGAGCCCGAGCCGGTGAGCGCCTCCCGGCACGTCGGGCGGCTGTCCCGGCCCGAGTTGGAGCTGCTGGAGTCCACCACCGCGATGTTCCGCAAGTGGGACGCCCAGTGCGGCGGCGGCCTGCGCCGCAAGGCGGTCGTAGGACAGCTGCACGAGGTGACCGACCTGCTGCAGGAGCCCCAACCCGAGGCCACCAACCGGAAGTTGTTCAAGGTCGCCGCCGAACTCGCCGAGCTGGCCGGGTGGATGTCGTACGACGTGGGGCTCCAGCCCACCGCCCAGAAGTACTTCGTCCTCGCGCTGCACGCCGCCAAGGAGGCGGGCGACAAGCCGCTCGGGTCGTATGTGCTGTCCAGCATGAGCCGGCAGATGATTCATCTCGGGCGGCCCGACGACGCGTTGGAGCTGATCCACCTCGCGCAGTACGGCAGCCGGGACTGCGCGAGCCCGCGGACCCAGTCGATGCTGTATGCGATGGAGGCCCGCGCCTACGCCAACATGGGGCAGCCCGGCAAGTGCAAGCGGGCCGTCCGGATGGCCGAGGACACCTTCGGGGACGTACACGACTGGGACGACCCGGACCCGGACTGGATCCGTTTCTTCTCCGAGGCCGAGCTGTACGGCGAGAACTCGCACTCCTATCGCGACCTCGCCTACGTCGCCGGCCGCAGCCCCGCCTACGCCTCGCTGGCCGAGCCCGTCATGCAGCGGGCGGTGGACCTCTTCGCCAAGGACGAGGTGCACCAGCGGTCGTACGCACTCAATCTCATCGGCATGGCCACCGTGCACCTGCTGCGGCGGGAGCCGGAGCAGAGCGCGGTGCTGGCGACGGAGGCGATGACCGTCGCCAAGAAGGTGCGCTCCGAGCGCGTCAACACCCGTATCCGGAAGACCGTCGACACCGCGGTCCGCGACTTCGGCGAGCTGGCCGTGGTCGTCGACCTCACCGACCGGCTCGCGATCGAGCTGCCGGAGACCGCCGAAGCGGTCTGACACCCCGAGCCCCGGCCGCGGCCGGCCCTCCCGAACCGCCCGACTCGGCTCCCCCATGCCAGGTCATTCGGAGGGCCGACCGCGGCCGGTCCTGTCCTACGGGACTCGTATTCGAAAGACCGGCCGCGCGGCGGTGCGCGGTGCCGGTGGGACGGCCGGAAACGTCGGCCTCGCCGGGCGGCTCCCGAGCGGGCCGCGGGGGAGCGCCGAAGGGGCCTGGGCCCCGGGCCCCGGCGCTCCCGTGCCAGGTCGGCGGAAGGCCGGGCGCGGCCGGTTTCCAGCCGCCGGAAAAGGTTGCGCCACGATAACGATCGCGCGGCCGGAGATCCGGCGGTTCATCGACGCGTAACACGTACGGCGCCTTCGTCACCCCGGTGAAACATCGAGGGGCTTCGACGGAAACCGCGCTGCGCCAATCTCATGGCGCATAACCGGACCCCCCGCCTTGACCGGACCGCATCCAGGCTTCGCCCGCACGGGGCCGTACAACCGACGAGGAGACGCCGATGGCATCAGCCGCCATCACGCTTGCCGCTGAGGCACCCAAACTGTCCTCCGCGAACACAGGCTTCATGCTGATCTGTTCTGCCCTGGTGCTGCTCATGACACCGGGACTGGCCTTCTTCTACGGAGGCATGGTCCGCGTCAAGAGCACCCTGAACATGCTGATGATGAGCTTCATCAGCATCGGGATCGTCACCATCCTGTGGATTCTCTACGGCTTCTCGCTCGCCTTCGGTTCGAGCAACGGCTTCATCGGCTACGACTCCCACTGGCTGGGCATGAGCGATGTCGGGCTGACGGACCTCTGGCCCGGCTACACCATCCCGATCTTCGTGTTCATGGTCTTCCAGATGATGTTCGCCGTCATCACCCCGGCCCTGATAAGCGGTGCCATCGCCGACCGCGTCAAGTTCTCGGCCTGGGCGCTGTTCGTCGCCCTGTGGCTGACGGTCGTCTACGTCCCGGTCGCCCACTGGGTGTGGGGCGCCGACGGGTGGGCCTACAAGCTCGGTGTGATCGACTTCGCCGGTGGTACCGCGGTCCACATCAACGCCGGTGCCGGCGCCCTCGGCGTCATCCTGGTCATCGGCAAGCGCGTCGGCTTCAAGCGTGACCCCATGCGTCCGCACAGCCTTCCGCTGGTCATGCTCGGTGCCGGTCTCCTGTGGTTCGGCTGGTTCGGCTTCAACGCCGGTTCGTGGCTCGGCAACGACGACGGCGTCGGCGCGCTGATGTTCGTCAACACCCAGGTCGCCACCGCCGCCGCCATGCTCGCCTGGCTCGCCTACGAGAAGATCCGGCACGGCGCGTTCACCACGCTCGGCGCGGCCTCGGGTGCCGTCGCCGGTCTGGTCGCGATCACCCCGTCCGGTGGCGCTGTCTCCCCGATGGGCGCGATCGCCGTCGGTGCCATCGCCGGTGTCGGCTGCGCCGCAGCCGTCGGCCTGAAGTACAAGTTCGGCTTCGACGACTCCCTCGACGTCGTCGGTGTCCACATGGTCGGCGGTATCCTCGGCTCCCTGCTCATCGGCCTCTTCGCCAGCGGCAAGGGCCAGTCCGAGGTGAAGGGCCTCTTCTACGGCGGAGGCATGCACCAGTTCTGGATCCAGTGCGCCGGTGTCTTCGCGGTCCTCTTCTACTCCCTGATCGTCTCCGCGATCCTCGCCTTCCTCCTCGACAAGACCATCGGTATGCGGGTCACCGAGGACGAGGAGATCTCGGGCATCGACCAGGCCGAGCACGCCGAGACCGCATACGACTTCAGCGGCGCCGGCGGCGGCCTCAGCGGGGGCACGCTCACCTCCGCCACGGAGACGAAGAAGGTGGACGCATGAAGCTCATCACCGCCGTCGTGAAGCCCCACCGGCTCGACGAGATCAAGGAAGCCCTGCAGGCCTTCGGGGTCCACGGTCTGACGGTCACCGAGGCGAGCGGCTACGGTCGTCAGCGGGGGCACACCGAGGTCTACCGGGGCGCCGAGTACACGGTCGACCTGGTCCCCAAGATCCGCATCGAGGTGCTGGCCGAGGACGACGACGCCGAGCAGCTGATCGACGTCATCGTCAAGGCCGCCCGCACCGGCAAGATCGGTGACGGCAAGGTCTGGTCCCTCCCGGTCGAGACGGCCGTCCGGGTCAGGACCGGCGAGCGCGGACCGGACGCGCTCTAAAAAGAAACGAACAGGAGTCGCTGGGTGACGAGTACGGACGTGCGCAAGGATGCAGAGGACTCCGGACCCAGCGGCTACGCGGCGGCCCGGCTGCGCCTCCTCACTGAGGGGGTGCGGTCCGGGCCGCCGCGCCGTGCCGCCCTCGCCGAACTGACCGACGACTGGCTGACCGGCCTCTTCGCCGCCGGCAACGAAGCCCTCAAGGGCGTCTCCCTGGTCGCGGTCGGCGGCTACGGCCGCGGCGAGCTCTCCCCGCGCAGCGACCTCGACCTGCTCCTCCTGCACGACGGCGGCGACTCCGGCGCCGTCGCCGCGCTGGCCGACCGCATCTGGTACCCGGTCTGGGACCTGGGCCTCGCCCTCGACCACTCCGTCCGCACCCCCGCCGAGGCCCGCAAGACCGCGGGCGAGGACCTCAAGGTCCAGCTCGGCCTCCTCGACGCCCGCCACATCGCCGGCGACCTCGCCCTGACCGCCTCCCTGCGGACGGCCGTCCTCGCCGACTGGCGCAACCAGGCACCCAAGCGCCTCCCCGAACTCCAGGAACTCTGCGCCGAACGCGCCGAGCGCCAGGGCGAGTTGCAGTACCTCCTCGAACCCGACCTCAAGGAGGCCCGCGGCGGCCTCCGCGACGCCACCGCGCTGCGTGCCGTAGCCGCCTCCTGGCTGGCCGACGCCCCGCGCGAAGGACTCGCCGACGCCCGCCGCCGCCTCCTCGACGTGCGCGACGCCCTGCACCTCACCACTGGCCGCGCGACCGACCGGCTCGCACTCCAGGAGCAGGACCAGGTCGCCGCCGAGCTGGGCCTCCTCGACGCGGACACCCTGCTCCGGCAGGTCTACGAAGCGGCACGCGTCGTCTCGTACGCCAGTGACGTCACCTGGCGTGAAGTGGGGCGCGTGCTGCGGTCCCGTGCCGTGCGGCCGAGGCTGCGCGCCATGCTGGGCGGGGGCGCGAAACCCGCCACCGAGCGCTCACCGCTGGCCGAAGGCGTGGTCGAGCAGGACGGCGAGGTGGTGCTCGCCCGCGCCGCACGCCCCGAGCGCGACCCGGTTCTTCCGCTGCGCGCCGCCGCTGCCGCCGCGCAGGCCGGACTCCCGCTCTCGCTGCACGCCGTACGGCGCCTCGCGGCCACCGTGCGGCCGTTGCCCACGCCCTGGCCCGCCGAGGCGCGCGAGCAGCTGGTGACGCTGCTCGGTTCCGGGCAGCCCACGGTGGACGTGTGGGAGGCGCTGGAGGCCGAAGGCCTGATCACCCGCCTCCTTCCCGACTGGGAGCGGGTGCGCTGCCGCCCGCAGCGCAACGCCGTGCACATCTGGACCGTCGACCGGCACCTCATCGAAACCGCCGTCCGCGCCTCGGAGTTCGCCCGCCGCGTCAGCCGCCCCGACCTCCTGCTGGTCGCCGCGCTGCTGCACGACATCGGCAAGGGCTGGCCCGGCGACCACTCGGTGGCCGGCGAGATCATCGCCAAGGACGTGGCCGCCCGCATCGGCTTCGACCGCGCGGAGGTCGCCGTACTCGCGACTCTCGTACGGCATCACCTGCTGCTCATCGAGACCGCCACCCGGCGCGACCTGGAGGACCCGGCGACGGTTCGCTCGGTCGCCGAGGCGGTCGGTACGACGAGCACGCTGGAGCTGTTGCACGCGCTGACCGAGGCGGACGCGCTGGCCACCGGACCGGCCGCCTGGTCGTCCTGGCGGGCCGGTCTCGTCACCGACCTGGTGAAGCGGGTCGCCGCCGTGCTCTCCGGGGACGCCCCCGAGGAGCCCGAGGCGGGCGCGGCCACGGCCGAACAGGAACGCCTGGCGATCGAGGCCGTGGCGACCGGCGGCCCGGTGTTGGCCCTGCGCGCCCAGACCGAACCCCCGACCGAGGACGAGCCCGCGGGCGACCCCGAACCGCTCGGCGTGGAACTCCTGATCGCCGTCCCCGACCAGCCGGGCGTACTCCCCGCGGTGGCCGGCGTCCTGGCGATGCACCGCCTGACGGTCCGTACGGCGGAACTGCGCGCGCTGGACCTGCCGGACGGCGTCGAGGGTTCCGTCCTCCTGCTCAACTGGCGGGTCGCCGCCGAATACGGCTCCCTGCCCCAGGCCGCCCGGCTGCGCGCCGATCTCGTACGGGCCCTGGACGGTTCGCTGGACATCGCGGGGCGGTTGGCGGAGCGCGACGCCGCGTATCCGCGCCGCCGGGGTGTCGTGGCCCCGCCCGCCCGCGTGACGGTCGCCCCGGCCGCGTCCCGGCACGCGACGGTGATCGAGGTGCGCGCGCACGACGCGCCGGGGCTGCTGCACCGGATCGGACGGGCGCTGGACGACGCCGGGGTGCGGGTGCGGAGCATGCACGTCAGCACGCTGGGCTCCAACGCGGTGGACGCGTTCTACGTGACCCAGGCACCCGGCGCGCCCCTGGCGGGGGACGAGGCACTGGCCGTGGCGCGCAAGCTGGAGGAGAGACTGAGGGAGTGACCTCCGGTCGGGTCATGCGTTTACCTGATGTGCTCCCCGGTGCTGCGGGGGTGATCCGATCGTGAACGACGAACTGGTCACGATCCTCGGTTGCTCCCCGCCGACGCGGGGTTTTGCCCCCGCCCGATGTATTCACCGGCCGGGGGCGTTTGTCTTGCCGGGCCGGATACCCTGGAGGACAACGCCAAACTGCCCCCGACCCCGAGGACCGACGCCGCCGTGTTCGATACTCTCTCCGACCGCCTCAGCGCGACTTTCAAAAACCTCCGCGGCAAAGGCAGGCTGAGCGAGGCGGACATCGACGCCACGGCGCGCGAGATCCGCATCGCTCTCCTCGAAGCCGACGTGGCCCTGCCGGTCGTCCGCACGTTCATCAAGAACGTCAAGGAACGTGCCCTCGACTCCGACGTCAACAAGGCGCTGAACCCTGCCCAGCAGGTCCTCAAGATCGTCAACGAAGAGCTGGTCCGGGTGCTCGGCGGCGAGACCCGCCGCCTGCGCTTCGCCAAGAACCCGCCGACCGTGATCATGCTCGCCGGTCTCCAGGGTGCCGGTAAGACCACCCTCGCGGGCAAGCTCGGCAAGTGGCTCAAGGACCAGGGGCACTCGCCGCTGCTCGTCGCCGCCGACCTCCAGCGCCCGAACGCCGTGAACCAGCTGAGCGTCGTCGCCGAGCGCGCCGGTGTCGCGGTCTACGCGCCCGAGCCGGGCAACGGCGTCGGCGACCCGGTCAAGGTGGCCAAGGACTCCATCGAGTTCGCGAAGTCCAAGGTCCACGACATCGTGATCGTGGACACCGCGGGCCGCCTCGGCATCGACCAGGAGCTGATGCGGCAGGCCGCGGACATCCGCGACGCGGTCTCGCCGGACGAGATCCTCTTCGTCGTCGACGCGATGATCGGCCAGGACGCGGTCAACACCGCCGAGTCCTTCCGCGACGGCGTCGGCTTCGACGGCGTGGTGCTCTCCAAGCTCGACGGCGACGCCCGCGGTGGCGCCGCCCTGTCGATCGCGTCCGTCACCGGCAAGCCGATCATGTTCGCGTCGAACGGCGAGAAGCTCGACGACTTCGACGCCTTCCACCCGGACCGGATGGCCTCCCGCATCCTCGACATGGGTGACCTGCTCACCCTGATCGAGCAGGCGGAGAAGACGTTCAGCCAAGAAGAGGCCGAGAAGATGGCCTCCAAGCTGGCGTCCAAGAAGGGCCAGGACTTCACCCTCGACGACTTCCTGTCCCAGATGGAACAGGTCCGGAAGATGGGCAGCATCAGCAAGCTGCTCGGCATGCTCCCCGGCATGGGCCAGATCAAGGACCAGATCAACAACCTGGACGAGCGGGACGTCGACCGTACGGCCGCGATCATCAAGTCGATGACCCCGGCCGAGCGCGCCGAGCCGACCATCATCAACGGCTCGCGCCGCGCCCGTATCGCCAAGGGCTCCGGCGTCGAGGTCAGCGCGGTCAAGGGCCTGGTCGAGCGGTTCTTCGAGGCCCGCAAGATGATGTCCCGCATGGCGCAGGGCGGTGGGATGCCCGGCATGCCGGGGATGCCGGGCATGGGCGGCGGCCCCGGCCGCACCAAGAAGCAGCCCAAGCAGGCCAAGGGCAAGCAGCGCTCCGGCAACCCGATGAAGCGCAAGCAGCAGGAGCTGGAAGAGGCCAAGCGCCGCGAGGCCGGCGCGGCTCAGGGCGGCGGCAACGCGTTCGGTCTCCCCGAGCAGGGCGGCCAGGACTTCGAGCTGCCGGACGAGTTCAAGAAGTTCATGGGCTGACGGTTCGTGGGCTGAGCCTCAAGCTCCATGGGCTGACAGCCGTCTTCTACGTCACCGAGGGCGCCCCTCTTTGAGAAGGGCGCCCTCGGCGCATCCTGGGCGTGCCGACGCCAGGCCCGTGTCGTAACTTGCCGATATGACCAACCCCGCGCCGCCGCGCAAGTCCCCGGATCAGCCCTGGCGTACCGAGGGCACCCCCGACGAGCCTCCGAAGCCGTCGCCCGGCGGGAAGAAGATGCGCGGCGGCTGGTGGAGTCTGATCCTCACCGCGCTGGTCGTGTACCTGATCGCGAACCTGATCCTGTCGTTCTTCAACGAGGGCGACGAACCGACCATCTCGTACACGGAGTTCAGCAAGCAGGTCGACGCGGGCAACGTCACCAAGATCTACGCCAAGGGAAACGCGATCCAGGGCCAGCTCAAGAAGGAGCAGAAGAACCCGGACGGCGACGGCAAGTACACCAAGTTCGACACCGAGCGGCCGACCTTCGCGGACGACAAGCTCTGGGAGGACCTGACCAAGCACAACGTCACCGTCACGGCGGAACCGGTCGTACAACACCGTAGTTTTCTGGCCAATCTGCTGATCTCGCTGGCCCCGATGCTGCTCCTGGTCGTCCTGTGGCTCTTCATCGCGCGCCGGATGAGCTCGGGGCTCGGCGGCGCGGGCGGCATGCTCGGCCGCAAGGCCCCGCCCAAGCCGGTCGAGCTGGAGCCCGGCAAGCAGCGCACGACCTTCGAGGACGTCGCCGGCATCGACGAGGTCGAGGGCGAGCTGAACGACGTCGTCGACTTCCTGAAGAACCCCGACGAGTACCGCAAGATGGGCGCCAAGATGCCCCGGGGCGTGCTCCTCGCGGGCCCGCCCGGCACCGGGAAGACGCTGCTCGCGCGGGCGGTCGCGGGGGAGGCGGGGGTGCCGTTCTTCTCGGCGTCGGCCTCCGAGTTCATCGAGATGATCGTCGGTGTCGGTGCCTCACGCGTGCGTGAACTGTTCGCGGAGGCCCGCAAGGTGGCTCCCTCGATCATCTTCATCGACGAGATCGACACCATCGGCCGGGCCCGCGGCGGCGGCTCCGGCATGGGCGGTCACGACGAGCGCGAGCAGACCCTGAACCAGATCCTCACCGAGATGGACGGCTTCTCCGGCTCCGAGGGCGTCATCGTCATCGCGGCCACCAACCGCGCCGACGTCCTGGACCCGGCGCTGACCCGCCCCGGCCGCTTCGACCGGGTGGTCGTGGTCTCGCCGCCCGACCGGGGCGGCCGCGAGGCGATCCTGGAGATCCACACCCGCGAGGTCCCGCTCGCGAAGGACGTGAACCTCGCCCAGGTCGCCCGCACGACCCCGGGCATGACCGGCGCCGAACTGGCCAACCTCGCCAACGAGGCCGCCCTCCTCGCGGTCAAGCGCAAGCAGAGCGAGGTCACCCAGTCCGACCTCTCGGAGGCCCTGGAGAAGGTCCAACTGGGCGCGGAACGCCCGCTGGTGATGCCCGAGGAGGAGCGCCGCCGCACCGCCTACCACGAGAGCGGCCACGCCCTCCTCGGCATGCTCCAGCCCGGCGCCGACCCGGTCCGCAAGATCACCATCGTCCCGCGCGGGAGGGCCCTCGGCGTCACGCTCTCGACCCCGGACGCGGACAAGTACGCGTACACCGAGGAGTACCTGCGCGGCCGCATCATCGGCGCCCTCGGCGGCATGGCCGCGGAACAGGTCGTCTACGGCGTGATCACCACCGGTGCCGAGAACGACCTCGAACAGGTCACCAACATCGCGCGCGGGATGGTCGCCCGCTGGGGCATGAGCGAGCGCGTCGGCCGCCTCTCCGCCCTCCCCAGCGACGCCCAGCAGGCCTACGGCCTCTCGGCGGCACCGGGGACCCTGGACGTGATCGACCACGAGATGCGCCGCATCGTCGACGAGTGCTACGACGAGGCCATCCGCAAACTCGGCGACCACCGCGGCCAGTTGGACGCGCTCGCGGCGGCCCTCCTGGAGAACGAGACCCTGGAGGAGACGGACGCCTACCGCATCGCGGGCGTCACGCGCCTCTTCAAGGAAGAGCCGTAGTCATCCTCAGGTCGCACACGCGCTGAGTCATCCTCAGGTCGTACGCGCGATCAGATACCGGAAGACGTTCGGCATCCACACGGTCCCGTCCTGCCGACGATACGGATGCAACGCCTCCGCCAACTCCTTGTCCACCTGCGCCTGATCCGTCGCGACGATCGCCGCGTCGAAGAGCCCCGTCGACAGCAGCCCCCGTACGGCGCTCTCGACATCGGCGTACCCGAAGGGGCACGCCACCCGGCCCGAGCCGTCCGGCCTGAGGCCCGCGCGGTGGGCGACCACCTCCAGGTCGTCGCGCAGGACCGGGCGCGGGCTGCCCGTGCCGCGCAGCGGGTCCGCCAGCCTGGTGGCCACCCGCAGCACGGCCGAGGTCGCGCAGCGCTCCGGCGGACCCCAGCCCGCCAGCACCACGGGCGCCCCGCGCGCGGCGAGCGGTGTCGCGGCGGCGAGCGTGTCGCCGAGCCCCTCCGAGTCGCCCGCGAGGCACCCGATGGGCTCGAAGGCGGTCACCAGGGTGTACGCGGGCGTCTCCGCGCCGGCCGCGTCCCTGGGGGAGCCGTAGACGAGCCGGGTGTGCGCACGCGCGCGGGGGGTCCAGGCGGTCGGCAGCAGTCGCTCGCGGGCGAGGGCCAGGCGCTCGGGGGAGAAGCGCTCGACACCGGTGACCGTCGCGCCTCTGGAGGCCGCCATCAGCAGGGCGAGCCCGGAGCCGCAGCCGAGGCCGAGCAGCCGGGTGCCGGACCCCACTTCCAGTCGCTCGTAGACCGCTTCGTAGAGCGGCACCAGCATCCGCTCCTGGATCTCGGACCAGTCACGCGCGCGTGCACCCAGGTCCACGCGGGGCGCCGGCCCCGCGTGAGGTAGGTACTGCCGCACGAGCGTAGGTGTCATGGAAAGCGCCCCAATCCGCCGAGAGTTGTGGCCGTGCCCGTTTCCGAGGCCCCCGTGATGTGCGCCCGCACTTCCCCCGTATGCCAGCAAACTCCGCACGCGCTACGGCGTCCAGGGGTTGTGGGCCCCGGCTTGTGGCTTGCCTGTGGGAGTGGCGAGAATTCACATGACGGCAACGTGGACCCGTACGATCTCGCCATGGCCAAGGCACCCGTACTCACGCCGCGGGCGGATGATTTCCCCCGCTGGTACCAGGATCTGATCAGCAAGGCCGAACTGGCCGACAACGGACCGGTGCGCGGCTCCATGGTCATCCGACCGTACGGGTACGGCATCTGGGAGCGGATGCAGGCGGAGATGGACGCCCGCATCAAGGAGACGGGCACCGAGAACGCGTACTTCCCGCTGCTGATCCCGCAGTCCTACCTCGCCCGCGAGGCGGACCACGTCGAGGGCTTCGCTCCCGAGCTGGCCGTGGTCACGCACGGCGGCGGCAAGGAGCTGGAGGAGCCCGCGGTCGTCCGGCCCACCTCCGAGATGATCATCAACGAGTACTTCGCGAAGTGGGTGCAGAGCTACCGCGACCTGCCCCTGCTGATCAACCAGTGGGCGAACGTGGTCCGTTGGGAGCTGCGGCCCCGGCTCTTCCTCCGTACGAGTGAGTTCCTGTGGCAGGAGGGCCACACCGCGCACGCGACCTACGAGGAGGCGCGCGACTTCGCCGCGCACATCCACCGCCAGGTGTACGAGGACTTCATGGTCAACGTCCTCGCGATGGACGTCGTCCCGGGCCGCAAGACGGTCAAGGAGCGGTTCGCGGGCGCGATCAACACCCTCACCCTGGAAGGGATGATGGGCGACGGCAAGGCGCTGCAGATGGCGACCAGTCACGAGTTGGGCCAGAACTTCGCGAAGGCCTTCAACACGCAGTACCTGTCGAAGGAAGGCAAGCAGGAGCTCGTCTGGCAGACCTCCTGGGGCTCCACCACGCGCATGATCGGCGCCCTGGTGATGATGCACGGCGACGACGACGGTCTGCGGGTGCCGCCGCGGCTGGCGCAGATCCAGGTGGTCGTCCTCGCGATCAAGGGCGACGAGGCGGTTCTGGCCAAGGTCCGCGAGATCGGGGCTCGGCTGAAGGCGGCGGGCGTCCGCGTCCGGGTCGACGACCGCACGGACATCCCCTTCGGGCGCCGCGCCGTCGACTGGGAGCTGAAGGGCGTGCCGGTGCGGATCGAGGTCGGACCCCGTGACCTGGAGAACGGCACGGCGATGCTGGCCCGCCGTATCCCCGGAGGCAAGGAGCCGGTGGCGATCGACTCTCTCGTAGAGCTGCTTCCCGTAGTCCTGGAGGAGGATCAGGCGCTGCTGCTGAGGCAGTCCCGCGAGCGGCGCGAGTCCCGTACCTCAGAGGTGTCGACGATCGCGGAGGCCGTCGAGGCCGCGACCGCCGGCGGCTGGGCGCGCATCCCGTGGGCGACGCTCGGCGAAGAAGGCGAGGCCGGGCTGGCCGAGCACGCGGTGACCGTACGGTGTCTCGTCGCCGAGGACGGGTCGGTACCGGACTCCGACACGGCACCCGGTAACGTCGCGATCGTCGCGCGCGCTTACTGAGGTAGCGCCCTTCCGGCGGGAGAGCGACCGAAAGGCCCCTTGCGCAACGGCGGACATCAGCTCACCCGGCGCGCGGACACCGTCTACGCGCCGGGTCGTACGTGGGCCTACGCACCACCTTGTGCTGAGCTGTGAGGCTTCTCCGCAGATCAGCGCACCCGCCCTCCTCCGGACGCATCAGCGGCAACTGACGGGTACGTGCAAATTATTTGGGATGCCCCGGAATCGGAACACAGGGGCACTCCGGCTCGTTGTCATTACGTGAGCACGACACAGACACCACCTGTTCTCGCCGCAGAGCTGGCAGAGGCGTGGGCCGATATTCAGCGGTACCACCCCGAACTGCCCGATCTGGCCGCGCCCGAGTCCCTGATCGGAGAGTCGTCGTCCGCCTGCGGACACGAGCTCTCCTTCGAGCGACTGCTGCATGAGGCAGTCCATGGCATCGCCGCTTCGCGCGGCGTGCGTGACACGTCCCGCGCCGGCCGCTACCACAACCGCAGATTCCTTGCGATCGCCGAGGAGCTGGGCCTGGACCACCCCGACGAACCGCATCCCAGCAGCGGTTTCTCGCTGGTCCAGCTCAACCCCGAGGCGAAGCGGCGCTACCGGCCGACGATCGAGCGCCTCCAGCGCGCGCTCAAGGCCCACACCGTCGCCACCTCGGCCGACACCTCCCGTACCTTCCGCGGCCCGGCCGCCCGTCACGGCTCGTCCGGTGGCGGCGTCCGCGTCAAGGCGGTGTGCGACTGCGGTCGTAACGTACGGGTCGTCCCGTCGGTGCTGGCCCAGGCGCCGATCGTGTGCGGGGGCTGCGGCAAGCCCTTCCGCATCCCGGAGGCCGTGGCGGCCTGAGGACGCGGCTGCTCGTGGCAGCCGCATCCCGCAGGCCGGGTTGCGCACACCCGCGCCGGTCACCTCCCGGCGCCGGGTGTCGCTTCGGCGTGGGCGGGAGCAGGTGGGGGCCTGCTCCCCGGTCGGGCGGGCCGCCGGGGTGTGGCACAATGGCTAGCTGTACTCGACAGCCGCACAGGAACCCTCTCGCCTCCGGCTGACGCGTCCATCGGGCACTCGGGTACCGCAACCCCACGCGGCCATCTCGCCGTGCCCAACCACGTCAAAACCAGGAGAACCCACTCCCGTGGCAGTCAAGATCAAGCTGAAGCGTCTGGGCAAGATCCGTTCGCCTCACTACCGCATCGTCGTCGCCGACTCCCGTACCCGCCGTGATGGCCGGGCCATCGAGGAGATCGGTCTGTACCACCCGGTGCAGAACCCCTCGCGCATCGAGGTCGACACCGACCGTGCGCAGTACTGGCTGAGTGTCGGCGCGCAGCCGACCGAGCCCGTGCTCGCCATCCTGAAGCTCACCGGCGACTGGCAGAAGTTCAAGGGCCTGCCGGCCCCGGCTCCGCTGCTCGTGGCCGCGCCGAAGGCCGCGCGTCCCGTGTTCGACGCCCTCGGTGGCGACGACGCGAGCAAGGGTGAGGCGATCACCCAGAAGAAGAAGGCTGAGAAGAAGGACGAGGCTCCGGCCGAGTCCGAGTCGACCGAGGCCTGAGCATGCTCGAGGAGGCTCTCGAGCACCTCGTGAAGGGCATCGTCGACAACCCTGACGATGTGCAGGTCGCCTCGCGCGACCTGCGTCGCGGGCGCGTGCTGGAGGTCCGGGTGCACCCCGACGACCTCGGCAAGGTGATCGGTCGCAACGGCCGCACCGCTCGCGCTCTGCGCACCGTCGTGGGCGCCATCGGCGGCCGAGGTGTCCGCGTCGACCTTGTCGACGTGGACCACGTCCGCTGACGCTTATCGCAATCCGGCTCGGGCCGGGGAGGGCCACTGGCCGTCCCCGGCCCGATCTGCATGAAACAGGAGAAGTGGACACGTGCAACTGGTAGTCGCACGGATCGGCCGTGCCCATGGCATCAAGGGCGAGGTCACCGTCGAGGTACGCACCGACGAGCCCGAGCTCAGACTCGCCCCCGGCGCCGTCCTGTTCACGGACCCCGCCCCGACGGGACCGCTCACCATCGAGACGGGCCGCGTCCACAGCGGCCGCCTCATCCTCCGCTTCGAGGGCGTCAGCGACCGCACCGGCGCCGAGGCCCTGCGCAACACCCTCCTGATCGCCGAGGTCGATCCCGAGGAGCTGCCCGAGGAGGAGGACGAGTACTACGACCACCAGCTGATGGACCTCGACGTCGTCACCAAGGACGGCGAGGAGGTCGGCCGGATCACCGAGATCTCGCACCTGCCCTCCCAGGACCTCTTCATCGTGGAGCGTCCCGACGGCAGCGAGGTGATGATCCCGTTCGTCGAGTCGATCGTCGTCGAGATCGACCTGGAGGAGCAGCGCGCGGTCATCGACCCGCCGCCAGGGCTGATCGACGACCGGGCCGAGGTCGTGTCCTCCAGGGAAGACTCTTCAGAGGACGCCGACGCATGAGGCTCGACGTCGTCACGATCTTCCCCGAGTACCTCGAACCGCTGAACGTCTCCCTCGTCGGCAAGGCACGCGCGCGTGGACAGCTGAATGTGCACGTGCATGATCTGCGCTCCTGGACCTACGACCGCCACAACACGGTCGACGACACCCCCTACGGCGGCGGCCCCGGCATGGTCATGAAGACGGACCCCTGGGGCGACGCCCTGGACTCCGTCCTGGCCGACGGCTACGAGACGGGCTCCGGCGCACCGGCGCTCATCGTGCCCACGCCCAGCGGCCGCCCCTTCACCCAGGAACTCGCCGTAGAACTCTCCGAGCGCCCCTGGCTGGTCTTCACGCCCGCCCGCTACGAGGGCATCGACCGGCGGGTCATCGACGAGTACGCGACGCGGATGCCGGTCTACGAGGTGTCCATCGGGGACTACGTGCTCGCCGGCGGCGAGGCGGCCGTCCTGGTCGTCACGGAGGCCGTGGCACGGCTGCTGCCGGGTGTCCTGGGCAACGCCGAGTCCCACCGCGACGACTCCTTCGCGCCCGGCGCCATGGCCAACCTCCTGGAGGGGCCGATCTACACCAAGCCGCCCCAGTGGCGCGGCCAGGGGATCCCGGACGTGCTGCTCAGCGGCCACCACGGCAAGATCGCCCGCTGGCGGCGCGACGAGGCGCTGAAGCGCACGGCCGCCCACCGGCCCGACCTGATCGAGCGCTGCGAGCCCAAGACCTTCGACAAGAAGGACCGCGAGATGCTCTCGATCCTGGGCTGGTCACCGGACCCCGCGGGGGAGCCGTACGGCCGATTTTGGCGCAGGCCGGACGGCGTGGAAGAATAGGTCGCTGTTGTGCGTCGTCCGGCGTGCGCCCCTGCCACAGGGGGACATGACGCCCGCCCCGACACGGACAGCATCCTTCCCTTCACCTATCTCCCGTCGGTGACCTGTGGCATCGATGAAGAAAGCAGACGAAATGTCCCACCTGCTCGACATCGTCGACGGCGCCTCGCTGCGCACCGACGTCCCGGCCTTCCGCCCGGGTGACACCGTCAACGTCCACGTCCGCGTCATCGAGGGCAACCGCTCCCGTGTGCAGCAGTTCAAGGGCGTAGTCATCCGTCGCCAGGGCGCCGGTGTCCGCGAGACCTTCACGGTCCGCAAGGTCTCGTTCTCCGTCGGCGTCGAGCGCACCTTCCCGGTGCACACCCCGATCGTCGAGAAGATCGAGCTCGTGACCCGTGGTGACGTCCGTCGCGCGAAGCTGTACTACCTCCGTGACCTGCGCGGCAAGGCCGCGAAGATCAAGGAGAAGCGCGACAACTGAGCTTGATACGGGGTTCTTATCGGGGCCGGATAGCATCTGGCTCCGATGGACACCGAAGCACAGCACACGGAGCGCGACCGCTCCTCCCGCCCTCCCGACTCCGAGGACACCTCGGACACCGGAGGGCCGGAGGACCGGTCGCGCTTCGCGTTGGTGTCGTGGGTCGCCGAGTGGCTGCCCGGCGGTCGGATCACCCTGACTGCCCTGGTCTGTCTGGTGTTCCTGCTGCTGCTCAACACCTTCTTGCTGCAGCCTTTCCAGATTCCCAGCGGATCCATGGAATCCGGATTGAGGATCGGCGACCGCGTTCTCGTAAATAAGTTGGCGTACCGTTTCGGTGCTCATCCGCGGCGCGGCGACATCGTCGTGTTCGATGGAACCGGCTATTTCGGGGACGCCGACTACATCAAGCGCGTTGTTGGTGTGGGGGGAGACCACGTGCTCTGCTGCGACGAGAAGGGGAGGCTCGAGGTGAACGGGCGGTCGGTCGACGAGACGGCGTTCCTGTACCCCGGGGACGCTCCGTCCACCGTGGCGTTCGACGTGGTCGTGCCCGACGGCACGCTGTTCGTCCTCGGTGACCACCGCGGCGACTCAAGTGACTCCCGGGACCACCTGGGCGACCCGGGCGGAGGCATGATTCCTGTTGGTGACGTCATCGGGCGAGCCGACTGGGTCGTCTGGCCCGCCGGGCACTGGACCCACCTCGTCCGACCCGGCGCCTACGCGCGCGTACCCGCCGCGGACGGCGCCCATGGGTAACCGCGGCAAGCCCCGCGGCGCGACGCCGCCGGGCGGCTCCTTCGGGAACGAGAACCTGCTGCCGACCGGTTTCCGGCGCGCGGGCGCGGGCGCGCTCGCCCCTGCCGGGGGCGCGGGCCGCAGCCGGGCCGAGCGGCGCAAGCTCCAGCGCAAGGTCAAGCGGCGCCGACGGCGCTCCGCGGTCCGGGAGATACCCCTCCTGGTCGGTGTCGCCGTTCTCATAGCCCTCGTCCTGAAGACCTTCCTCCTCCAGGCGTTCGTGATCCCGTCGGGCTCCATGGAGCAGACGATCCGCATCGGCGACCGTGTACTGGTCGACAAGTTCACCCCGTGGTTCGGCTCCGAGCCCAAGCGCGGCGACGTCGTCGTCTTCCACGACCCGGGCGGCTGGCTCGCGGACGAGCAGACCACCAAGAAGAACGACCCGATCGTGGTCAAGCAGGTCAAGGAGGGCCTCCAGTTCATCGGCCTGCTGCCGTCCGACAACGAGAAGGACCTCATCAAGCGGGTCATCGGCGTCGGCGGCGACCACGTCAAGTGCTGTGACGCGCAGGGCCGGGTGACCGTCAACGGCGTCCCCCTGACCGAGGCCGACTACCTGTATCCAGGCAACGCACCGTCCGAAACGGCGTTCGACATCACCGTCCCCAAGGGGCGGCTGTGGGTGATGGGCGACCACCGCGGCAACTCGGCGGACTCCCGCGCACACCAGAACACCAGCTACGGAGGCACGGTCGCGCTCAGTTCGGTGGTGGGGCGGGCCAAGGTGATCGCCTGGCCCATGGGCCACTGGACCAGCCTGAACGAACCTAAAACCTTCGCATCGGTTTCCAACTCCGTGTCGGGGACGACCGCCGGTCCCGAACTGTCGCATAGGGTTGCCCCGGTCGATCCGAACGGATCGGTCCAACTCCCGAGCCCTGCGGAACTCCCGCTCGTTATGGGAGTGGTGGGCCTGCGCCGAGGATGGGGCAGGCGGCGGCACAGAGTAAGGAGTTGGCGTGGGGGATGTGGCGGTTGGCGCACGGTCCGGACACGACGGCGAGGAGCACCACGGACGTCCCGTGGAAGCACCCGCCCCGGCCGCGGACAGCGCCGTGACCTCAGGGAGTGACTCCGGCCCGGACGAGGACGGTACGGCGCCGGGCGACGCGACCCGCACCGAGGAGCAGGGGCCGGGCGACCAGCCCCCGCAGCCGAGGAAGCCGCGCTCCTTCTGGAAGGAGCTGCCGATCCTGGTCGTCATCGCGCTCGTCCTCGCGCTGCTGATCAAGACGTTCCTGGTGCAGGCGTTCTCCATCCCCTCGGACTCGATGCAGAACACCCTCCAGCAGGGCGACCGTGTCCTGGTCGACAAGCTCACCCCGTGGTTCGGCTCCAAGCCCGAGCGCGGCGAGGTCGTCGTCTTCCACGACCCGGACGACTGGCTGGCGGGCGAGCCGGCGGCGAACCCCAACGCCCTGCAGACGGTGCTCAGCTGGATCGGTCTGATGCCGTCCGCGCAGGAGAAGGACCTCATCAAGCGGGTCATCGGCGTCGGCGGCGACACCGTCTCCTGCAGCGGCACCGGCCCGCTGATGGTCAACGGCAAGGCGCTGAACGAGCCGTACGTCTACCCCGGCAACACCCCGTGCACCAACGACGACCAGGGCGGCCAGTTCACCGTCAAGGTCCCCAAGGGCGACATCTGGGTGATGGGCGACCACCGGCAGAACTCGCGGGACTCGCGCTACAACCAGTCCGACAAGCACCACGGCATGGTCCCGGTGAAGGAGGTCGTCGGCCGCGCGATCGTCAAGGCCTGGCCCATCAACCGCTGGGGCACGCTGCCGATCCCGGACACCTTCGACCAGACGGGCATCAACACCCAGGCCTCCGCCTCCCGCCTCCTGACGGCCGCTCCGGAGGGCCTTGCCCTCGTAGGCGTCCTGCCGCTGGCTCTGTGGCGCCGCAGGCGCTCGGCCAAGGCGGAGTAAAGGCCTTGTAGAGCTTGTGACCTTGGTCCCGGAGGAAGGGCTGACCACCCTCGGTACCGCCGGGTAGGGTGCGGACCCATGGGTGGCGAGAGCGCAACACGTACGGCCCCGCGTACCGGCGGTGGCACAGGCAAGGGCCCGGTGGGCAGCCGGACCGGACAGCGGTTGTCCGGACTGGCCGTCGCGCTGGGCCTTGTGCTGTTCCTCGGAGGCTTCGGCTGGGCAGCGGTGGTCTACCGGCCGTACACGGTGCCGACCAGCTCGATGACGCCGACGATCGACGCGGGCGACCGGGTGCTGGCGCAGCGGGTCGACGGCGACGAGGTGCACCGCGGCGACGTCGTGGTGTTCACGGACAAGACCTGGGTGACGAACGCGCCCGTGGTCAAGCGGGTGGTCGCCGTCGGCGGGGACACCGTCTCCTGCTGCACGAACGGCAAGCTGGTCGTCAACGGCAAGCAGATCGCCGAGGACTACCTCAAGGGCGGCGCGGTCGAGGACAAGTCGATCCCCGTGGTGAAGGTCCCCAAGGGCCGTCTGTTCCTCCTCGGCGACGAACGCCAGGGCTCCCTGGACTCCAGCGCCCACCTCACGGACGTAGCCAGCGGCACCGTCGCGAAAAGCGCCGTGAGCGCCCGCGTGGACGCCGTCGTCTGGCCGATGAAGGGCATGCTGGAGCGCCCCACCGGCTTCGAGCCGCTCGGCAGCCTCTCCCACCCCGGCCCGCTGCGCACGATCCTGGCCCTGATCGTCGTGGGCGCGGTGCTCGTCCTCGGCGGCGGCGCCTACGGCCCGGTCGCCAAGCTGGCGGCCGGCCGCCGCGCCCGCACCCGGACGGAGCCCGCCGGTGCCCGCTGAGGCCACCGAGGAGGGCCCGTACGGCGACTCGTACGAGGGCGGTCTGCGCAAGGTCGCCCGGGTCGTCCTGCTCGATCCCCAGGACCGCATCCTGCTGCTCCACGGCCATGAGCCGGACGATCCGTCCGACGACTGGTGGTTCACCCCGGGCGGCGGCCTGGAGGGCGACGAGACCCACGAGGAGGCAGCCCTACGGGAACTCGCGGAGGAGACCGGCATCACCCAGGTCGAACTCGGCCCGGTGCTGTGGACGCGGACGTGTTCCTTCCCGTTCGCGGGCCGCCGCTGGGACCAGGCCGAGTGGTACTACCTGGCCAGGACGTCCGCCACGGCCGAGGGCGTGCCCGGCGCCACGGCCCTCACCGAACTGGAGCGACGCAGCGTCTCCGGAGCACGTTGGTGGACGTACCGGGAACTGGACCGGGCGCATGAGACGGTGTATCCGACCAGACTCGCCGAGCTGCTCCGCAGGCTGCTCGACGAAGGTCCCCCGGCCGGGCCCGTGACCCTTGACACCGAAATCGTCTAGGGGCTTACGGGACTGGCGCACAATGGTGGGATCGCACGGGTGAAGGGGAACATGCCATGAGCGCCGAGGACCTCGAAAAGTACGAGACCGAGATGGAGCTGAAGCTCTACCGGGAGTACCGAGATGTCGTCGGTCTGTTCAAATATGTGATCGAGACCGAACGGCGCTTCTACCTCACCAATGACTACGAGATGCAGGTGCACTCGGTCCAGGGTGAGGTGTTCTTCGAGGTGTCCATGGCGGATGCCTGGGTGTGGGACATGTATCGACCGGCTCGCTTCGTCAAACAGGTCCGCGTGCTCACGTTCAAGGACGTGAACATCGAGGAGCTGAACAAGAGCGACCTGGAGCTGCCGGGCGGGTGACGGCGGATACCCGCGGGGTGGCTTTCACTCGTGCGGGTGACGGAGTTCTCCACAATCACCGAACGGTCCACCAAGATCCACTTGGTGGACCGTTCCGCGTGACGGTTGGTGCCGGAGGTGGTGCCGACATGAACGCACGCAGTGCACTCGGCAGGTTCGGCGAGGCGGTCGCCGCACGACGGCTGGTCGAGGCCGGCATGACGGTCCTGGAGCGCAACTGGCGCTGTGGCAGGACCGGCGAGATCGACATCGTGGCGCGGGACGGCGACGTCCTGGTGGTCTGCGAGGTCAAGACCCGGCGGGCGGGCGCCTTCGAGCACCCGATGGCCGCCGTCACACCCCAGAAGGCGGAGCGCCTACGGGGCCTCGCCGAGCGATGGATCCACGCGCACGGCGGAGCCCCGCCGGGAGGGGTCCGCATCGACCTGGTGGGTGTCGTCGTGCCCCGGTGCGGCAGGGCCGTGGTCGAGCACGCCCGGGGGGTGGCCTGAGATGGGGTTCGCTCGTACGTGTTCGGTGGCGCTGGTGGGCGTCGAGGGAGTCGTCGTCGAGGTCCAGGCCGACCTCGAACCGGGAGTCGCCGCGTTCACGCTGGTGGGACTGCCCGACAAGAGCCTGACGGAGAGCAAGGACCGGGTGCGGGCCGCGCTCGTCAACTCGGGAGCACCTTGGCCGCAGAAGAAACTGACCGTGGGACTCAGCCCGGCGTCGGTGCCCAAGAGCGGCAGCGGGTTCGACCTCGCCGTGGCGGCGGCCGTCCTCGGTGCGGCCGAGCGGATCGATCCGCGTGTGCTCGCCGACATCGTGATGATCGGCGAACTCGGCCTGGACGGACGGGTCCGGCCGGTCCGGGGCATCCTGCCCGCCGTGCTGGCCGCGGCCGACTCCGGATACGAGCAGGTCGTCGTCCCGGAATGCGCCGCAGCCGAGGCGTCCCTCGTGCCCGGGGTGTCCGTGCTGGGCGTCCGCACACTGCGGCAGCTGATCGCCGTACTCGCCGACGAACCGGTACCCGACGAGGATCCGGACGAGCTGGGACGCCCGGACCCGCTGCTCGCCGGACTGCGCATGCCCGGCACGGGCGCCGCCACGGGTATGCACAGCGTGGGCGCGTCCCAGCACGACCTGGGGCACGATCTCGCCGATGTCGTCGGCCAGTTCTCGGCGCGGACGGCGGTGGAGGTCTCGGCGGCCGGCGGCCATCACCTCTTCCTCGAAGGCCCACCCGGGGCCGGCAAGACGATGCTCGCGGAGCGGCTGCCCGCCGTCCTGCCCCGGCTCGACCGGCAGGAGTCCCTGGAGGTCACGGCGGTCCACTCGGTGGCTGGCCTGCTGCCCCCGGGCAAACCCCTGATCGACGTCGCCCCCTACTGCGCCCCGCACCACTCGGCCACGATGCAGGCCCTCGTCGGCGGCGGACAGGGGATCGCGCGGCCCGGGGCGGTGTCGCTGTCCCATCGAGGCGTCCTGTTCCTCGACGAGACCCCCGAGTTCAGTGGTCAGGCGCTGGATGCGCTACGACAGCCCCTGGAGGCCGGGCATGTGGTGATCGCGCGGAGTGCGGGGGTCGTCCGGTTCCCGGCGAGGTTCCTGATGGTGCTGGCCGCCAACCCCTGTCCGTGCGGCCGTTTCTCGCAGACCGACGACCTGTGCGAGTGCGCGCCGATGTCGATCCGGAGGTACCAGGCCAGGCTCTCCGGGCCGCTGCTCGACCGGGTGGACCTGCGGGTGGAGGTGGACCGGGTCACGCGGGACCAGCTCACCGGACGCGGCTCGCGGGGCGAGTCCACGGCGACGGTCGCGGACCGGGTGCGGGCGGCCAGGGAGCGGGCGGCGGCGCGGCTCGCGGACACACCCTGGCGCACCAACAGCGAGGTGCCCGGCCGTGAACTGCGCAGCCGCTGGCACGCCGAGCGCGGGGCGATGGACGAGGCCGAGCGCGGCCTGGAGCGCGGCGTGCTCACCGCGCGCGGGCTGGACCGGGTGCTGCGCGTCGCCTGGACGGTCGCGGACCTGGTCGGCCACGACCGGCCCGGCGCGACCGATGTCGCCCTCGCGCTCCAACTGCGCACGGGCGTACCGCGAGGCGTGCCGATGGCCATCGGGGCGATGACGTGACCCGGGCCGAGGACATGGGCGGGGTCGATCGCCGGACGGGGGTCAGCGGTCGGGCGGGTAGTCATGATCGGGCCGGGGTTGGTGACGCGGGCGGGGGCGATGGCTGGCCCGGGACTGATGGCGCGACCAGGGTGGATGGCTGGACCGGATCCCATGGCGCGGGCGGGGCCGATGACCCGACCAGGCCCCATGGCGCGGGCGACGACCTGTTCGCCCGTGTCTTTCTCGCCCGGGTCGTCGAACCTGGGGACGAGGTCGCAGGGCGGTGGATCCGGGAGCTCGGGGCTGTGGAGGTCGCCCGGCGGCTGTGGAACGGTGGGCCGCAGCTCACCGGGGTGACCGACAAGCGGTGGGCCGGGTTGTGCGCGCGGGCCGAACTGGTCGAGCCCGGGCGGGACTTGGCCGTCGCGCAGGACGCCGGCGTCCGGTTCGTGTGTCCCGGTGATGTCGAGTGGCCCGCCCAGCTCGACGATCTCGGGGACGCGCGGCCCATCGGGCTGTGGGTGCGCGGGGAACCCAACCTGCGGATGTTGGCACTCAAGTCGGTCGCCGTCGTCGGCGCCCGGGCCTGTACCGAGTACGGCGCGCACATGGCGGCCACCCTCGCCGCCGGACTGGCCGAACGCGGCTGGGTGGTCGTGTCCGGCGGCGCCTACGGAGTCGACGGCGCCGCCCATCGCGGCGCCCTCGGCGCGACCGGCGTCACGATCGCCGTGCTCGCGTGCGGCGTCGACCGGCCCTACCCGCGCGGGCACGCCGAGTTGATCCGCAGGATCGCCGAACAGGGGCTCGTGGTCGGCGAGTTGCCGCCCGGCGAGCATCCGACGCCGAGCAGGTTCATCCTCCGGAACCGGGTGATCGCCGCGCTCACGCGGGGCACCGTGGTGGTCGAGGCCGCGTACCGGAGCGGGTCGCTCGTCACGGCGCGGGCCGCGCAGCGACTGGGGCGTCACACCATAGGGGTACCTGGGCCGGCGACCAGTGCGCTGTCAGCCGGAGTGCACGAACTCCTGCGTGGGGACGCGGTGCTGGTCACCGACACGGCGGAAATCGTCGAACTGGTCGGTGGCATGGGCGAACTGGCCCCGGACCGACGCGGACCGGTGCTCCCGCGCGACCTGTTGGAGCCTGCCGCCCGGCGCATCCTCGCCGCACTGCCCGGCAACAGGGCAGCGCCGCCGGGGCAGATCGCGCGCGGTGCGCAGACCACGGAGGACGACGCGATCGCGAGACTGTACGAACTCCGAGCACTTGGTTACGTCGAACGACACGGCGACGGCTGGAAGTTGACACGCCAGGCGATGATCTCGGTCCGGCCCGATCGGGGGCGCCGCTGACCGAGTGTGTTCGGCCGTCCGGGGGAACCCCGACACCCTTGGGAATTCCCGCAGTTGGCGCATTCCGATGATCACGCAGAGCAATCGGAGTAACCCGCTCCGGCACCCCGCCGAGCGCGTCCGTGCCCGGTCCGAGCCCCGCCCTTCGCACACCGCGACACTCCAGTCACGCTACGCTCACGGGGATTCCGGCACAGACCGGCATCTCCCCATCACTCCGACAGCTCACCCAGGCAACCCCACTTCACGGCAGAACGGCACAAGGCGACGAATGCCCCAGCACACCTCCGGGTCCGACCGGGCGGCGATCCCCCCAGCCGCCCGCGACGGTGGCAGCGTCCGGCCGCCCGCTCCCTCGACGCTCGACGAGCTGTGGCGGTCGTACAAGACGACGGGCGACGAGAGGCTGCGTGAGCAGCTGATCCTGCACTACTCGCCGCTCGTGAAGTACGTCGCGGGACGGGTGAGCGTCGGGCTGCCGCCCAATGTGGAACAGGCGGACTTCGTGTCGTCGGGGGTGTTCGGACTGATCGACGCGATCGAGAAGTTCGACATCGAGCGGGAGATCAAGTTCGAGACGTACGCGATCACCCGCATCCGGGGCGCGATGATCGACGAACTCCGCGCCCTGGACTGGATCCCGCGCTCGGTACGGCAGAAGGCGCGGAACGTCGAGCGGGCGTACGCCACGCTGGAGGCGCGGCTGAGGCGCACGCCCAGCGAGGTCGAGGTGGCCGCCGAGATGGGCATCGCGGTGGAGGAACTCCACGCCGTCTTCAGCCAGTTGTCGCTGGCGAACGTGGTCGCCCTGGAGGAGCTGCTGCACGCCGGTGGCGAGGGCGGCGACCGGCTCAGTCTGATGGACACCCTGGAGGACACCGCAGCCGACAACCCGGTGGAGGTGGCCGAGGGGCGGGAGCTGCGGAGGTTCCTGGCGCGGGCGATCAACACGCTGCCCGAGCGCGAGAAGACCGTCGTCACGCTCTACTACTACGAGGGCCTCACCCTCGCCGAGATCGGCAACGTGCTCGGCGTGACCGAGAGCCGGGTCAGCCAGATCCACACCAAGTCCGTGCTGCAGCTCCGCGCCAAGCTGGCGAGTTTTGGCCGCTGAGCAGAAGTGGTACGGCCTTGGTGACCTCGCAGAATCGTGCCTGCATTGCCCTGCGTGGCTTGGGTCACTCCCGCCCGGGGTGCGCCGTCCGTAGAGTGGTTGACGTGCCAAGGATTCGAGCGGCCTCCGTGGCCGAGCACCGGTCGATGCAGCGAGCCGCCCTGCTGGACGCGGCTCGTTCCCTGCTGTCCGAGGGCGGGACGGAGGCGCTGACGTTCCCGGCCCTGGCCGAGCGGACGGGGCTGGCGCGGTCGTCCGTGTACGAGTACTTCCGCTCCCGGGCCGCTGTCGTCGAGGAGCTGTGCGAGGTCGACTTTCCCGTGTGGGCGGCGGACGTGTCTTCCGCGATGGAGGGGGCCGGCTCCGCCGAGGGCAAGGTCGAGGCGTACGTACGGCAGCAGCTTGCGCTGGTCGGGGATCGGCGGCATCGGGCTGTTGTCGCCATCTCCGCGAGCGAACTCGACGCGGGGGCTCGGGAGAAGATCCGGGCCGCGCATGGGGGGTTGGTGGCGATGATCGTCTCGGCGCTCGGGGACATGGGGCATGCGGAGCCTCGGCTGGCGGCGATGTTGGTTCAGGGTGTTGTTGATGCGGCTGTGCGGCGGATTGAGCTGGGGGCGGCTGAGGATCCGTCGGTGATTACTGAGGCTGCGGTGAATATGGCTTTGCGGGGGTTCTGGGTTGAGTTTCGGGTGCGGGGGCGGTGGGGGCTGGGCGCGCAGTTCCCCGCGCCCCTGAAAGAAGCGGGGTCACAGAACCGGCAGCAGGCGGGATGGGCCTCGATTCAGCAGCCATGGGGGCAGTAGCTCCAGCGGGTCCAAGTACGTCTCTCCTCTCAGTAGGCCCCAGTGCACGCACGTCGTTGCGCAATGGGAGCCGGTGATCTCCACGGTGCCTACCACCTCGCCGGGTTCCACCTCGTCGCCCTTCTTCACGGTCGCGGTCACTGGCTCGTACGTCGTGCGTAAGTCCGTGCCGGTCAGTTCGATCGCGACCACCCCTCTTCCCGCCACCCGGCCCGCGAAGGACACCCGGCCCGGTGCCACCGCTCGTACCTCAGCGCCGGCCGGGGTCGCCAGGTCCACGCCTCGGTGGCCCCGGGCGTAGGGCGTCGGCGGGGGCTCCCAGCCTCGTAGGACCAAGGGGTGGGAACCGACGGGCCAGGTGCGGGCGATGGCCGGTACCGAGGGGGACGGGACTCCGGGAACGGGTGGAGGGCTGTCGTTCGCCCGGGCCGTGCAGGTCAGCAGGGTCAGGAGGAGGGCCAGAAGTAGGGCGGGGCCAATACGTACAGGTCGGTCATCTCGTCGCGTCCGCATGGCACAAACCGTGCCGTACCCGTGCCGATCATGGCCGGGACCTGTGGACCGGCGTGGGGTTGTGGACAACGGCGTCACCCGGTGCCTCGCGGGTCCCGTACACTTCCTTTGGCGATCCGGGTCACCGGGTCGACTTCGCACGCCCCGGCATCTGGTCCTCCGTCGTAAAGACGAAACCGGTGTCAGCGCTCCTCGGTCCTCTGGGCACGCGCACGTGGGCGTCAGGCGCGAGTGCCGTCCGGTGCTCGCGGCACAACCGAGTAAATCAAGGAGAACGGCCATGGCCGTCGTCACGATGCGGGAGCTGCTGGAAAGCGGCGTCCACTTCGGTCACCAGACCCGTCGTTGGAACCCGAAGATGAAGCGCTTCATCTTCACGGAGCGCAACGGCATCTACATCATCGACCTGCTCCAGTCGCTGTCGTACATCGACCGCGCCTACGAGTTCGTCAAGGAGACCGTCGCCCACGGCGGCACGGTCATGTTCGTCGGTACGAAGAAGCAGGCGCAGGAGGCCATCGCCGAGCAGGCCACCCGCGTCGGCATGCCCTACGTCAACCAGCGCTGGCTGGGCGGCATGCTCACCAACTTCTCCACCGTCTACAAGCGTCTGCAGCGCCTCAAGGAGCTCGAGCAGATCGACTTCGAGGACGTCGCCGCGTCCGGTCTCACCAAGAAGGAGCTTCTCGTGCTCTCGCGCGAGAAGGCCAAGCTGGAGAAGACCCTCGGTGGTATCCGCGAGATGTCCAAGGTTCCCAGCGCCGTCTGGATCGTGGACACCAAGAAGGAGCACATCGCGGTCGGTGAGGCCCGGAAGCTCAACATCCCGGTCGTCGCCATCCTCGACACGAACTGCGACCCCGACGAGGTCGACTACAAGATCCCGGGCAACGACGACGCGATCCGCTCCGTCACCCTGCTCACCCGCGTGATCGCCGACGCCGTCGCCGAGGGCCTCATCAGCCGCTCCGGTGTCGCCGCCGAGGCCAAGGGTGACAAGGCCGCCGGCGAGCCGCTGGCCGCGTGGGAGCGCGACCTGCTCGAGGGCGAGAAGAAGGCCGACGAGACCCCCGCCGCCGAGGCCGAGGTGCAGACCTCCGCCGAGACGGAGAAGGTCGCCGACGCCGAGCAGGCCGACGAGGCTCCGGCCGCCGCTGAGGCCGCTGCCGAGGTCGAGGCGCCCGCCGCCGAGGTCGAGGCCGCTCCGGCCGCCGAGGCCGAGCAGGCCTGACCTTCCGGGCCAAAGGGCTGACAGGAGGACGGCGGGTGGTGCGGACCGCGCCACCCGCCGTTCATCCACAGCCCCTAGATCTTCGTAGCCCGTAGATCCTTGGCGGAAGCCCGCGCTACCCGCGGCCGCCGCCGACTTCGAGACTTCGAACTCCGAGAAGAGATTCACAGATCATGGCGAACTACACCGCCGCCGACGTCAAGAAGCTCCGTGAGCTCACCGGCGCCGGCATGATGGACTGCAAGAAGGCGCTGGACGAGGCCGACGGCAACGTCGAGAAGGCCGTCGAGGCGCTCCGTATCAAGGGCCAGAAGGGCGTCGCCAAGCGCGAGGGCCGCTCCGCCGAGAACGGCGCCGTGGTCTCGGTCATCGCCGAGGACAACACCTCCGGTGTCCTGGTCGAGCTGAAGTGCGAGACGGACTTCGTCGCCAAGGGCGAGAAGTTCCAGGCCGTCGCCAACCAGATCGCCCAGCACGTCGCCGCCTCCGCCCCGGCCGACATCGCGGCGCTCCTCGCGTCCGAGATCGAGCCCGGCAAGACGGTCCAGGCGTTCGTCGACGAGGCCAACGCGAACCTGGGCGAGAAGATCGTCCTGGACCGCTTCGCGCAGTACGCCGACGGCTACGTCTCCGCGTACATGCACCGCACGATGCCCGACCTGCCCCCGCAGATCGGTGTCCTCGTCGAGCTGGACAAGCCGAACGCCGAGGTCGCCCGCGGTGTCGCCCAGCACATCGCCGCCTTCGCGCCGAAGTACCTGGCCAAGGACGACGTGCCGGCCGAGGTCGTCGAGTCCGAGCGCCGTATCGCCGAGGAGACCACCCGCGCCGAGGGCAAGCCCGAGGCCGCGATCGCCAAGATCGTCGAGGGTCGCGTCAACGGCTTCTTCAAGGACGCGACGCTGCTCGGTCAGCCGTACGCGCTCGACCCCAAGAAGTCCGTCCAGAAGGTTCTGGACGAGGCGGGTGTCACCCTGAAGCGCTTCACGCGCATCAAGGTCGGCATCTGAGTCCGTACCGCGATCGACGCGCGGCGCCCGGTGGAATCCCGCTAGGGTCGTCAGCAGTCGGCCCGGTACGCCGTCGCGCACGCGCGCGTGGCGGACGACAGCAGATCTGACGAGGAGGCCATTGC
This sequence comes from Streptomyces sp. N50, assembly GCF_033335955.1. Lineage (GTDB taxonomy): Bacteria > Actinomycetota > Actinomycetes > Streptomycetales > Streptomycetaceae > Streptomyces. Next base: position 6,736,048 of record NZ_CP137549.1, read on the forward strand.
CGAGCATGGGATGCGACAGACACCCCACCGGCAGTGGCCTTCTTCGTATGTGCGACCACGTTGAAGAGGCGAGAACACCATGACCACCAAGCCCCAGAAGAGCGACGACGGCAAGGTACGCGGCCGGTTCATGCTGAAGCTGTCCGGAGAGGCCTTCTCCGGAGGCGGCGGCCTGGGCGTGGACCCCGACGTGGTGCACAAGATCGCCCGTGAGATCGCGGCCGTCGTGCGGGACGGCGCGGAGGTCGCCGTCGTCATCGGCGGCGGCAACTTCTTCCGCGGCGCCGAACTCCAGCAGCGCGGCATGGACCGGGCCCGCTCCGACTACATGGGCATGCTCGGCACGGTGATGAACTGCCTCGCGCTCCAGGACTTCCTGGAGAAGGAGGGCATCGACAGCCGCGTCCAGACCGCCATCACCATGGGCCAGGTCGCCGAGCCGTACATCCCGCTGCGCGCCGTGCGCCACCTGGAGAAGGGCCGCGTGGTCATCTTCGGCGCCGGTATGGGCATGCCCTACTTCTCCACCGACACCACCGCCGCCCAGCGCGCCCTGGAGATCAACGCCGAGGCGCTGCTGATGGGCAAGAACGGCGTGGACGGGGTCTACGACTCCGACCCGAAGACGAACTCCGAGGCCGTCAAGTTCGACTCGCTCAGCTACGGCGAGGTCATCACCCAGGACCTCAAGGTCGCGGACATGACCGCCATCACGCTGTGCCGCGACAACAAGCTTCCGATCCTGGTCTTCGAGCTTCTGGCGGAGGGCAATATCGCCCGCGCCGTCAAGGGTGAGAAGATCGGCACGCTTGTGGGTGACCAAGGCAGCCAGGGCTGATGACCCTGACCGGGGGATGGACAATGTCCTGCCGGTCGGGAACCGTGCAGGAAGAAGACGCGACGCAGCCGGCCGCCGACGCCGACACAGCACAGCAGCCGGGCCTACTCAAGACACGCAGGAGCAAGTGGTGATCGAAGAGACCCTCCTCGAGGCCGAGGAGAAGATGGAGAAGGCCGTCGTGGTCGCCAAGGAGGACTTCGCCGCGATCCGCACCGGCCGTGCGCACCCGGCGATGTTCAACAAGATCGTGGCCGACTACTACGGCGCGCTGACGCCGATCAACCAGCTGGCCTCGTTCTCCGTACCGGAGCCGCGGATGGCCGTGGTGACCCCGTTCGACAAGACCGCGCTGCGGAACATCGAACAGGCGATCCGCGACTCGGACCTGGGCGTCAATCCCAGCAACGACGGCAACATCATCCGGGTGACGTTCCCCGAGCTGACCGAGGAGCGCCGCAAGGACTACATCAAGGTCGCCCGGGCCAAGGCCGAGGACTCCAAGGTGTCCATCCGCGCCGTCCGCCGCAAGGCCAAGGACGCGCTGGACAAGCTCGTCAAGGACAAGGAGTCCGGCGAGGACGAGGTCCGTCGTGCGGAGAAGGAGCTCGACGACACCACGGCGAAGTACGTCGCCCAGGTGGACGAACTCCTCAAGCACAAGGAAGCGGAGCTGCTCGAGGTCTGATGAACGACTCTTCCTGGGGGGCACCGCCACAAGCCGGGTACTGGGGGCCGTCCGACCAGGGGCCTGTCCAGGGGGCTGCCCCGGCGGGTCCCACGTACGATGCGCCTGAGGCGCAGCAGACTCGCCCCATGCCCATCGTGCCCGACGAGCCCGCATACGGCGGACACCAGGATGACGACCGGGGGGCCGCTCGGCTGAGCGGCCCCTTGTTCCGCGACGAGACGTTCCGCGACGAGACGCAGCAACCGCCGTACGACGTACGGCAGCCGCAGCCGTACGACCCGCGGACGCAGCCCTCTGACACGCCGCAGGCGCAGCCCTACGGGGCGGTGCCGCAGAATCCGGAGCCCATGTCCGACGTCCCGCCACCGGCGCCCGCCCCGCAGAAGAAGAGCGCGGGCCGGGACCTGGGTGCGGCCATAGGGGTCGGCGTCGGGCTCGCCGTGGTGATCGTCGCGTCCCTCTTCGTGGTCAAGGCCGCGTTCGTCGGAGTGATAGCGGTCGCCGTCGTGGTCGGCCTGTGGGAGCTCACCTCGCGGCTCCAGGAGCGCAAGGGCATCAAGGCGCCCCTCGTGCCCCTGGCGGTCGGCGGGGCGGCGATGGTCGTCGCCGGTTACGTCCGGGGCCCTGAGGGCGCCTGGGTCGCCATGGCGCTCACCGCGCTCGCGGTCCTCGTCTGGCGGATGACGGAGCCGCCGGAGGGCTACCTCAAGGACGTCACGGCGGGCGTCTTCGCGGCGTTCTACGTGCCGTTCCTGGCCACGTTCGTCGCCCTGATGCTCACCGCCCACGACGGCGCCTGGCGGGTCCTGACGTTCCTGCTGCTGACCGTGGTCAGCGACACCGGGGCGTACGCCATCGGCTGGCGCTTCGGCACGCACAAGCTCGCGCCGCGCATCAGCCCCGGAAAGACCCGCGAGGGCCTGTTCGGGGCGGTGTCGTTCGCGATGGTGGCGGGAGCGCTGTGCATGCAGTTCCTGATCGACGACGGCAGCTGGTGGCAGGGCCTCGTCCTGGGCCTCGCGGTCGCGGCCAGCGCCACGCTGGGCGACCTCGGCGAGTCCATGATCAAGCGCGACCTCGGCATCAAGGACATGGGCACGCTGCTGCCGGGTCATGGCGGCATCATGGACCGTTTGGACTCGTTGCTGCCGACCGCTCCGGTGGTGTGGCTGCTGTTGGTTCTGTTCGTCGGCTCCGGCTGAAGACAGGGCTGACCAGGGGTTTTACGTACGAGGGGCTCGTTGTCCACAGGGCGGCGAGTCCCTCTTCGTATGTCTGCGACACTGGTAGGGCCATGCCTAAGCCCGGAGAACTCACATTCGTCGCCCCCCGCGGAGCCCAGAAGCCGCCGCGGCACCTTGCCGATCTCACGCCCGCCGAGCGCAAGGAAGCCGTCGCCGCGATCGGGGAGAAGCCGTTTCGCGCCAAGCAGCTCTCGCAGCACTACTTCGCGCGCCTCGCGCACGACCCGGCGGAGTGGACCGACATCCCCGCCGGTTCGCGCGCCAAGCTGCAGGAGGCGCTGCTTCCTGAGCTGATGACCGTCGTACGGCATCTGTCGACCGACCAGGAGACCACCCGCAAGACGCTGTGGCGGCTGTTCGACGGGACGCTCGTCGAGTCCGTGCTGATGCGGTACCCGGACCGGGTCACCATGTGCATCAGCTCGCAGGCGGGATGTGGCATGAACTGCCCGTTCTGCGCGACCGGACAGGCCGGCCTGGACCGGAATCTGTCGACCGGTGAGATCGTGCACCAGATCGTCGACGGGATGCGCGCGCTGCGCGACGGCGAGATCCCCGGCGGGCCCGCCCGCCTCTCCAACATCGTGTTCATGGGCATGGGCGAGCCCCTCGCCAACTACAAGCGGGTCGTCCAGTCCATCCGTGCCCTCACCGACCCCGAGCCGGACGGGCTCGGGCTCTCGCAGCGCGGGATCACCGTCTCGACGGTCGGACTGGTCCCGGCGATCCACCGGTTCTCCGACGAGGGCTTCAAGTGCCGCCTCGCGATCTCGCTGCACGCGCCCGACGACGAGCTGCGCGACACCCTGGTCCCCGTGAACACCCGGTGGAAGGTGCGCGAGGTTCTCGACGCCGGCTGGGAGTACGCCGCGAAGTCGGGACGCCGGCTGTCCATCGAGTACGCGCTGATCCGCGACATCAACGACCAGGCGTGGCGCGGTGACCGCCTCGGCCGCCTCCTCAAGGGCAAGCCCGTGCACGTCAACCTCATCCCGCTGAACCCGACGCCGGGCTCGAAGTGGACCGCCTCCCGCCCCGAGGACGAGAAGGCGTTCGTCGAGGCCATCGCGGCCCACGGGGTGCCGGTCACCGTCCGGGACACCCGGGGCCAGGAGATCGACGGAGCGTGCGGCCAGCTCGCCGCGACCGAGCGGTAGGCTGACCGGCGTAGGTACATCTTCATATTCCGACAGGGGAGCGCCACAGCGCTGAGAGTGCGGGATTGTCCGCAGACCCTCTGAACCTCGCCCAGGTCATTCTGGGTAGGAAGTTCGGTCACCACTCTTGCTGTTGCGCCCTGCCCGCGTCCCGTGGGCAGGGCCGCGTCTCTTCCTGGACACCCCAGGAGGAAAACAACCGTGCACCACACCAAGGCATTCATGGCCGCGGCCGTCGGCCTCGGGCTGCTCACGCTCTCCGCGTGCGGCTCGTCCGGCAGCGGCAGCGGCGGCGACTCCAAGACCGTCACCCTCGTCAGCCACGACTCGTGGGCCGTCTCCAAGAGCGTCCTCAAGGACTTCGAGAAGCAGTCCGGCTACACGGTCAAGGTCCTCAAGGACGGCGACGCCGGCCAGGCCGTCAACAAGGCGATCCTGACCAAGGACAACCCCCAGGGCGACGTCTTCTTCGGCGTCGACAACACCCTGCTCTCCCGCGCGCTCGACAACGGCCTCTTCCAGTCCTACGACGCGAAGGGCTCCGCGCTCGTCAAGCCCGAGTACCGCGTCGACCAGACCAAGCACCGGGTCACGCCCATCGACACCGGCGACATCTGCGTCAACTACGACAAGGCGTACTTCAGCAAGCACAAGCTGACCCCGCCGACGTCCTTCGCGGATCTGGTCAAGCCGGAGTACAAGAACCTCCTCGTCACCGAGAACGCGGCCACCTCCTCGCCCGGCCTCGGCTTCCTGCTCGGCAGCGCCGCGCAGTACGGCGACGACGGCTGGCAGGGCTACTGGAAGAAGCTCAAGGCCAACGGCGTGAAGGTCGTCGACGGCTGGGAGCAGGCCTACGACCAGGAGTTCTCCGGTTCCGCCGGAGGCAAGAAGGCGGGCGGCGACCGGCCCCTCGTCGTCTCGTACGCCTCCTCGCCGCCCGCCGAGGTCATCTACGCCGACCCGAAGCCGACCACCGCGCCCACCGGGGTGTCGTACGGCACCTGCTTCCGGCAGACCGAGTACGCGGGACTGCTCAGCAACGCCAAGAACACCAAGGGCGGCAAGGCGTTCCTGGACTTCCTGCTCACCAAGGAGTTCCAGCAGGACATGCCGCTCAACATGTTCGTCTACCCGGTGATCCAAGGCGCCCAGGTACCGCAGGAGTTCGTGAAGTACGGCCGCCAGGCCCCGGACCCCGAGACCATGGCGCCCGCGAAGATCGCCGCCGACCGGGACCAGTGGGTCAAGTCGTGGACCTCGCTCGTACTGAAGTAGCCCCACGGCGGACCCATCGGGGCAACGTGACGCGGCTCGGCCTCATGGCCCTGCCCGTCGCGTTCTTCGCGGTGTTCTTCGCCTACCCCGTCGCCGCGATCGTCGCGCGCGGCCTCAAGGTCGACGGCACCTGGCAACTGGGCCGTATCTGGGACGTGTTGGTCGAGTCCGACATCCGGCACGTCCTCTGGTTCACCACCTGGCAGGCGCTCGCGTCCACCGCGCTCACGCTCCTGATCGCGCTCCCCGGCGCGTACGTCTTCGCGCGCTTCGACTTCCCGGGGCGGCACGTCCTGCGGGCCGTCGTGACGGTCCCGTTCGTGCTGCCGACGGTCGTCGTCGGTACGGCCTTCCTCGCGCTCGTCGGCCGGGGCGGGCTCCTGGACGACCTGTGGGGCGTACGGCTGGACACCACGGTGTGGGCCATCCTGCTCGCGCACGTCTTCTTCAACTACGCGGTCGTCGTACGGACGGTGGGCGGCCTCTGGGCCCAGCTCGACCCGCGTCAGGAGGAGGCCGCGCGGATGCTGGGCGCCTCCCGGCTCCGGGCGTGGCGGACGGTGACGCTGCCCGCGCTCGGGCCCGCCGTGGCCGCCGCCGCGCTGATGGTCTTCCTCTTCACCTTCACGTCCTTCGGCGTGGTCCAGATCCTCGGCGGCCCGACCTTCTCGACCCTCGAAGTCGAGATCTACCGCCAGACGTCAGAGGTCTTCGACCTGTCCACGGCCGCCGTGCTCACCATCGTCCAGTTCGTGGCGGTCGGCGCGATCCTCGCCGTGCACGCCTGGACGGTACGGCGACGGGAAAGCGCCCTACGGCTCGTGGACCCGGCGGTGACCGTGCGGCGCCCGCGCGGGGCCGGGCAGTGGACCCTGCTGGCCGGGGTCGTCGCGTCCATCGCCGTGCTGCTTCTGCTGCCGCTCGCCGTGCTGGTCCAACGCTCGCTGGACACAGCGGACTTCGGGTACTACCGCGCGCTGACCCACGACGACGGCGGCACCCTCCTCGTCCCGCCGATCGCGGCGATCGGCAACTCGCTGGAGTACGCCGTCGCCGCCACCGCCATCGCCGTGGTGATCGGTGGACTCGCAGCGGCTGCCCTGACCCGGCGCGATGCCGGGCGGCTGGTGCGGGGCTTCGACGCGCTGCTGATGCTGCCGCTCGGGGTGTCCGCGGTGACCGTCGGCTTCGGGTTCCTGATCGCCCTCGACAAACCCCCGCTGGATCTGCGGAGTTCATGGATCCTGGTGCCGCTCGCGCAGGCGCTGGTCGGTGTCCCCTTCGTCGTACGGACCATGCTGCCCGTGCTGCGGGCGGTGGACGGGCGGCTCCGCGAGGCGGCGGCCGTGCTCGGGGCGTCTCCGTGGCGGGTCTGGCGCGAGGTCGATCTGCCGCTGGTGCGGCGGGCGTTGCTGATCGCCGCCGGGTTCGCGTTCGCGGTGTCGCTGGGGGAGTTCGGGGCGACGGTGTTCATCGCGCGGCCCGACAACCCGACCCTGCCGGTCGCGGTGGCCCGGCTGCTGTCCCGGCCCGGTGATCTCAACTACGGCCAGGCGATGGCCCTTTCGACGATTCTGATGGTGGTGTGCGCGGTGGCCCTGCTGGTGCTTGAGCGGCTGCGCACCGACCGGACGGGGGAGTTCTAGATGCCGCCGAACACGCCGCCGAACATGCCGCCGAACATGTCACCGGACCTTTCGCCTGGCGTGCCGCAGAACAGGCCGCTGCTGAGCCTCGAAGGCGCGACCGTACGGTTCGGCGGGCGCCCGGTGCTGGACGCCGTCGACCTGGGCGTCGCCGAGCACGAGATCGTGTGTGTGCTCGGGCCCAGCGGCAGCGGCAAGTCGACGCTGCTCCGGGCGGTCGCCGGGCTCCAACCCCTCGACTCCGGGCGGGTGTTGCTGGACGACCGGGACCAGTCGGGCGTGCCCGCGCACAAGCGGGGAGTGGGTCTGATGTTCCAGGACCACCAGCTGTTCCCGCAGCGGGACGTGGCCGGCAACGTGGCTTTCGGGCTGCGGATGCACGGGGCGTCGAAGAAGCAACAGGGCGACCGGGTGGGCGAGTTGCTGGACCTGGTCGGGCTGCCGGGCGCGGCCCACCGTGCCGTCGCCGGCCTGTCCGGCGGTGAGCAGCAACGGGTCGCGCTCGCCCGGGCGTTGGCGCCCCAACCCCGTCTCCTCATGCTGGACGAACCGCTCGGCCAGCTCGACCGGTCCCTGCGGGAGCGGCTGGTCGTCGAACTCCGGGAACTCTTCGGCACGTTGGGCACCACCGTGCTCGCGGTCACGCACGACCAGGGCGAGGCGTTCGCGCTGGCCGACCGGGTGGTGGTGATGCGGGACGGGCGGATCGCCCAGTCCGGTACGCCGCTTGAGGTCTGGCAGCACCCCGCCGACGAGTTCGTGGCCCGCTTCCTCGGTTTCGACAACGTGGTCGAGGCCACGGTCGCAGGAGAAGCGGCCGACACCCCCTGGGGCAAGGTCCCGGTCCCCGAGGACGCCCCTCAGGGCACCCGCCCTCTGCTCGTACGCCCCGCAGGCGTACGCCTGTTGGTCGCCGACGAGGGCCTGCGCTGCACGGTCGCCGCCCGCACCTTCAAGGGCACCCACGTCGCCGTACAGCTCCAGCCGGAGGGCGCGCCGCGCCTGGAGGCGGCCTGTGCGCTGCGGGAGGCGCCGGAGGTCGGGAGCGCGGTCGGGGTGGAGTTCGACGCGGCCGAGATCGTCGTACTCGGCGGCTAGGTCGTGCCCGCAGCCACGCACCGGACATGTGTGTGGCCCGTCCCCACGAACCGGACGGGCCACAACAGCGTTTCGTTCAGCGGCTGTTGATCAGCTGCCGCTGTTCGCACCGCGACGGCGCATGCCGAAGTAGACGGCTCCGCCGCCCACGACGACGAGGGCGCCCGCGATACCGGCGATCATGCCGGTGTTGGAGTTGGCACCGGTCTCGGCGAGGTTCGAGGAACCGGCCGCCGGGGACGGCGCGTTGTCGGTCGTCGTCGCGGGAGCGGTGCTGCTGCTCTCCGTGGCCGACGGGGTCGGGGTGTCGGACTCGGCCGGGGTCGAGGCGGTCTCCGACGGGGTCGGGGAAGCCTCGGTCGGGGTCGGGCTGGGCGAGTCCGTCGCGCAGGCCTTGGACGGGGTGGTCAGGTTCGGCGTGATGTCCTTGTCGACCTGGTTGCCGGCCTTGACGTGAACGCGGTACGTCGCGTTCGGCTGCCAGTCCTCGGCGAAGGTGACGGTGACACCCTCCTTCGAGCCCTTGACGGTCTGCGCGTCGCCGACCTGCTTGGCGTCGGAACCGTTGTTCTCCAGGAACACCGTGATGGTCGCCTCGGTGGCCGAGGCGTCCTTGTCGGTGACGGTGATGACACCGTTGGCGCCGTCACAGGTGGCTTCGGCGGAGAACTCGCTGATGTTGCAGGCGAGCGCGTTGCCCGCGAATCCGAGTGCGAGTGCGGCCGAGGCGGACGCGACACCGAGGATGCGTACGGAACGTCGAGATATGGACACGTTTGCCCTTCACGGGATGTGCAACTGCGGGGGGTTTAGGGGGAGATGGAGCGGCAATGAGGTGAGGCACCACTGCCCCCAGGAGTCTCACTGGTCTATAAGTGCTGCGTAAGCAGTGTCAATCCATATGCGCTGTACAGCAGTTGCCTTTACCTGCACTTTAATGAGTGAGACGTTTCAGTGCCTCCGGAGCCTCCTCGATCCGGTCAACGAGGGCGATACGGGCCTCCATTGGCCGTTCCCGGGCAAGTGCACGCAGCAGCGGCCAGGTCGGCAGCCGCTCCGTCCAGTGCTCCCGGTCCACGAGCACCATCGGCGTGGGCTCCCCGCGCGACTCGTAGTAGTTCGGCGTCGCGTTGTCGAAGATCTCCTGTACGGTCCCGGCCGCGCCCGGCAGAAACACCACCCCGGCGTTCGAGCGGGCCAACAACCCGTCCTCGCGGGTGGCGTTGGCGAAGTACTTGGCGATGTGCGAGGCGAAGGCGTTCGGCGGCTCATGGCCGTAGAACCACGTCGGGATGCCGATCGAGTGGTTGCCCTTCGGCCAGCGGGTGCGGACCTCGAAGGCGCCCTGGGCCCAGTCGGTGATCGAGGGGCTGAACGACGGTGATCCGGCGAGGAGTTGGCACGCCTCCTCCAGCATGGCGTCCTCGTACGGCGCCGCGTACGCGCCCAGGTTCGCCGCCTCCATCGCGCCGGGTCCGCCGCCGGTCGCCACCGTGAAGCCGGAGCGGCTCAGCTCGCGGCCCAGGCGCGCGGCACCGCCGTAGGCCTCCGTCCCGCGAGCCATCGCGTGGCCGCCCATGACGCCCACCACCCGTGCGCCGCGCAGGAGTTCGTCGAGGGCGTCGGAGATGGAGTCGTCGTGGACCGCGCGCAGCATCGACGCGTATATGTCGCCGTCGGCCTTGGTCCGCTGGAACCAGGCGTACGCGAGTGCGTCCGGGGTCTGCTCGTAGCCCTTGTCGAGCGAGGCGAACAGCTCGGCGGGCGTGTAGAGATGGCCGCGGTAGGGGTTGAAGGGGAGGTGCGGGACGGGCGGGAAGACCAGGGCGCCGTCGGCCCGGACCTTCGCGGCCGCCTCGTCGCGCATCGGGCAGCCGAGGAAGACGGCGCCCGAGGTGTCCGTGGTGAGCAACTCCCGCGTACGGTCCGTCAGATCGACGCCCTGGACGCGGTTTCCGGCGAGGGTGCCGCGGGACGAGACGGTCGCGTCGAAGTCCTCGACCGTCTCGATCTCGCGTTCGTCGTGGTGGGCCGCATGGGCCGGGCTCGTCTGCACGCGCCCATGCTAGGCACCCAACTGCTCAGCCCTGGACGGCCGCCGGGTCCATCCACACGATCTCCCAGGAGTGGCTGTCCAGGTCCTCGAAGGAGCGGCCGTACATGAAACCCTGGTCGTTGATGTCGTCGTTGGCGGTGCCGCCCGCCGCGACCGCCTTGTTCACCAGCTCGTCGACCTTCTCGCGGCTCTCGGCGCTCAGACACAGCAGCACCTCACTGGTCTTGGCCGAGTCAGCGATCTCCTTCTTCGTGAAGTCGCTGTAGCGCTTCTTCTCGATGAGCATCGCGATGATCGTCTCGCTGATCACGACGCAGGTGGTTTCGTCGTTGCTGAACTGGGGGTTGATCGAGAAGCCGAGCTCGGTGAAGAACTTCTTCGACGCGGCGGCGTCGTTCACGGCCAGGTTCACGAAGATCATCTGCTGGTACATGCTGGGGCCTCTCCCATCGGGCGTGCGTGCTATTCGGTGGGTAGACCGGAGCTTCGCGGAAAACTCATCGGTGGGCGAGCGGAAGTGCCGCGAGTTCGGCGATCACGACGGTCAGCGGCACGAACAGGGCGAGCAGCGCGCCCGCGCGGAGAGCCGCGGCGCTGCGCAGCACGGTGGCGGGGGCGCCGAGCCGGACCAGCGCGGCCGTGGTGTCGGCGCGGGCCTGCCGGGCCTCGACGGCGGCGGTGAGCAGGGTCGCCACCGTGCAGCCGGTCACCAGCAGCGTGCCGAGGGTGGTGAGCGGGCCGACGGCCGCGTCCGTGTCGTAGAGCGCGGTCATCGCGTACGCGCCCGACGCCACCGCGCAGACCACGCCCAGGGGGCGGCCGATGCGGGTCGCCTCCTCCATGAGGACCCGGCCCGCGAGGAGCCGCAGCGCGCCCGGGCGCACGGCCTGGAGGAGCCGTCCGCACAGGTGGGTGAGGCCGGGGCCGGCCAGGGCGAGACCGAGCGCGGTCAGCACCCAGCCGGCCAGCACACCCGCGGGGCCGCCCGCGTGACCGCCGGGCATCGACAGCCCGTCGGTGTCCGCCGTCCGGTTCGCGTACGCCTCGACGGCGAGACCGGCGGCGAGGACGGCCACGCCCCAAGGGAGGCCCTTGGGGACCTCGCGGGGGGCCGGGGGGCGGGTGGGGTCCAGGTCGACGGGGCCTGTGACGGTGGCGGTCGGTTCGGTGTCGGTCGCCGGTTCGGGCGCCGACGTCTCCTCAACTGCCGCCGTACGGCCGCCCGTTCGCAGGTGGGCGCCGAACCTGCCGTACGCCCCGAAGGTCTCGCGGGTGCCCGACTTGCCGTAGGCGCCGAAACGGCCGTAGGACCTCGGGCCGTTCTTCGTCGTGGACGGGTGTTTGGTGTCCTTCGGGCGGAGGGTGAGGGCCACCGAGACGGATGCGGTCACGGGGACGATGGCGAGGAGGGTGAGGGCGGCCGGGAGGGGCAGGGGGGTGTCCGAGGCGAGGAACTCCGCCGCCGCTCCGTCGAAGGGCATGCCGGTGAGGTCGCCGCGGAGGTGGAGGAAGAAGAGCAGGGCGAGCATGGAGCCGAGGGTGCAGGCCAACGCGGTCGTCGTTGCCGAGATCGCCATCAGGCGGCCCGGGCCGAGGCCGATCGCGGAGAGGCCGGGGCGGGGTTTCGTCGCCGGGTCGGTGCGGGCGACGGCGACCGCGAAGTAGACGGTGGCGGCCAGCGGGGTCGCGCACCAGGCCAGGCGGAGGGCCGCGGCGGCGGCGGAGTCGGGGTGGCTCATCGCGTAGCCGAGGGTGCAGAGGAGGAGGAAGCCCGTGCCCGCCGAGGCCACCGCGACCAGCAGGCGGCGCAGTTGGACGGCGGGGTGCGAGCCGCGGGTCAGACGGAGAGCGAGCACGCGGCCCGGCCTTCCGACTCGGCGACCGGGGGGAGGTGGACCGTGTTCACCCGGCGTCCGTCCAGGAGCGACACCGTACGGTCCGCGAGGGCCGCGGTCTCCGCCTCGTGGGTCGCGAGGACGACGGTGATGCCGTGCGAGCGGGCGGCCGTCGTGAGCGTGCGCAGGACCTGGGCGCGGTCCGCGCGGTGCAGCGGGGCCGTCGGCTCGTCGGCGAACAGGACCGTCGGCGCCGGGGCCAGCGCGCGGGCGATGGAGACGCGCTGGCGCTCCGCCTGGCGCAGCTCGTGCGGGCGTTTGCGGGCGTGGTCGCCGATGTCGAGGCGGTCCAGCCACTCCAGGGCGGCGGTCTTGGCGCGGCGGCGGCTGGTGCCGCGCAGCATCAGGGGGAGGGCCGCGTTCTCCCAGACGTTCAGCTCCGGGACGAGCACGGGGGCCGGGTCGATCCAGCCGAAGCGGTCGCGGCGCAGCCGTTCCCGGGTGAGCGGGCCCATCGTGTGCACGGGCACGCTGTTGAACCAGACCTCGCCGCGGCTGGGGCGCTCCAGGCCGGAGAGGCAGCGCAGCAGGGTCGTCTTGCCGCTGCCGCGCGGGCCCGTGACGGCGAGGATCTCGCCCTCCCGGACGCCGAGCGAGACACCGCCCAGCGCGGGCGTGCCGTCGTGGTGCTGGAAGTGCAGGGCGCGTGCCCAGAGCACGTCGTTGTCCGGCGGGGCCACCATGCGCGTACACCTCGTTCTGATCCGTTTTCCGTACCGCGTCCCCCTTGCGGGGGAACGAGGACGGGGCCGATCGGTTACCAGGCACGCTAAGGAGGGTGGGGGTGCGACCCCGGACAGCACACGGCCCGGGGTGCGTCCTTCTCACTCGTACGGGTGCACCCCGGGCCGTATAAACCGCTGAACTGCCGACGGCTAGAGCTTCGTCCAGGCCTCGGTCAGCACCTGGCGGACGATGCCCTCGATCTCGTCGAAGGTCGACTGGTCGGAGATCAGCGGCGGCGACAGCTGGATGACCGGGTCACCGCGGTCGTCGGCGCGGCAGTAGAGGCCGTACTCGAAGAGCTTCTTCGAGACGAAGCCGTAGAGCACGCGCTCCGACTCCTCGTCCGTGAAGGTCTCCTTGGTGGCCTTGTCCTTGACCAGCTCGATGCCGTAAAAGAAGCCGTTGCCCCGGACGTCGCCGACGATCGGGAGGTCGTGCAGCTTCTGGAGGGTCTGGAGGAAGTTGGCCTCGTTGTCGAGGACGTGCTGGTTGAGGCCCTCGCGCTCGAAGATGTCGAGGTTGGCGAGGCCGACCGCGGCGGAGACCGGGTGGCCGCCGAAGGTGTAGCCGTGCAGGAAGGTGTTGTCGCCCTTGTAGAACGGCTCGGCCAGGCGGTCGGAGATGATGCAGGCGCCGATCGGGGAGTAGCCCGAGGTCATGCCCTTGGCGCAGGTGATCATGTCCGGCACGTAGTCGAACTTGTCGCAGGCGAACATCGTGCCCAGGCGGCCGAAGGCGCAGATGACCTCGTCCGACACGAGCAGCACGTCGTACTGGTCGCAGATCTCGCGCACCCGCTGGAAGTAGCCGGGCGGGGGCGGGAAGCAGCCGCCGGCGTTCTGCACGGGCTCCAGGAAGACCGCGGCGACCGTCTCCGGGCCCTCCATGAGGATCTGCTGCTCGATCTGGTCGGCGGCCCAGCGGCCGAAGGCCTCCGGGTCGTCGCCGAAGAGCGGGGCGCGGTAGATGTTGGTGTTCGGCACCTTGTGCGCGCCGGGCACGAGGGGCTCGAACGGGGCCTTCAGCGCCGGGAGTCCGGTGATGGACAGGGCGCCCTGCGGAGTGCCGTGGTAGGCGACCGCGCGGGAGATGACCTTGTACTTGGTCGGCTTGCCCTGCAGTTTGAAGTACTGCTTGGCGAGCTTCCAGGCGGTCTCGACGGCCTCGCCGCCGCCGGTGGTGAAGAAGACCTTGTTCAGGTCGCCCGGCGCGTAGTGGGCGAGACGCTCCGCCAGTTCTACGGCCTTGGGGTGGGCGTACGACCAGATGGGGAAGAACGCCAGCTCCTGCGCCTGCTTGGCGGCGGTCTCGGCCAGCTCGGCGCGGCCGTGACCGGCCTGGACCACGAACAGACCCGCGAGACCGTCGAGGTAGCGCTTGCCCTTGTCGTCGTAGATGTAGGTGCCCTCGCCACGGACGATCGTGGGAACGGGCGCGTTCTCGTACGAGGACATGCGGGTGAAGTGCATCCACAGGTGGTCGTACGCGGTGCGGCTGAGGTCCTTGCTCACGGTTATCGGGTTCCCCACATGTAGGTCTGCTTCTTGAGCTTCAGATAAACGAAGCTCTCGGTGGAGCGCACGCCGGGCAGCGCCCGGATGCGTTTGTTGATGACGTCCAGCAGGTGGTCGTCGTCCTCGCAGACGATCTCGGCGAGGAGGTCGTACGAGCCCGCGGTCATCACCACGTACTCCACTTCCGGCATGGCCGTCAGCGCGTCGGCGACGTTCTCGACGTCACCTTCGACGTTCACCCCGACCATCGCCTGTCTGCGGAAGCCCACGGTGAGCGGGTCCGTGACGGCGACGATCTGCATGACGCCCTGGTCGAGCAGCTTCTGGACGCGCTGGCGCACGGCCGCCTCGGAGAGGCCCACGGCCTTGCCGATCGCGGCGTACGGCCGGCGGCCGTCCTCCTGGAGCTGCTCGATGATGGCGAGGGAGACGGCGTCCAGATGAGGAGTGCTGCCGTTCCTGGACTCGCGGGAGTCCCTCTGTTCTGCGCTGCGACTGGCCACGGCTTCACTGTGCACGACGTCTCGACCGTTCCGCAAGGCCGCTTCGATGAAATTCGTTGTTTACGTGGTCGAGACTTGCGGATTTCGTAGCCTTGGCGCGATCGGGGGTGTTGAAAACGTGGGCCGGGCGATTAGGGTGGGTGTCTCAGTGATTGGACACACTCAGAACACCCAGACCTTGGAGGGCCGGCAGTGAGCACCGAGCTGCGTCGTCTGCGCAATTACATCGACGGTGAGTTCCGGGACGCCGCCGACGGACGGACCACCGAGGTGGTCAACCCGGCGACCGGTGAGGCGTACGCGACCGCGCCCCTGTCCGGAGCGGCGGACGTGGACGCCGCGATGGCGGCCGCCGCCGCTGCCTTCCCGGCCTGGCGGGACGAGACCCCGGCCAAGCGGCAGAAGTTCCTGCTGGACATCGCCACCGCGTTCGAGGAGCGCGCGGAGGAGCTGATCGCGGCCGAGGTGGAGAACACCGGCAAGCCGATCGGGCTCACCCGCTCCGAGGAAATCCCGCCGATGGTGGACCAGATCCGCTTCTTCGCGGGCGCGGCCCGGATGCTGGAGGGGCGCAGCGCCGGCGAGTACATGGAGGGCATGACCTCCATCATCCGGCGCGAGCCGATCGGCGTCTGCGCGCAGGTCGCGCCGTGGAACTACCCGATGATGATGGCGGTTTGGAAGTTCGCCCCGGCCCTGGCCGCCGGCAACACGGTCGTCCTGAAGCCCTCGGACACCACCCCCGCCTCCACCGTCCTGATCGCCGAGATCATCGGTTCGATCGTGCCCAAGGGCGTCTTCAACGTCGTCTGCGGCGACCGGGACACCGGCCGCGCGATGGTCGAGCACCACACGCCGGCGATGGCCTCCATCACCGGTTCGGTGCGCGCGGGCATGTCCGTCGCCGAGTCCGCGTCCAAGGACCTCAAGCGGGTCCACCTGGAGCTGGGCGGCAAGGCCCCGGTCGTGGTCTTCGAGGACACCGACATCGCCAAGGCCGTTGAGGACATCTCGGTCGCGGGCTTCTTCAACGCGGGGCAGGACTGTACGGCGGCGACGCGCGTCCTGGTCCAGGAGTCGATCCACGACGAGTTCGTGGCGGCGCTCGCGAAGGCGGCGGCCGAGACGAAGACCGGGCAGCCGGACGACGAGGACGTGCTGTACGGCCCCCTCAACAACGCCAACCAGCTCAAGCAGGTGACCGGCTTCATCGAGCGGCTGCCGGCGCACGCGAAGGTCGAGTCCGGCGGCCACCGGGTGGGCGAGAAGGGCTACTTCTACGCCCCGACCGTCGTCTCGGGCCTCAAGCAGGACGACGAGATCATCCAGAACGAGGTCTTCGGGCCGGTCATCACCGTCCAGTCCTTCACGGACGAGGCCCAGGCCATCGAGTGGGCCAACGGCGTCGACTACGCGCTGGCCTCCTCGGTCTGGACGAAGGACCACGGGCGCGCGATGCGGCTGTCGAAGTCCCTGGACTTCGGCTGCGTGTGGATCAACACGCACATCCCGCTGGTCGCCGAGATGCCGCACGGCGGCTTCAAGAAGTCGGGCTACGGCAAGGACCTGTCGGGCTACGGCTTCGAGGACTACACGCGGATCAAGCACGTGATGACGTCGCTGGACGCGTAGGCCTGCGGCGCTCGACCGGACGTACACGCGCGGCCCCGCACGGGATCAACTCCCGTGCGGGGCCGCGGTGTTGTGTTCCGGGGAGACCTGGCTGTCGCGGTGCCGGACACCCGGACCGGCGCCGACGAGGATCTCGCGCCGTCCGCTCCGTGTGAACGGGCGGTTACTTCACAGGCAACCGATCGACAAGGTGTCGGGTCCGCGGGAAGCCGCTCGACGCAGCGTCCATTGATCGGGGACAGGTCGGCGGGTCATGCTGCGCGGGTGCCCCAGACTCCGAAGTCGCTCTCGCCCTCCCGCCGCTCCCTGCTGCGCGCCCTCGGCGGTACCGCCGCGCTCGGCGCGCTCGCCGGGTGCGGTGTGCCCGCCGCGTATGTGAAGGCCGGGGACCGCGCCGGTGCCGATCTGTCCGCCAAGGACAAGAAGCTGACCTGGGCGAACTGGCCGCTGTACATCGACACCGATGACGACGACCAGACGAAGCGGCCCACGCTGGACGCCTTCGAGAAGAAGACCGGGATCTCCGTCGACTACATCGAGGAGATCAACGACAACGACGAGTTCTTCGGCAAGATCAGCCCGGCGCTCATGAACCACCAGCAGACCGGCCGCGACCTGATCGTCATGAGCGACTGGATGTGCGCGCGGTTCGTGCGCCTCGGCTGGGTCCAGCGGATGGACCGGTCCGCGCAGCCGAATGTGGCGAAGTACCTTGACCCGCAGCTCAGTTCACCCGCGTTCGACCCGGGCCGCCGGTACACCGTGCCGTGGCAGTCGGGCATCACCGGCATCGCGTACAACCACCGCAAGCTCGGCCGCGAGATCCGCCATGTCTCCGACTTGTGGGCGAGCGACCTGAAGGGCCGGGTCACCCTGCTCTCCGGGCTCGACGAGGCGTTCGCGCTGCTGATGCAGGGCAACGGCGTCGACATCACCAAGTGGACCGCCGCCGACTTCCACAAGGTGTGCGACCAGGTACAGACCCAGATCAGCCGGAACCAGATCCGCCGCTTCACCGGCAACGACTACACCAAGGACCTGGTCAGCGGCGACGTCCTCGCCTGCCAGGCCTACTCCGGCGATGTGATCCAACTCCAGGCCGACAACCCGGACATCCGCTTCGTCGTCCCCGAGGAGGGTGCCGAACTCTGGGCGGACTCCCTGATGATCCCCGACCTGGCCCGCCACAAGACGAACGCCGAAAAGCTGATCGACTACTACTACGACCCCGAGGTCGCCGCGGAACTCGCCGCCTGGGTCAACTACGTCTGCCCCGTCCCCGCGGCGCAGGCGGTCCTCGCGGACTCCAAGGACAAGGACACAGCGGCGCTGGCCGAGAACCCGCTGATCTTCCCGGACTCGACGATGCGCAAGCACCTCGCGATCGCGCGGGACATCACGTCCACGGAGCGGGTGGAGTTCGCCAAGGAGTGGAACAAGATCGTGGGGTTGTAGGGGCGGTGCCGCGGTTCCACCACATCCGTGCCTTGCGGCGCGGCTTTCCGGCAACTCCCTTGCCCGGATTGAGAGTTGTGGCGGGATGTGCGTGGAGTCGGGAAGCGTTCCCGCATGGTTCCGGGGATTCGGTCCCGGGAACGGAAGGGGCGGGGGACCCCTCGGCGCTCGCCGGCAGGGCGGGCGCCGCTCCATGCGATGGGAGACCGATCAACGATGTTCACTCCGGTGCGGAGAAGAGTAAGGACGGCCGCGCTCGCCCTCTCGGCGATCGCGGCCCTCGCCTTGGGTGCGACCGCCACGACCGGCGCGACAGCGGCCCCCGCCGCCGCGAAGCAGGGACCGACCTCGGTGGCGTACGTCGAGGTCAACAACAACAGCATGCTGAACGTCGGTAAATACACGCTCGCCAACGGCGGCGCCAACGTCTTCGACATCGCCGTGATCTTCGCGGCGAACATCAACTACGACGCGGGCACGAAGGCGGGGACCCTGTACTTCAACCCGAACGTGCAGAGCGTTCTCGACAACGCCGCCACGCAGATACGGCCGTTGCAGCAGAAGGGCATCAAGGTCGTCCTCTCGGTGCTCGGCAACCACCAGGGCTCGGGCTTCGCCAACTTCCCGTCCCAGCAGACGGCTTCGACGTTCGCGAAGCAGCTGTCGGACACCGTGACCAAGTACGGCCTCGACGGCATCGACTTCGACGACGAGTACGCCGACTACGGCAACAACGGCACCACCCAGCCCAACGCCAGCTCGTTCGTGTACCTGGTGTCGGCACTGCGCGCCAACATGCCCGGCAAGATCATCAGCCTCTACAACATCGGCCCGGCCGCGTCGCGCCTGTCCTACGGCGGCGTCGACGTCACCTCCAAGTTCGACTACGCCTGGAACCCGTACTACGGCAGCTGGCAGGTCCCCGGCATCGCCCTGCCCAAGGCGAAGCTGTCACCGGCGGCCGTCCAGATCGGCGGCACCTCGCAGAGCACGGCCGCCTCCCTCGCCGCCCGCACGGTCAGTGAGGGGTACGGCGTCTTCCTGACGTACAACCTCGACGGCACCGACCGCACCGCCGACGTCTCCGCGTTCACCAAGCAGCTGTACGGCAGTGCCGCCGTCTACACGCCGTAGGCCGACGGCACTCCCCGGCGTCCGGTGCCCGCTCGGGTCCGGCCGCGTCCCGTAGATCAGCGCATCGCGCGGGCCGGGCCTTCGACAACGATGTCGGAGGCCCGGCCCGCCGCAGGTGCCGTGACCCGGTGCCGACCGGCACTCCCCGTCACAGCTCCGCGGTGCTCCCCGCGGTGGTGTCCTGGTCGAGGGTCGCGGCCCAACTGGCCAGCAGCTGAAGGCTGTCGTGGGCCGGGGTGCCCGGTTCCGCGCTGAGGGCGGTGAGGGTGAGGCCCGGCTCGGTCGGGATGGGCATCGCCTCGAAGGGGAGGGCGAGTTCGCCGACCGCGGGGTGGTGGAAGTGCTTGACGCCGGTCTGGTGCAGCCGTACGTCGTGGGCGGCCCACAGGGTGCGGAACTTCTCGCTGCGGGTGGACAGTTCACCGACCAGGTCGGTCAAGTCCCGGTTGTACGGGTCGCGTCCGGCCTCGGTGCGCAGCAACGCGACCGCTCCGGCTGCCTGGCGTTCGAGCTCGGGCAGGAAGTCGGCGGCGCCGGGGTTGAGGAACTCGTAGCGGGCGAGGTTGACGGGCCGCGCGGGGTCGGCGAAGACCGGGGCGTAGAGGGCGCGGCCGAGCCGGTTGGTGGCGACGATGTCGAGGCGGCCGTTGCGGATGAAGGCGGGGGCCTCGGTCATCGCGTCCAGCAGGTGCTGGAGGCTCGCGCGGATCGCCTGCGGGGCGCGGCGGCGGGCCGGTCGGCGGCTGGTGTTGGCCGTACGGGCGAGGTCGTCGAGGTGGGCGCGTTCGGCGTCGTCGAGCTGGAGGGCGCGGGCGAGGGCGTCGATGACGGGTTCGGAGACACCGGAGAGGTTGCCGCGCTCCAGGCGGGCGTAGTACTCGGCGCTGACACCGGCGAGCAGCGCGACCTCTTCCCTGCGCAGCCCCTTCACGCGCCGGTTGCCCGTGTGGGCGGGCAGGCCCGCCTGCTGGGGCGTGATCTTGGCGCGGCGGCTGGTCAGGAACTCGCGTACCTCGCTCCGGTTGTCCATGGTTTCGAGGCTACGTCGGCTTGTCCCATGGTGTCTCCGGGCGAAGGGTGTACTGGCAGTACACGTATCAACGAGTCCTTCCCCGTGCGTGTGACCTGCAGTTCCATCGGTGGTGGCGCAGGCCGCGCCGCGATGGAGAGGACACGGACGATGACGGAGAAGACCCAGCCCCCGGGCCCGCGCGAGCTGTTCGGGGACATCGCCCCGGCCCTCGCCGGCTACAGCGAGGACGTGCTGTTCGGGCAGGAGTGGAAGAGCCCGGAGCTGTCCCCGAGGGACCGCAGCCTGGTCACCGTGGCCAGCCTGATCACCAGCGGCAGCAGCGAGCAGCTCACCTTCCACATCCCGCTGGCCAGGCGGAACGGCGTCACCGAGGAGGAAATCGTCGGGACGATCACGCACATGGCGTTCTACGCCGGCTGGCCCCGGGCGATGTCCGCGCTGACCGTGGCCCGGGAACT
The DNA here is from genome assembly GCF_033335955.1 of Streptomyces sp. N50. Taxonomy (GTDB): domain Bacteria; phylum Actinomycetota; class Actinomycetes; order Streptomycetales; family Streptomycetaceae; genus Streptomyces. The sequence goes on from NZ_CP137549.1 coordinate 6,756,406, forward strand.
GTTCCGCAAGCCCTGACCCCCCTCCCCTCCACACGTCCACCCGTCACGCCGACGCAAGGAGCACGTACCACCATGGAGATCCTCAAGCAGCCCGCGACCATGAAGCTGCCCCCGCACATGTTCGCCGGTGACGTCTGGGCGGACGTGATCCTCCGGGGCGACGAGCCCTCCCGGGCGCGGGCCAACCTGGTCCGCTTCGCGCCCGGTGCCCGTACCGCCTGGCACAGCCACGGCCTGGGGCAGACCCTGCACGTCGTGTCCGGAGTCGCCCTCGTCGGCACCCGGGACGGCGTGATCATCGAGGCCCACCCGGGCGACACGATCGGCTGCCCGCCCGGCGAGGAGCACTGGCACGGCGCCACCCCGGACCAGTTCATGGAACACCTCGCCCTGTGGGAGGGCGACGAGGTCGAGTGGCTGGAGCACGTCACCGACGCCGAGTACGGCGGCCCGCGCACCAGCACGCGCGCCTCGAACTGACCGTCCCTCCCCACCCCCCCACGGATACAGGAACACCCATGCGCGCAACTGTGATCCACGCCCCCGGTGACATCCGGGTGGAGAACCTCCCCGAACCGAAGATCCTCGCCCCCACCGACGCGGTCATCCGCACCGTCGCAGCCTGCGTATGCGGCTCCGACCTGTGGGACTACCGCGGCATCAACGAGGTCACCCGGCCCACACCGATCGGCCACGAGTACGTCGGCGTGGTCGAGGAGACCGGCGCCGAGGTGCGGGACATCAAGCCGGGGCAGTTCGTGATCGGCTCCTTCTTCGCCTCCGACAACACCTGTCCGGTCTGCCGTGCCGGGTATCAAACCTCCTGCCCGCACCGGGAGTTCGTCGGCGGCTGCCAGGCCGAGTACATCCGCGTCCCGCTCGCCGACGGCACCCTGGTCGCCCTCGACGGGCAGCCCGACGACACGTTCGTGCCGAGCCTGCTCACCCTCTCCGACGTGATGGGCACCGGCTGGTACGCGGCCGTCGCCGCCGAGGTGAAGCCCGGCTCCACGGTGGTCGTGGTCGGCGACGGCGCGGTCGGACTGTCCGGCGTCATCGCCGCCCGCGAACTCGGCGCCGAGCGGATCATCGCCATGAGCCGCCACGCCTCCCGGCAGCGCCTGGCCACCGACTTCGGAGCCACCGACATCGTCACCGAACGCGGCGAGGACGGCGTCGCCCGCGTCAAGGAACTCACCGGCGGCCTCGGCGCCGACTCCGTCCTGGAGTGCGTCGGTACGCAGGAGTCGATGAGCCAGGCCGTCCGCTCCACCCGCCCCGGCGGCAACGTCGGCTTCGTCGGCGTCCCGCACCAAGTGGCCATCGACGGCGAGGAGTTGTTCTTCTCCCACGTCGCCCTGCGCGGCGGCCCCGCGCCTGTGCGCCGCTTCCTGCCCGACCTGATCGACCGCGTCCTGAACGGCCGTATCGAACCCGGCAAGGTCTTCGACCTGACCCTGCCGCTGGACCAGGCCGCCGAGGGCTACCGGGCCATGGACGAGCGCCGCGCCGTCAAGGTACTGCTGCGCCCCTGACCTGCCAACTCACCGATCCGCGATGGGAATTGCCTCTCTCATGAACCCGACCTATGACTTCCACGACCAGGTCGCCCTTGTCACCGGCGCAGCCTCCGGCATGGGCCTCGCCACCGCCCGGGCCTTTGCCGAGGCCGGCGCCGCGGTCGTTCTGGCCGACCTCGACGAGAAGGCCGTACGGCACGCGGCCGAGGAGCTCACGGCGGCCGGTCACCGGGCGATCGGTGTCGCCTGCGACGTCACGGACGAGGCGCAGGCCGCCGCGATGGTCGACCGGGCGGTCGCTGAGTACGGCCGCCTCGACATGGCGTTCAACAACGCCGGTGTGCAGGTCCCGCCCAGTGACGCGGCCGACGAGACGGCCGAGGACTTCGACCACGTCCACGCCGTTAATCTGCGCGGTGTCTGGGCCGCTCAGAAGCACGAACTGCGCCGGATGCGGGAGCAGGGCAGCGGCGGCGCCATCGTCAACTGCTCTTCCCTGGGCGGGTTGGTGGGGCTTCCGGAGCGGGCCGCGTACCACGCGTCCAAGCACGGGGTGATCGGCCTGACCAAGAGCGCGGCGGTCGAGTACGCGCCCAAGGGCGTCCGGATCAACGCTGTTTGCCCCGGCGTGATCGACACCCCCATGGTCGCCGACATGCTCGAAGGGCAGGCCGAGGCCATGGCCGAGATCATGCAGCAGCAGCCGATCGGACGGCTGGGCCGCGCCGACGAGATCGCGGCGGCCGTCCTGTGGCTGTGCAGCCCCGCCGCGAGCTTCGTGGTCGGGGTCGCGCTCCCCGTCGACGGCGGATACACCACCCACTGAGGAACCCTCGCGTCCGCCAACTCACCGACATACAGCCGTACTTGACCGCGAAGGAGCCTCACCATGGAGTACACCCGTCTCGGCACCACCGGCCTGAAGGTGAGCCGCCTCGCCCTCGGCTGCATGAGCTACGGCGACCCGACCGTCCCGCGTGCCCACCCGTGGGCGCTGACCGAGGACAGGGCCGCGCCGTTCTTCCGGCAGGCCGTCGAGCTGGGGATCACCTTCTGGGACACCGCAAACGTCTACCAGGCGGGCACCTCCGAGGAGTTCACCGGCCGGGCGATCCGTGAGTACTCCCGGCGCGAGGACATCGTGCTGGCCACCAAGGTGCGCGGGAAGATGCACGACGGTCCGGGCGGGGAGGGCCTGTCCCGCAAGGCGATCCTCGAACAGGTCGACGCCTCGCTGACCCGGCTGGGCACGGACTACATCGACCTCTACCAGATCCACCGCTTCGACGACGAGGTCCCGGTCGAGGAGACGATGGAGGCCCTGCACGACGTGGTCAGGGCGGGCAAGGTCCGCTACCTCGGCGCCTCGTCCATGTACGGCTGGCAGTTCGCCAAGCTCCAGCACGCGGCCGACCTCGGCGGCTGGACCCGCTTCGTGTCCATGCAGAACCAGTACAACCTCCTGCGCCGCCAGGACGAGCCCGAACTCATGGCCCTGTGCGGCGACTTGGGCGTGGGCCTGGTCCCGTACTCCCCGAACGGCAAGGGCCGCCTCGCCCGCCCCGCCGGCGAGCAGAGCACCCGCTCGGCCACGGATCATGTCGTGCGGGCCTTCGACAGCGAGTACGACGTGCCGGTCATCAACGCGGTGCAGAAGCTGGCGGAAGCCCGAGGCGTACCCATGGCCCAGATCGCCCTTGCCTGGGTCCTGCGCAACCCGCTGGTGTCGGCGCCGATCGTCGGAGCCACCCAGCCCCACCACCTCCAACAGACCGTGGACGCCCTCGCGTTGAGGCTCTCCGACGAGGAAGCGGCAGCGCTCCAGGCGCCGTACACCAACGCCGGGCCCTCCTGGTTCTGACGACCGGACCTGAAGGAGCGGTGTCAGAGGCTGCCCGGGCGGACCAGGCCCGTTCTCTTCACGCCGCTCAGGATGGGGGTGACCTCCAGCGTGGTGACGTGGGGGAGGGCGCCGATCGTGTCGTTCAGGAAGTGGTAGAGCGCGTTGAGGTCGGCGGCGGCGACGGCCACCAGGAGGTTGGCCGAGCCGGTGGTGGCCGAGGCGAAGCGGACCTGGGGGTGGCGGCTCAGTTCGCGGCCCGTCTCCTCCAGGCCGCCGGGGGCGACGGTGATCCACAGCAGCGCTTCGGTGCGGATGCCCAGGCGGGCCAGGTCGACCTCGGTCGCGAGTCTGATCACCTGGTCGCCGACCAGTGCCTCCAGGCGGCGGCGGGCGGTGAGGGCGGTGGTGTCGGCGCGGCGGGCCAGGTCGGTGTAGGAGGCCCGGCCGTCCTCGACCAGGGTGGCGATCAGCGCCTGGTCGATGTGCTGGAGGGCCGATCGGGCGGCCGGGGCGGGCAACTCCGGCCTGAGTCCGGCCAGTTCGGCCGCCGTGAGCAGGCCGCCGCTCCAGTCGAAGGCCGCCGGGAAGACTCGTAGGAGGATGTGCGAGGTCCACGACTGGACCGCCGGGGTGGCCGGAAGGTCGCGCAGGAGAAGGGAGTTGCGCGCGTCCGGGCCGTCCAGGAACAGGATCGTGCAGACCTCGTCGCCGCCGCCGAGGACATCCACCCAGATCGTGTCGGGGCGGCGGGCCAGGGTCGCGGCGATGGCGCCGATCTGGTTGGGGCGGCAGCGGATGCGCAGGGCCAGCGGGATCAGGTCGGGGAACCACACCGGGCTGCGTACGGCGGTGGCGCGCAGGGTCTTGTCGTGGAACAGCGGGGCCGCGCGCCGCACCACCGTGCGCTCCGAGATGCCCAGGACGCGGCCGACCGTGCGCCACGAGGCCCGCGGGGAGGCCAGCATCGCGGCGGCGATCCGGCGGTCCGTCCCGCTCAAGGAGTGGCTTGCTTTCGCCATGTCTGCCCGGTCCTCTGTCCTGCTTTCGCGCTTCCGTCCTCTCATTCTGGCTCGGATCGGCGCTCGCCGCTAGAAACGGTTCGGAGCGGACGACGGAGAGAGGGTGAGCCCGATGGCGGTGGGTGTCGTGGAGACGGATCGGGGCCGGGTCCGGGGTGTCGCGCGGGGCGAGGCGGTCTCCTTCCGGGGGATTCCGTATGCCGCGTCGCCTGTCGGTGAGCTGCGGTTCGCGCCGCCTCGGCCGCACCCGGGGTGGACCGGCGTGCGGGAGGCCGTACAGGCCGGGCCCGCCGTCCCGCAGGGGGCCTCCCGGCTGGAACGGGTGATGGGGGCCCGCGTGCCGGACTGGGGCGAGGACGGCTGCCTGACCGTCAACATCCATGTTCCGCCAGGGGCGTTGGAGGACGACACGCCCCGGCCGGTCCTCGTGTGGTGGCACGGGGGCGGCTTCACCAGCGGCTCCGGCGGCTGGGACTGGTACGACGGCGGGCGGCTCGCCGCGCTCGGCGACATCGTGGTGGTCACCGCCAACTACCGCGTGGGGCCGCTGGGTTACCTGTATCTGCCGGAGATCGGCGCCGCTAACCTCGGCGCCCAGGACCAGGCCGCCCTGCTGGCCTGGGTGCGGGACAACATCGCCTCCTTCGGCGGCGATCCGCGCGAGGTGACGGTCGGCGGACAGTCGGCCGGAGCGTATGCCTCGCTCGCGCTGGCCCTCGATCCCCGGACCTCGGGACTCGTGAACCGGGTGCTGCTGCAGAGCGGCCCGTTCGGCCTGGTGCCGCAGGACCCGCGGCACGCGGCCGAGAGCGCCGAAGCGTACCTGCGGCTGCTCGGCGTGCCGGACGGAGCGGATACGGCAACCACCTTGCGCGCGCTGCCCGTTGAGCAACTGCTGTCCGCCTACGGCCGGCTCGCGGGGCAGCTCGCGCGCCCGGGCGACGCGGCCCCGCCCATGCATCCGGTGCTCGGCGGGCCCGGCCTTCCCCGCGATCTGTATCGGGGGCTCGTGGAGGGTGGGCTGGAGGGCAAGTCGCTGCTGATCGGCACCACCCGGGACGAGGCGAGCGCGTTCACCGCCTTCGACCCGAACGTCCAGAACCTCGGCGTCGACGATGCGTTGGAACTTCTCACCGGCCAACTGGGCACAAGCGCCGCCGAGTTCTACGAGCGGTACGCCGCCCGGCTCGAAGAGCCCACCCCCGCGCGGGTGTTCACCGCGATGGTGACCGACGAGCTGTTCCGCGCCGACTCGCTGCGGATCGCCGACCATCACGCCGCCGGTGGCAACGCGACCTACGTCTACGAGTTCGACCACCGCCCGGCCGAGGACCCGTACGGCCTGGGCGCCACCCACTGCGGCGAACTGCCCTTTCTCTTCGGCACGTTCGACGCCTACCCGGACACTCCGATGCTGGGCCGGGTCACCGATGCCGTACGGGAGCTGGGCCGCGCCTTCGCCACCGCGGTCGCCGAGTTCGTCGCGAGTGGGTCGGTGCGCGACTGGCTGCCCTATGCGCCTGGGACGGCGGCCCGCGTCCGGCACTTCGGCTGAGGCACGTCCCGGCCGGTCAGTCCACTTTGTCGCGGTTGGCCCTGTCCTCGCCGTGAGGGCACCCGCTGAGATGGACCTGCCTCCGTCGCAGCCGCTGGAAAGGCCTTGATGAGCATGCCGCGTACCCGTTCGTTCGTGCAGGTCGACGTGTTTTCCACCAGCCCCTTTTCCGGCAACCCGGTTGCCGTCGTGCTCGACGGGACCGACCTGAGCGCCGAGGAGATGCAGGGGCTGGCGCGCTGGACGAACCTGTCCGAGACCACGTTCGTGCTGCCGCCCACCGTCCCCGAGGCGGACTACCGGCTGCGGATCTTCACCCCCGGGGGTGAGCTGCCGTTCGCCGGGCACCCCACGCTCGGGTCCGCGTGTGCCTGGCTGGACGGCGGCGGCACACCCCGGGACGACGAACGCGTCGTGCAGGAGTGCGGCGCGGGACTGGTCGCCGTGCGGCGGGGTGAGGGGACGCTGGCCTTCGCCGCTCCGCCCCGGGTGCGGGAGGGGGACCTCGACGAGGATCAACTGCTGCGGATCGTGGACGCGTTCGGGATCTCGCGGGACCGGGTCGTGGCCCATCAGTGGGTCGACAACGGGCCCGGGTGGGCCGTGGTGCGGCTGGCCACGGCCGAGGAGGTACTCGCCCTCGAACCTGACTTCTCCGCCTTTCCGGACGCGATGGTCGGGGCGATCGGGGCCCACCCCGACGGGTCCCGGCACGCGTTCGAGATGCGTACCTTCGCCCCCGCCGTCGGTGTGCCCGAGGATCCCGCGTGCGGGAGCATGAACGCCGGTGTGGGGCAGTGGCTCACCTCGACCGGCGGCGCGCCCTCCTCCTACCGGGTCTCGCAGGGCACGCGGCTGGGGCGGGCCGCGAGTATCGGGATCAGCGCCGACGCGGACGGCACGGTGTGGGTCAGCGGCGCCGCCGACGTCCGCATCCGGGGCAGCATCACGCTCTGACCGTCAGGCGGTGCCCGTGTCGGTGTCGGCCGTGAGCGTCTTCATCGTGACGTAGCTGGTCACCGTGGCGACGCCGGGCAGGGTCGCCAGCTGGTTGGCGTGGAAGTCCTCGTAGGCCGGGAGGTCGGCCACCTCCACCTGGAGGAGGTAGTCGAAGTTGCCGGTGATGTGGTGGCAGGCGACCACCTCGGGCAGCCGGGTGACCCCGTGTTCGAAGGCGACCACGTCCGCGCGCGTGTGCCGCATCAGCCGTACGCCCGCGAAGACCCGCAGGCTGCGGCCGATCGCGGCGGGGTCGATCAGCGCGCGATAGCCGCGGATGACCCCGGACTCCTCCAGCTGGCGCACGCGCCGCAGACAGGGGGACGGCGAGAGCCCGACGCGGGCGGCCAGCTCGTTGTTGCTGATGCGGCCGTGCTGTTCCAGTACGGCCAGAATCGATCGGTCCACCTCGTCCATGGCGGCAGATTATTGCGCCGGAGGCCCGGCTACCACAATTGTGCACCCGCCCATCGCGCAATTTGCTGCCAAAATTGCCGAGATCCGGGCATCTTGGACTGCCGGTCGGTCACGCTTCATGGAGTCGCACCGACGGTCCAGGTCCACGGAAGGGCAGCCATGCCGGGCAAGAGCACCATCACCGTTCACGCCGACCGCGCGGTCCACCCGAGCCGTGCCGTGGCCCCGCCCATCTACCAGACGGCGGCGTTCTCGGCCGAGGACGGGGAGACGTTCGCGCGAGGGGCCGTAGCAGCACGTGGCAAGGACTTCTACACCCGGTTCGGCAACCCGAACCACGCCCAAGTCGCCGCCGTCGTGGCGGAGTTGGAGAACACCGAGGCGGCCATGGTCACCGCGTCCGGGATGGCCGCGCTCACCACGGCCGTGCTGGCGCTGGTGTCTGCCGGTGACCATGTCATCGGGCAGCGGTCCACCTACGGGGGTACGGCGTCGGTGCTGCTGAACCTGTTGCCCCGGCTCGGGGTGACCACCACGCTGGTCGATCAGACCGACCCGGAGGCGTTCGCGAGGGCGCTGACCCCGCGGACCCGGCTGATCCTGGTGGAGACCCCGAGCAACCCGCTGCTGCGGATCACCGACCTGCGCGCCGTAGCCGAACTGGCCCGCGCGCACGACGTGTTGACCATGGCGGACAACACCTTCGCCACCCCGCTCAACCAGCGACCGGTGGACTTCGGTATCGACCTGGTGTGGCACAGCGCGACCAAGTATCTGAACGGGCATTCCGATGTGTCCGCGGGCGTGCTGGCCGGGCCGGCCGAACTCCTCGACCGGATATGGGACGTCGGGCTCCTGACCGGTGCCACGCTCGGGCCGATCGACGCGTGGCTGCTGCTGCGCGGGATGCGCACCCTGCCCTTGCGGGTGCCGCGGCACAACGCCAACGGCCTTGCCCTCGCTGAGGCGTTGAGCTCGCATCCGGCGGTGACGAAGGTGCACTATCCCGGGCTGGCGACGCACCCGCAGCACAAGCTGGCCGTGGACCAGATGAGCGGTTTCGGCGGGGTGCTCGGCATCGAGTTCGCCGGTGGGTTCGAGATGGCCGACGCGTTTCTGGGGCGGCTGCGTTACCCGCGTCGGTCGGCCAGTCTCGGGGGCGTGGAGTCGCTGGCCGTGCATCCGGCGTCGATGTGGCGCGGGATGCTCAGCGAGCAACAGCTCGCGGACTCCGTGCCGTTGGGGCTGGTCCGGCTGGCGGCGGGGACCGAGGACACGGCGGATCTCGTCGCGGACGCGCTGGAGGCGGCCGACGCCGTGCTGACTGAAGCGGCGACCACCTGAGCGGGCGACGACACCCCCGTCCCCGCCACCCCCCCCACTACTGAGGAGCTCCTCCGATGACGAAGAAAACCCTGCTCACCGGCGGCACCGTGGTCAGCATGGACCCGGCGGTCGGCGATCTCGCACGCGGTGACGTGCTGATCGAGGACGGTGTGATCGTCGAGGTGGCGGAGCGCGTCGACGCTTCGGACGCCGAGGTGATCGACGCGACCGACCGGATCGTCATGCCCGGCTTCGTCGACAACCACCGGCACAGCTGGCAGACCGCGTTCCGGGGCGCCGGCGCGGACTGGACGTTCCCCGAGTGGGCGCTGGCCATGCACCGCACGGTCAAGCCCCACTACCGGCCCGAGGACGTCTACGCCGGCACCCTGCTCGGCCGACTGGAGGCGCTGCACTCCGGTGTGACCACGATGCTGGACTGGTACCACGTCGCCCAGACCCACGACCACGAGGACGCCGCCGTCGCCGCGCTGCGGGACGCGCCGGGGCGGTCGATCTTCTGCCTCGGCGCGGGCTGGGGCACCGCCGACTCCGTGGACGCCGACATCCGCCGCGTCCGCTCCGACCTGACCGGCGACGGCCTGGTCACCATGGCGTTCGGCCTGCGCGGACCCGACGACACCGGCATGGACACCGTCGCCCGGGAACTGAAGCTGGCGGACGAACTCGGCCTGCGCACCAGCCTGCACATCGAAGCCGCCGGGACGGTCACCGACCTCCACGCGCACGGTCTGCTGCGGGGGACCACCACGTTCGTGCACGCCAACGGGATCAGCGACGAAGAGCTGCGGATGCTCGCGGACGCGGGCGCCTCCCTGTCCGTCAGCCCGGACGTCGAGCTGAAGATGGGCTTCGGATCGCCGGTCACCGGGCGGGCGTTGGCGGCCGGCGTGCGCCCGACCCTGTCCGTCGACGACGTCCCCTCGGCCGGCGGTGACATGTTCTCCACTATGCGTACGGCCTTCGCCGTGCAGCGCGGTCTGGACGGCGGCCTGCGCTCCCGCGACCTGCTGGAGTTCACCACGATCGACGCCGCCCGCTCCTGCGGACTCGACGCCCGCACCGGCAGCGTCACCCCCGGCAAGGACGCCGACCTGATCCTCCTGCGCACCGACGACCTGACGGTGTTCCCGGTCAC